>PLXG01000119.1 GCA_003153195.1 Myxococcales bacterium
TTGAGTCCTTCGATCAGGTGCGCTGTCGGCAGGTAGCGATGAGGAAGCGGGCGGCGGCTCACCGTCGCCTGAATCGGTGAAGTGGCGCTGCCGTCGGCGACATCGAGCGCGACGCTCGAGCCGGACTGTTTGGCCGCTTCGACTAGCTCGCGCCTCATTCGCAAAAGCAGCGGACAATTGTAGCCCTGTCTGACAATGACCGGCAGCGATCCTTTGCGGGCGCTCGGTGGAATCGTAAACGGCGGATCCTCGCACGAGGTCGATTCCGAAATGAGTGGCGCCAGAAATTTCGCATCCGAAGGAATGTCGGACAATCTGCGTTCGTACAGACGCACGTCGGCGGCACGCGCGATCTCGGTCATTCCGAACGGCTCGAACGCTCCGCCGTGGAGAAATCGTTCATCGGAGGTGGCGAGCGCGAGCAGGCCGTCGATGTTCTCCTGACGAGCCGAAGCTTCCAGTTCCGCGAATAATTTGGCGCCGAGCCCACGACCGCGCTCGCTGTGCGCCACCCACGGACAGAAGATGAGCCAGCGCTTTCCCAACGCGGCGATGGGATAGTGCGCATGTTCGAGCGGCGCATAAAGCAGCTGAGCGATGGTGCGTGTGCCGCGTTCATCGAAGATCAGCTTGGCGCGAAAGCCCCGTCCAATTGCCGGCGCGACGCGGGCGCGACATTCCGCGGCGTCTGCTTCAATCTCCAAAACTGGAATCTCGCGGGTGCAGGCGAACAGCGCCGGCAGCTCGGCGGATGTCGCTTCGCGCACGGAAAGGGCGTGGCTGCGGGATCGCGATTCGGCGACTAATGCGTGGGCGATCTGATCGAGCGCTTGCGATTCGGCGGTGATCACTTCGGCGATCAGCGCCGCCGATTCTTCCCGCAAAGAGGACGTGAGCATCGTCGCCGGCGTGGGCGGAAACGGAGACAGACGCGACAGCTCGGTCAACATCGAAGCCGATCGGCCATAGGCGACGCGCGCGGGCTCGAGTGGAAATCCCTCCGCGCGAAGCCGCTCGGCGATGGCGCGTCTCGCTTCGGCAGCGCGCGCGATGGTGTACGAAAATCCGGCCGGATCGACCACGCCGCTTTCGAGCGCGGCGAAAATGTTGCGCCAAGCGGCGATGCCCGTTGCCACGCCGGAAAATGTCGGTGCTGGCCCGCGTCCGTGCTCGAGCGCCGCCGCCAGCATCGATCGAACGCGTTCGCTCGCCGGTGCGTCGATTTTTTCGGTGAGCGCGAGGGCGAACAAGAGTGGCACATCGCCGGTGCCGATCGATTCGCGCGCGATCGTATCGGGCGCAAACCCGTCGAGAATTCCTGAAACCGCGACCGCGCCCGCGCGCAGATCAACGGCAATGCCGAACTCCGGCGCGTGCACGCCCCAAAGCAACGTGGGACGGTTCGCGTCGGCTTGAGATGAAATGAGCGCGTACGCTTCCGCTTGCGCGCGTTGGTGCAGGGCGCCTCCGGGCCGTTCATTCGAGGCCACCAGCTGGACGCGATAACCAAGGCGTTCGGCCGCGCGCGCGAGCTCCTCTCGCCACGGAAATGCGTGCGGCCCGGCCAGCGTCACCTGATCATCGGCGCTGATACGAAATGCGAGCGCCGATGCCAGTGCAATTTCAGGGACGTCGCGATCGTCACCGAGCGCGCCAGCACAGGCAGTAAGCGCTGCCGAGGCGGTATCGAGCGCACGAGGAAGTTTTTTCATATTCGCGAAACGAAGAGTTCTCTCGAAGCGGCGTTNNGTTCTGTCAAGAAGGCGGCGTTCTGACAAGAAGGAGAAAGTCAGGCCCAAGCGCGCGCAAACAGCGACGGACGCAGAGCCGCTTCAATCGCCTCGACGATGGTCGGGTCACGCTCTGCGGCGCTGGCCGCTGCGGAGAGCGACAGCGTGCCGAGCAGGATTCCCGTTTCACCGACAACCGGAATCCGTCGCAGGAAGCACGCCAGCATCTGCCGCACCGCATCCAACAGTAGGCTTTGCGGCCCACAGGTGGGGATCTGCGACGAGATGAGTGAGCTGACCTTCGATGGAACGCGGTTGTCGGCGAGACAGGAGAGGAGCGCCTCGGCTGGAACTACACCGAGAAAGCGGCGCTCCGAATCGATCACGCTGACAAATCCAGCTTCATGTTTGCGTAACAATGTTGCTACTTCTACGACGGTGGCATCCTGGCTCACGGTGAGCGGACGATCGAGCGTCACGTCGATCACGAAAAGCGTGCCGTGGCCGAGCCCGATACGGGCGTTGGTCCGATGCGCATACGACTCGGAGCCGATCGGATTCATCGGCAGCGCGGCGCCCGGCGTGCTCAGCGTGATTGGGCCCCCCCCGCTGAAGCTTCCGTCGTCGTTCGGGCGGTACGTCGCGTTCGACATGAACCGGGTTAGAGCACGTCGCGTGCCAGTCATTTGCTCGCTCGAAGGGCAAGCGAGTTCCACTTTAGTGCAGTTAGGTGCGTTCTTTGATGATGGCGCGGTAGGCGGCGGCGATTTCGGAGAAGCGAGCTTCCAAGCGATGCCGTTCGGATGCCTCCACGCCGGGATGGAGGTCGGGGTGAAGCGAGCGTGCGAGTGTGCGAAAGGCGCGTTTCACTTCATCTAACGAGCTCGACTCGGCGAGGCTGAGGACACTGAATGGTGAGCTCGGTGTTGCAACCAACGCGCAGAACCGAATGGCGCCCAGCACGTCGAGCTCGGAGATGAGTCGCTCGGCGCGTGTCGGCGGACAAAGAGCAGCATCGTCGATCTCGTGGCCGCTGCGCGGTCGCGACAAAAAGGCAACCAACGGACGCTCGTCTGCGTCAATTGCGCTCGCATGTGGCGGTGTGGGAAGGACGATCGAGCCCAGCCCGATTCGCGCGCGCCAATCCGAGGCGCGCTTCGCGGCTCGATCGCGCAACACCCTGGCCGGATGAAATGGCGCGTAACGATATCGGCGATCGAAATCGGACGGAGCTTCGGCGGCGAAGGTCGCGTCACTGGTTGCATCGATCAGATCGAAGAGTCGCGAGAGCGCATCGGGACCGCGGGCCGGAGTATCGGTCGCTGCGATCCGCGCCGAAAGATCGATCGCGTGCACCCAACCTTCATTGAATAGAACGCGCAGCGAAGCGGATGTGCTCGGTGGGCGCACCAGACAAATTCCCGATAGGTTTTCGTGCGCGACTTGATAAAGTAGAGAGAGAGGAGCTGCCACTACGACTGCAGAATCGGTTGAAGCTAGTACTTGATGAGACCGCGCGCGCGCGTCTCTTTGAGGAATGTCTCGACCGTTTCGGTCACGCTCTCATTGAACTTCACGCGGGCGTCGGCGATCTCACGAAGCGCGCTGACCGCTGGTTTGTTGTCGCACTGAACGAGTGGACGGGCGCCCTTGGCCAGCTGGCGAGCCCGTTCCGCCGCCAGAATCACCAGTGCAAAACGATTTCCTACTTTGTCTAAGCAGTCTTCTACAGTAACGCGAGCCATTCGAACCTCATCTGCGTTTGGGGGATGCATCCTATCTTCACCCTGAAGAGAGTCAAGCCATTTGGGGGCGATCGCCTTCCTCGACGCCTTCGTGGAGACTTCCTCGGGGAACGATGGATGAGTCGCCAGTACCTCGACCAAGCCCATGATTCCCCACTAAAATTCTTTCTCTCGCTTTCACTTGAAAGGGGGCAGGAGAGGTCGTATCGTAAGGTGAGGTGACTTAGGATTTACGTTAGGAGACACCGATGTCGACCCGCGTAGTGCCCATTAATTGGGCTGACTTAGAGACCGCTTTTGAGCGCAATGCCCCGGATACTGAGAGCTTCGTCGACTTAAAGAGCGGCGACGTGGTGACGGTGTGTGAAACGGCGACTGACTATAAGGAAGTTCGGCAGAAGGTTCAAAATGGCGGCGATCAATTTCTTCGCGTCGAGCCAGCGGCGTCGCGCGAGCAATATAAGTGGATGGAGCGCTTCGTCGCCGGTGTCACCGATGAGCCGCTGCGTGAGCGATTGATCATCTCCATCGACGGCAAAGGCGCGTTTCGCCGCTTCAAGGACGTACTCATCAACTATCCCGCCGAGCGGGAGCGCTGGTTCAGCTATCGCGGCGACATCCTTCACTGGCACATGCAGAAGTGGCTGGAGAAGGAGAAGATCGAGCCGAAGGAGCCGGCGCCATGGGGCGTCGCGCCCGAGCCGCCGAATGAAGAGGTGGTGCTCGAGAGACCGGCGGCGCAGGCCGAAGGTCCGGGCGAGATTCTGCGCCGGCAGGCCAAAGAGCTGGTCGACAACATTCCGGCAGTCGAGCTGCCGGCGGCGATCGCGTTCCTGGAATTTTTGCGCGAGCGCGGAATCGCGGAATTGGGACGAGTGCGAAGTCTTCCGCCCAAGCGCACCGCGGCTTAATCTCTCTATCTCTAGACCTGGTTTAAAGCGCGTCGAGCGCCTGTTCGAGCTCGCCTAACGCGTGCGCGTTTCCCTTTTTGCGGGAGGCTTCGATGCCTCGGGTGAAGACACCACGCGCCTCTTCTTTTCGATCGAGCCCCGCCAGCAGTTGACCGTGCATCAAGTACTGCGCCACGTAGTCGGGAAATTTCGTCTCGAGCGTGACGAACTTCTGATGCGCCTCTTCCGGCTGTCCGGCGTTTTTCAATTCCATCGCCAGTCCGTAGAGCGGGAATGGATCGGAGGGGGACTGCTCCACGAATTTTTGTAACGCTTCCAGACGTGACATCGCTCGCTCCTTGGTTTCCATCGTATACAATGAAGTCGAGTGAACAAGTTCGAAACATTCATCGGCGTCGACCTCGGCGGCGGAAAAGGCAAGAACACCGCCGTCGCCCGGCTCGAGCGCGCCGAAAGCGGAGTGCAGGTGACCGACTACGGCACCGGCAAGGATGCGCCGTGGTTCGACGATCGGCTGCTCAGCTATCTGCTCGCGCAAGACGAACGAACGCTGGTGGCGATCGATGCGCCGCTCACACTTCCGGTTTGTGTGCGCTGTCAGTTGCCCAGCTGTCCCACCGTCGAACGTTGCGACGTGCCGGTGGTCCGCTGGTTTCAAGATCGGGCGTCGAAGCCACGCGTCGACGGCATCGTCTCGAACACCACCAAACCGCGCTACACTTCGTACACCCAGCGCGCGACCGAAGTGGTCCTGCACGAAGAGCATCACATTCTGCCGCGCGAGACCTTGGGCCAGGGAATGGGGCCGCTTACCGCGCGCACTGCGTACCTTTTGCGCGCGTTGTCGGCGCGATATCAACTGAGCAAAAATCTGATCGAGGTCTATCCCAAGGCCACGCTCACGCAGCTCTTTGGTGCGCGCACGGCCACTCGCTACAAACGCTCGGCCGGTTCGCCGGCGGCGCGGCTGGAGATTTTGAACGCACTCTCCGACGTGGCGTTCGCGCCTGGCGCCTGGCGAGAGCACGGACTTTCGAACGACCACAAGTTCGACGCGATCCTGTGCGCCTACACCGCCTATCTGTTCGCGGAAGGACGCTGTTTACCGCCGCCCGATTCGATGGTGGAGCAGGACGGGTGGATCTGGATTCCGCGTGCCGCCTGAAGATTTGCGCCGGGCCTCGAGGACTGTTAGTTCTGTTCACATGACGAAGCTGGGCCGGACCTGTTTCGCTGTCGTCCTTTTGGCATCGGCGGCGGGATTGGGCGCGGAGCCTGTGGAGGTGAAGGCTCCGGCGGCCGACGTCGCGCCTCGGGTCGCCTTCGATGAGCTTTGGGATTCCGCCAAGCCGGTCAACTCCGGCGATTTGGCACGTATGGTCGAGCCGTTGGTGAGTGAATGTCCGGCCGATCAGGAGCTCTCGTCGCGACAGTGTCGCAGCGTGCGCGATTGGGCGCTTTCACATTCGGGCGACGTGTCCTATCGAACGCTCGGAGATGGAAACTCAATTCGCGTGTCGCCGTACGACCCCGCCCGCAAGCTGCGCACCGTCGAGTTTTTCGGTTGCATCGCCTGCTCTGCGCCGGTCGATGTCGACGGACGACCGGTTTGGGTCAGCAGCGAAGATCCGGAGAGCATGAAGAGCGGAAAGCCTTCGCTGCCGGTCTGGTCGTCGTTCACCGTGTCGCTCGTCGACGTCAAAGCATCTGATCGTTTCGAGAAAGAGGTGGCGCCACAGCTTCGCGCGCAGCTGGTGTTTCAGCCGGAAGCAAAGTGGAGCGTGGAGAAATCGATCGGCGTGCGAGTGAAGCTCCTCGGCTATCGCGTTTACAATCGCTGCACCGGCGAAGTCTTTTTGCTCGATCCCCACACGCCCAAACCGTACGCCAAGATCGCGCGCGAGCCCGATGCGAGCTGTCCGGCCGAAAGCGACCCGGCTGAAGTGGCCCGGCGCAAGCAGGCGGCGCACGATGCGCTGCCGGAGACGCTCTCGATCGCACAAGTGGAGAAGTCACTCGGCGCGCTCAAGAGCCAGATGCACGCCTGTTTCGTGCACTTCGAGCGTGGCGGAACGATCACCATCAAGATGACCATCCTCGGCGAAGGAAAGTTCGAGTCGCTCGAGCTCGCGCCGCCCTACGACAAAGAGCCCATCGGCGACTGCGTGCTCACCGCGCTCAAGACGGCAAAGTTTCCGCCGTTCAAGACCGATAAGATCAAGCTGACTTATCCGATGATGCTGCACTAATTTCGCAGCGCCGACGATCGCGCGTCTTCTGGGAGACGGCGTGAGGTAGTCGTTTGCACGCCTTGCCGATGCCGTCCTCGAGCCATCGTGCAAGGCTCGCAGAGTGAGGCGACCGAATTCGTGCCGCCTCAACCGAAGGTGCGAAACGGCGTCGGGGACGCGCTCAGCGTTAACATCAATGCCATTCGGCTAAGCGGGCTGTCGCCAGCGATTGGCGCCGAAGCGACTGAGTAGTCCGGCGATGAGCGCGCCGATCACCAGGCCGGCTTGCTCGCCTTCGAGCGTGCCGAACAAGACCGCCGGAATGATCATGATGGCCACGATCGCCAGCACCGATTCGATCACCGGTGGCGCTGCGCCGGTCGCGCGGCGAGCGATGCGTGCTAGCACCAAACCGGCGATCAGCGATCCGATCGCTAGAATTGGAATCAGCCAGACCCCGGTATGAAACGCAATCTCAGCGGTACCAGCGGGAATTTTTCGATGAGAGAGGAGAATCCACGCCAACTCGACTTGGCTCGGCCCGACCAGGATGGCCACCATGAGTGAAATGAAAACCGCCAGCGAAAGCGCACCGACGAGCACCAGCGGCCATCTCACCGGCGAACCGGCGGCGGCGCGCGCACGCAGCGCGAAGTAGCACAGCACCACCAGACACAGTCCGCCGAACGCTTCGCCGACCGTTCCATAGATCGTACTGGCCTGCTGTACAGCCACTTCGCCGAGCAGGGTGGTCGGCGGCGCGCTGGGCTTTTCTTCCGGGTCCACCGACGCTGTTTTTTTCGTCAGCTTCCCGGTCGAGTCGATGAAAGCAGACACGCCGGTGTTGACCGCCCGTACCAGATCGAGCCGGAGCTCGACGGCGCGATAGACGCTGAGCGCCATATGCTCATACGGCTCCGACGTGCGCCCGAACCATGCGTCGTTGGTGATGTTGATCATCAGATTCGGTTCGAGCTTAGCCAGCCGCCGTCCGAACGAAGGAAAAATATCCTCGTAACAGATCATCGGCGCGATCTTGATGGGCTTGGCGGCGGAACCGGGCGGCGCATCGAACGGGAAGACCGTCACGTCGGTGCCGCGCGACCAATTGGAAATATCCGGGATATATTTTTTGAGCCAGCGCATCTGCTCGTAGAACGGAACGTATTCGCCGAACACCATCAAGATGTTCTTGTCGAAAAGCCCGCGCACGTCGCCCTCTTTGTCGAGGAGCAGCGCCGAATTGTAGGGGTAGGGCGCGATTCGGTCGGCGGTGAGCGAGCCGAACAGGAGCGGCGTGTGAAAACCGCGACGCGCCTCTTGCGGTGACGTCTCTGGCCAGTCGTGCTTCTGCGAACGCTCGAAGAAAAACGGGTACGACGACTCTGGCCAGACGATCAGATCAGCGCCCTCTTCCTCGAGCTTCTTCGACAGCGCTTGATGCGTGGCGAGATTCGACGTCGCCATGTAGGGTACCCATTTTTCGTGGATGCCGATGTTGGCTTGCACCACGCCCACCTTCAGCTTGGGTGCCGCATCGCGCGCCGCTGAAACCTGATGAATTCGGAGCGCACCGAATCCGAGCACCAGCGCCATCGCCACCGCCGCACCCGCGACTTGCCGCATCTGTTTTTTTGTCGCTGCATAGATCGCCGCATTCACCATGACCAAAATGAACGACACGCCGAGCGGTCCGGTCAGCTCGGCGACCTGAATGGCGAGCGGATGCCAGGCCTGCGTGATGGCCAGATACCAGGGGAAGATGAACGGCATCACCAGCTCGAGCGACACGTAGGAGACTGGCGCTAAAATCACGACTGGAATTTGCGGCAGGCGATCGTGAATGCGACGCAGCACCCAGGCGAACAGCGCGAAGGTGGTGGCCTGATAGCCGATGAGCAGTGCAAAAATCGGCGCCGACGCCGCAATGGGCAGATGTCCGAATCGCTGTAGGAATCCGACGATCCAATAAAAGCCGCCACCGTTGGCGGTGAGCCCGCACAAAAATCCGTACACCGCCGGTCGCTTGGTACTCGGGTGCAGCACGACGGCGATGAGCGGCGCCACCGCGATCCAGGTGAGCGGCCAGATGTCGAAGTCGGCGCACGACAAAAACAGCAGCACGCCGCAGGCGAGCGCCACGCCGGCCTTGATGAGGCGCAGCTTCACGCTTTGACTCGCAGCGCGTTCGGCAAAAGCTCGAACTGCGCCGGCAATTGTCCGGGCTGCTCTCCGTCGACATCGAGCAGCACCACCACGTCCTCCAGCGCCTCGGCATCGATGCGTCGCGCCCGATGAACCATAACCTTGGGATTCGATAAATGTTTTCCCGAATAGATATCAAGTCCGCGAAAGAGCAAATCGCCGAATCCAAAATTGCCGAGTGTCACCACATCGAAATAACCGTCGTCGAGCGCTGCGTCGGGCGCCACCTTCATGCCACCGCCGAAGTAGCGGCCGTTGGCCACCGCAACATTGTAGATGCGTCCCTCACGCGGTGGAGCGGAGTCGAGCGTAATGCGTACGTTCGCGTTTTTGTAGACCGCGCCAGCCTTGAGCGTTGCCAGCGCGAACGACACTTTTCCGCCCAGCGACTTGGAAGATTTGTTCACGTATTCGTCGACCAGCCCGGCGATTCCAAAAGAGGCGATGTTGACGAAGTGCCGCGTCTGAGCGAGGGGCGCGCCGCTCTTTTCGGTGAATGCCAGACGCCCGACATCGATGGTGCGAATTTTCGCGTTCTTGAGATGCGCGGCGGCTTCGCCGAGATCGCGAGGGACGCCGAGCGTGCGAATGAAATCGCCGCCGGTGCCGGCGGGCAGAATTCCCAGCGCGGCCTCGGGTTTGCATTTTTCTTTGGCGGCTGAGAAGAATCCGTTGGCGACTTCGTTGATGCTACCGTCGCCGCCGAGGGCAACCACCAGGTCCGCACCGGCCTCGAGCGCTTCCCGCGCCTTGTGGGTGGCGTCGCCTGGACCTTCGGTGAAACGATGCTCGAATGCGCCATATTGCTCGTGGATCACTTCGCGCATGCGCGGCCAGTTCCGTTCGGTCTTCCCGCCGGCGGAGCGTGGATTTACGATGACGACGGTGTGCATGGCGGCAGCATATCTTAGCCAGGGGCGTCTTCACAGCTCCCGCTTTTTCTGCCGGCCGCTTTGATTTTGAAGCCTAGGGACACCCTAAAGCGGATCGGTGGCGTTGGCCAAGTGCTCGACCAGATCGAGCACTCGAACCCCTTCGCCGCCGAGCCGGCGCTTGCAGGTCGGACATCCGGTGACCACGGTGCGCACCTCGGATGCGCGCACTTCTTTCAAGCGATGCTCTGCAATCTTTTCCGATGTCTCCGGCATGGTCAGCGGCAACAGCCCGCCGCCGCCAGAACATTCCGCGTTCTCCCGCGACTGCGAAAACTCGTGCAGAGTGCCGACCGATTTTTCGAGCGCGCGACGCGGCGCATCGTACACACCCTGCTGTCGGCCGAGATAGCAGGGGTCGTGATAAAAAACCGCCGGCTCCGGTCGCGTCACCGGCATGCGCTCGATGAAGGGCTCCAGAAATTCCGAGGTATTAGTGATTTTGCATTTGAGCGGTACGCCGAATTTTTTGTACTCGCCCTTCATGACGAACGCGCACGACGGGCAATTCACCACCACTTCGGAATATCCGGCCAGCGCGACGGCCATGCGCTCGGCGTGCAGACGAAATCGGTCGGGCAATCCGGCGGCGAGGATCGGATATCCACCGCAGGAGTGTTCGCCGGCGGTGATGGTCACGTAGGACGCATCGATACGATCGAATAGTGCGAGCGCGCGATTGGCGATCTGTCCGCCGTCGCAGCCGGGCATGAACGCCACCCGTGCTTCGGGTAGTCGACGCTCGCGCGGAACTTGCGCGGCGATCTCGCCGGCGGTCTTGCGTGAGTGCAACTCCCAACGTTCGGCAAATCCAGCCAGCGTCGGATGTCCGTGGCCTTCTCGCTCCGCATCGGCACGCCCGCCAAACAGCGCCGGTCCAGTCTCGACGCTGTGACGACAAAATTCGGTGCAGGCGCCGCACCCGCTGCAGGCGTAGAGCGCCTCGCTCATCTCCGCGCGCGTCTCATTGGGAATCGCCAGCGTGCGCAACTGCCTGAGCGTTGCCATCTTGGCCTGCGGAATGATCGATTCACGCGGCTCGGCGTTCGACACCGGGCAGGTGTGCCGACAAAGCTTCGGACAGTAGGTACAGTAGGTGAGTGAGGTCTCGAGATCGGGCATGCGCCGCAACTAGAGTAGCACTGCTATGCGGTGAGCGGCACGTCGGTTATGGATTCCTGGTGCCGGTAAACGTGGGACTGAGCGCGACCGTTCCGGTCAAAAGCGGAAACGACCATTGCCAGGTACCCGAAATTCCGTCCGACTGACCGTCGCTCTTGTCGCCGGCCTTGGCCACATCGGTCAACGACAAGGTTCCGCCGCCAATGGTGACGTTGAGTAGCAGCTCCGATTTCAACTCTTCGCTGGTTTTGTCGGTCAGGAAGCCGACCGCGGTTTCGCACAGCGATTGCGGCGAGATTCCGAGCGAGAAGAAGTTCGACGAGGAGAGGTCGTCGCACCCGATGAGCGCGATGAGCCCAGCTTTCAGATCGGTCTCCCCGGTGAGCGGCGAAAGGACCAGCTGGCCGGCGGCCTGCAGAAAAAGATCGCCGAGCGGAAGCACCAGCTGCCCGGTTCCGAGCGCAATGCTGGCGTCGGCCACCGAGGTGCTCGACGGAGTCAGCGTACTCGCGATCACCGCGTGCGCCATCACTTGGCCGGCCGCAGGAATCGCCAGCTGCAAAGAATTTCCGAGCGCGTGAAAAGTGGCGGAGGTGATCTGAATATCTACTTCGGTTCTGCCGGCCGAACCGGGCGCGTGCACGGTGATGGTGGTGCCGAGATCGATCGACTGCGTCAAATTGGAGAGACCGGTTCCGATGGCCGCCGCCTTGCTCAGGTCGAGCTGAATTCCGTTCGACAGAAAACTACCGACCTGGTTGAGGATGTACGAGCCGACGTTCGGAAGAAGCTGCGCGTCCGCGGCGAGCTGCAGAACCGCCGCGCCCGGATTCGTCCCGAGCGAGCTGAGAAAATCGGTGAGCGGTTTGACGATCGCGCCGAAGGTCGAACTCTGTGAAAAATCGAGCGTCGTTTGTGCGGAGAACGTTCCAGCGTAGCTGAGCTGGGAGGTCGGCGTCGGTGTGGGCGTCGGCGTCGGCGTGGGTGTCGGAGTCGGCTGCGGCCGA
>PLXG01000388.1 GCA_003153195.1 Myxococcales bacterium
CGCCGGAGAGCTGATGCGGATATTCGTCGACCCGTTTTTCCGGATCGGCGATTCCCACCAGGCGAAAGAGATCGATGGTCTGCGTGCGCGCCTCTTTGCGTGAGACCTTGCGATGTACGAACAGCGGCTCGGCAACCTGATTGCCGACGGTATAAACCGGATTGAGCGAGGTCATCGGNNGTCATCGGCTCTTGAAACACCATGGCGATCTGATTGCCGCGCACGTCGCGCATTTGGCGCTCGCTCGCGTCGAGGAGATTTCGTCCTTCGAACAGGATCTCGCCGCCGACGATCTCGCCCGGCGAGAGAATGAGCCGCAGGATTGAAAGTGCGCTGACCGATTTTCCTGAGCCCGACTCGCCTACCACTCCGAGCGTCGACGCCGGCGCAATGTCGAAGGAAACTTTGTCGACGGCCTTGAAGACGCTGTGCTCGCCACGAAACTGCGTCGAAAGCGAACGGACCGAGAGCAGCGCGCTCAATATTCGTCGCCGCCGCAACCGCCGCCGGGACGGTTCGATTTCTTGCAAGGATCGAAGGTTGGCTCTTTGGCCTCGCGCCCGTCGCCGCGAATCATACCGGTGGAGAAGATGCGCTCGATGCGCCCGCTTCCGTGTGCGAGCTTGGTCGCTTTTGGGGGCGCGCACAGATCGCCGCACTGCTCGCGGACCGTGCCGACTCGCTCGATCGATTCGAGTCTGGCGCCGCACTCGCAGCGGTATTCGTAGATCGGCATGTGATGAGGATGCCGCCAAATCGACGGCCGGTCAAAGTCGGCGCTGGGCGAGCACGAATTTATAGAAAATTACGCGCCTGCTCCGCCCACTCTCCCGTCGAGTCGAGCTCCAGATAGCGCTCGAGGTGGGTGCGCGACCTACCCGTTTGGCCGCCGCGGTGAAGCGCCATTGACAAGTTGAAATGGGCATCGCCGAAATCGGGACTCGAGTTGAGCACGCGACACCACTCGGCGATCGCCTGCTCGGTTTCGCCGAGCTCGTCGAGCAGATTGGCCAAGTTGTGACGCGCCTCTGGTTGATCGGGATCGAGCAGCAGCGCCTGCTCGAAGCTGGTGCGCGCTTCGCCCAAATTGCCGGTGCGGTGATGAATTGCGCCCAGGTTGGTGTGCGCGGCGGCGAGCAGTGGATCGAGTTCGAGCGCGCGACGATAGGCCGAACGTGCCGGCTCAGCATCGCCCAAATCGCCGGCTTCGAGCTCGACCGCGCGACAAAACCAGTTGTAGGCCGTTTGGCTGTCGGTCGGCGGCGGATGGAGCTCGGCCGCTTGACCGGCCAGCGTCTCCAGATCGAAATCGAACAGCAGCTGACCCGAGATCGGCTCGAACGCGCCGCCTTCGGCCAGCACCATCAGCTGTCCACCGTCGCGCTCGACCACCACGCGCAGATGCGCGAGAGGCTGCCGAAGCTCAGGTAGCTTGGAGCGGAGGGCCGCGACACTCTTTCGCGCGCGCTGTAACGTGAGACCGCGATCGAGCAGCGCCTTGGCCGCTTTGAGCCCAATCAGATCTTCGAAGGTGTAGGCCGCTCGCCCGTCGGGACGCGCGCTGGGGCCGATGAAGCCGGTCTGCGCCCAGTAGCGGACGCGACTTTCGTCCACGCCGACGATCTCGGCTGCGTCGCGCGCCGAATAAAATTGATTCATGCGCACGGTCCTTCAACGTCGACATCAATGTAGATCTGAGTGAGCTGCGCGCGCACGCGCACGTCGGTGACTTTGGATTTGATGGCGCCGCCCGCCAATCGTTCCGCTTCGCCGCAGGCGATCTGACGGACTCGTTTGGTCACCCGTGAATCTTTGCCCATGAGCTCGGCCAACTTGCGCGCCAGCCGCGCATCGCAGGTTTCGCGAATCAGCGTGCCGCTCGTGCCAGTGGATGACAGATCGATGGTGAACATGGTCGATCCATAAAAACTGGGACCACCGGTGGCGGCGCTGGAACATTTTCCTTCGGAGAGTATGTGCGCCTTGCCGAGCAGAATCTCGACGGCAGAGCTGGAGAGCTGCTCGCGAATCTCGCGATCGAACAGCGCCACGCGCGACACTCGCACCATCGGCTTGCGCGGGTACTGTAGCTCGGCAGAGGGTACGCGCTCGGGTCTCACCGAGCTGATTTTATCATTTTATGATCGCGCTGCGCAATTTCCCGCGACGACGACACTTATACAAACAGAGTAACTACTCGAGCTCGTTCACCGAATAGACCGCGGTGCCGCTGGAGACGCCATCGCTGGTGCCGCTGCAGCTCCGCGCGTACAGCGAATAGACTCCATCGCCATCGAGATCGCCCTGCGCGATCACCTGAGCGAATGCAGCGGCGCCCGGCTGACCGTTGTCATCGAAGCGAAAAGAAAATCGCGTCGGTTCGCTGAGGGTGAAATCGAGCGCGCTCCATTGCGGAGTCTTCCAGTCGCCCGCCGGTACTGCGATCTTGTTTCCCATGGGAGGGCTGGACGGCGTCGGGCCGGCCGAACCGGGAAATCGGCGCGGCATCAGCTTTCCCGACGAGTCCGCGCGATCGGCGACGAAATAAGAGACCGCTCCATCGTACATTTTTCGTATGGCCAGCGGAGCCTCGGCAGCTCGCGCCCGACGGACGTAGCGAACGCACCACGGGATCGCCAGCGACGACAGAATGGACAAGATCGCCACCGCCATCATGAGCTCAATCAAGGTGAAACCGCGCGCACGACGCATGCGCGAATCGTAAGCGACGTGCGCATCAGCGTCAATTCAGGGAACGGAGGTGAGCGTGCCGTGCTCGGTGTGGTAGATGATGGCGCGGGTGTCGCGCGATTTGTCAATGAGGGTGAGGGACTGAACGCCCTTTTTTTCTTCGAGGTCGAACAGCGAACGAGAGAGCTTTCGCTGCTCTTCTTTGCTCAGCTTTTCCCAACGCGGATCGTCGAGGGTCGCCACCATGGAAGGACCGTCGAGCTTCGCCTCACTCAGGCGCAAGATGGTGGCCACGTCCGCGACATCCACCAAGTGCGCGCCGTTGTGAAACGCCACATGCAGCCCGCTGCCGAGTCCCGATGCCACCATGATGGTGACTAGAAATCCGATCGCCAGCTCGCCCTTGGAGAAGTGTGAGCGCTCCTCGCTATCCTCCGACGAGCGGTCGCCGGCCTGGAGCACGCCCTCTTCCGCCCGCCTGGCGAGCGCGCCCAGATCGATCGCCGCCTGCGACGGCTCATCTTCGGTGTCCTTGCGAATCTCGCCGAGCGACTGAACGAGCTCGGTCCGTTTGAATGGCAGCGCATCGCGCAGACGATCTTGCTCCGCACGTGGAATCGCCGACAGCGCATGAGGAAGCCGCACCCGGACCCCGAGCTGATCTTCGCACGATTTGAAGATGAAAAGCGGCGGGGCGATCTCTTCGGCGGTCAATTCGGCCTGTTGGCAAAGCGTCTTCCACAGCGATTCGAGCCGAATCTCTCCGTCTCGCCAGATCTCGCTCAACGAAGACGCGACGACCGAGCGCAGCGTCTCCGGATCGAACGCGCCGCCTACTTTCGAGCGCGACAGACAAAAGACGAGCGCCTCTACCAGCAAGCGTCCTTGTGCTGCTCTGGTCTGAGCTTCCGCGGCGCCCATAGGCCGGCCGATTCTAGCACGTGCTTAGAGCGGGCCGTCAAAACCTGTGCTCTCGTCTGGCTTGCTGCGGGCCTCGTCTGCTGCGTTCGTCCGCGATC
>PLXG01000333.1 GCA_003153195.1 Myxococcales bacterium
CGACCATGATCTCGATGAGCGTCATACCGGCCGCCCGCGCGATGATTCTCTTGTGTGAACCCCTCATTTTGCCCCTCATTTCAAATTCCTCCTTAGCTGACGAACTCGTTCATTTCCATGATCGGCGAAAGGATCGAAAACACGACGAAGGCGACCGATCCACCCATGAGCAAAATCATGAGCGGCTCTAGCAGCGTGGTCAGGCGTCCCATCTTGGCGTCGATCTCTTGATCGTAGGCCAGCGCTACGTTCTCCAGCATCTGCTCCAGCTGACCCGATCGCTCACCGACGGCGATCATATGGGTGACGATGGGTGGAAACTCACCCGATCGTCGNNCGAAGCGGCGCCGCGATCGATTCGCCCTCTTTGATCGACTCTTTGGCGTCCTCGACCACTTTAGTGAGCACCGTGTTGCCCAAGATCGCCTTGACGATGTCGAGCGCACGCAAAAGCGGCACGCCCGAACCGAGCATGGTGGACAATGTCTTGGCGAAACGGGTGATGGCGATCTGACGAATGAGATCGCCCACGATCGGCAGCTTGAGCATCCAGCGATCGACTTTGCCGCGACCAACGGGCGTCTTCTTCCAACGCTGAAAGAAAATCACTGCGCCGACGATGAAGGCCGCGAGCACCAGCCCCTTCCAACTCGACAGCACGTCGGAGACGGTGATCAGAAGCTCGGTGTTCCAGGGCAGCGCGCGGCCGGTATCGGCGAAGATGGTGGTGACCTTGGGAACGACCGAGGTCATGAGAATGCCCATGATCACCGCACCAACCAACGTCATCACGATGGGATAAAAAAGCGCGCTGATGATCTTCTGCTTCAGGCGATTCTGCGCGTCGAGAAATTCGGCCAATCGAAACAACACGGCGTCGAGATTTCCCGACACTTCGCCGGCGCGAATCATGTTCACGTAAAGATCTTCGAAGATCTTGGGATGGCGTCCCATGGCGTCGCCGAGTGACGAGCCTTCGTTGACCTGCGTCTTGATGTCGGCGAGAACGCGTTTGAGCCCCGGTCGTTCGATCTGATCGACCAATGCGCCGAGTGATTCAGCCAGTGGCACGCCGGCTTTGATCAGCGTACCGAGCTGCCTGGTGAGGCCAGCGACTTGAATCTTGTCAGCGGTCTCGCGCTCTTGCCACACGCGCATCGCGGTGACTGGATTGATGAACGCGATGAGCCCAATCGACGCGGTCTCGATCGCCTGCTTGGTGCGAAGCGCCGTCTCTTTGGCGTCGCTGAGAATGATTCCATCGCGACGCAAGTTGGCCCGGAGCGCGCGCATATTGTCGGCGTCCTTGACGCCGCTCACCGCTTTGCCGCGCGCGTCGAACCCTTTGTAGCTGAAGACGGCCATCGATTATTCGCGATCCTCCGCGGTGACCAGCAAAACTTCTTCGAGCGTAGTAATCCCCGCCAAAACTTTGGCCGCGCCGTCGTCGCGAAGCGTGCGCATGCCGTGTTGAACCGCGGCGCGCTTGATCGTATTCGAGTCGGTGTTCTTGAGCGCCAGCTGACGAATTTCACCGTCCATCAGCAAGAGCTCGTAGATCCCCATTCGACCGTGATAGCCGATCTTTCCGCACTTGCCACACCCACCTTCGCGCGCGGTGTAGAGCATTCCCGTCGGAGGCGGCGTGTATTTGGAGCGAAGCGGCGGAATTCGCAGCGTTCCGGCGAAGAATGAGGCGGAGTCGATACCGACTTTCTGCAGCTCTTCGGCGGTCGGCTTGTAGAGCTGACGACACTCGATGCAAAGACGGCGAACTAAGCGCTGTGCCAACAGTCCGACCAGTGAAGAGGCGACCAGAAACGGCTCGATCCCCATATCGACCAGACGCGTGATGGCGCCAGCTGCGTCGTTGGTGTGAACGGTGGAGAAGACGAGATGTCCGGTGAGCGAAGCCTGAATGGCCATGGCGGCGGTCTCGCCGTCGCGAATTTCGCCGACCATGATGACGTCGGGATCGTGACGAAGATAACTTCGTAGCACCGACGCGAAGGTGAGCTCGATCTTGGAGTTGACCGGAACCTGGGTGATGCCTTCCAGCTGATACTCGACCGGATCTTCGACGGTGAGAATGTTGAGATCGGGCGTGTTGATCTTGGCCAGACAGGCGTAGAGCGTGGTGGTTTTGCCTGAACCGGTCGGTCCGGTGACCAGCACGATTCCGTGCGGTCGGCGAATCAATTCGTTAATGACCACCAAGTGATCTTCACCGAAGCCGATGTCTGCCAAATCGTGGAGCACGTTCGATCGATCGAGCAAACGAATGGTGATGCGCTCGCCGTTGACACCTGGCGCAGTGGCAACGCGCATGTCGATGTCTTTGCCGGCAATCTTGCGGCGAATACGACCGTCTTGCGGAAGTCGCTTTTCGGCGATGTTCAAACCGGCCATGATCTTGACGCGCGACAAAATCGAGTTGATGTAGTTCCGATTGGCGCGCTTGGTCTCGCGCAATTCACCGTCGATGCGATAGCGGATGATGAGTTCTTTTTCACGCGGCTCGATGTGAATATCGGAGGCGCGCTCTTTGACCGCCTGAAACATGATCGAGTTGACCCAGCGGATGATCGGCGCTTCATCGGTGAGATCGAGGATGTCGACCAGCTCCTCCGCTTCGCCGCCCATCTCGTCTTCGGAATCGCCGAGATCGACACCGCCTTCTTGGCGCGCGTAAACCTTGTTGATGGTCTCGAGAATCTTGCTGCTCGACACCAGCACCGGAATGATCTCGGCGCCCAGCACCCGCCTCACGTCGTCGAGCGCGTGCACGTCGAGTGGATCGGCCACCGCCACTTCCACTCCGCGCGGCTGAACTCGACGCACCGCCATCATGCGATGCTGCTTGGCGAAGTTGATCGGTACCAGAAACGTAACTTCTGGATCGCAATCTTCGGGCTTCACCTCGAAGTGCACCGGCAGGTCGAGCTGCGTTCCTAAAATTTCCAGCACCTGCTCATCGGTGAGCACGTGTCGCCGAAGCAAGATCTCGCCGATGCGCCCGCCCTCTTCACGCTGAACTTCCAACGCTTCGTCGAGCTGCTTTCGATCCAGCCAACCACGCTGCATCGCCAGCTGACCGAAGCGGGTCGCGCTCAGGTCCTCGATGGCGACTTCAGTCGTGACTTCGTTGGTGAGATCTTCGAGTGACATCAGCGCTCTCCGTCTTCAGACGGCGGCGGGGCGGGCGCTTTCCCCGGCGGGGCGCTAGGCGGCGGCACGCTACCCCCGGAAGGGGGCGGCGTAATCTCTGGAACATTGGATCGGCCTGGCACGCCCAGTCCCGGATTGAAGGCGGGGGGCGGATAAGACCTCTCGCGAGACTCGTACGGAATTCGCAGCTCACCATCGGCATCGCGACCGCGAATGGCCTCTTCGGCGCGATGCACTTCATCGGCTTCACGCGCCGCCTCGGTGGCGGTCAGATTGATCTCTTCGAGCAAGCCGCGTTTCCGACGGTAATCGACCTCGGCTTCATAGTCACGATCGTCCTTGAACGCCGAATAGCGCTCCATGAACTCGCGGCGCTCCCGTAGCTTGCGCTCGAAGATGCGTCGCAGATCGTTCGGATCTTTGATGATGTACGGCGTGAGAATGATGAGCAGGTTCTGCTTGGTGATGCTCTTGGTGGTGTGCTTGAAGAGATAGCCGAGGATCGGAATGTCGCCGAGCAGCGGCACCTTGTCGACCGTCTCCGACAGATGATCTTTGATGAGCCCGCCGAGCACGATCGACTGCTGATCGCGAATGGTCACCACTGATTTGACCGTTCGCTTGGTGGTCGAAGGTCCAAGGCCGTTGAAGTTCGGGTTGGCAACGTCGGAGATCTCGTTGTTGATCTCGAGACGCACGAAGTCGGAGTCGTTCACGTGCGGCGTGATCTCGAGCTTGAGCGCAACGTCTTGGCGCTGCACCGAGGTGCCGAGACCAAATCCGAATCCGCCGGCAGCGCCACCTGCACCACCTACCGCGGGCGCCGCGCTCAGCGCACCGGGAAACGGAAGGTTTTGTCCGACCTGAATTTCGGCCTTCTCGTTGTCGGTGGTGAGAATGTGCGGCATGGAGACGACGTTGACGTCGCCGTTGTTCTGAATGGCTTGAATGAACACGCCGAAGCTCGGAATCGAGGTTCCGGCCGGCAATCCGAGGATGGTGTTGGCGCCGGGAATCGGCGGACCACGCAATCCGGCGGCCAAACCGGTGAGCGCGGCCGGATTGAACACCAGCGAGCTCACTTGGCTGTTCGGTTGTGACGCACCGAAGAGCAATGACTGCGTGTCGCCCGAACCGACGGTGTCACCGCCGTGTGCGCCGAGACCCAGGTTTCGGGTCTTGTCGATCGACACTTCCAAAATAGTTGCTTCGACGAACACTTGGCGCCGCGGAATGTCGAGCTTGTGAATCAGATCGCGCACGGTCACGTAGTCGCGACCGGTGGCCAGCACCACCAGTGAGTTGGTTGGCTTGTCGGGCGCGATGCGTACGTCGCCTTCGAAGAGCCCGGTGTGCTGCGCGGTAGTCGCTCCGGTCGAGGTGGGCGTGGTTGGAGTGGTCGCTCCCGGTCGCGCGGTCGAGCTACCGCCACGACTAACCGCCGCGCCGACCGATCCGAGCGTGGCCGCCACGTCTTCGGCGTTGGCATTCTCGAGTGGAATCACGTGCACATGATCCGATCCGTCGCCGAACTTCTGCGTCTGATCGAGCCGCTTTACCAGCGCCAAGATGGGCTGAAAGCCCTTTTCCGTCGCCACCACGATCAGCATGTTCAATCGATCTTCGGGAATGATCTGCGACACCGAAAGAGTTCCACCGGCACCGCCGGCAGTAACCTTTTCTCCGGGGACGGTGTTGGTGACGTTCAGGCGAGTGGCTTTGCCGCCGGCCGGCGGTGCTTTGCCAACACTGAACACGTTGGTCAAAAGGTCTGCCATTTCCTTGGCCGCGACCGTGTGTAGCTTGATGACGTAGATGCGCTCACCACCGAGCGGTACGTCGAGCTGCTTGATCACTTCTTCGAGCTTCTGAATGTTGGTCCCGAGATCGGTGATGATGAGGGTGTTGGTGGCGGGATAGGTTCCGATCTCGCCGTCTTTGCCCTTGAGGCGTTCTAGCACGCCCTTCATTTCGTCGACGCCAGCGTGATCGAGACGCAAGAGTCGCGTCACATACTGATCTTGCGGCGGCGCGGCCGAATCATCGCCAAAGATTGGAATTGCGCTCTCTCGCGCGCGGTTCGACTCGATGATCTTGAGTACCTTTCCTTCCGGCTGAACGGTGAGTCCCATCGTCTCGAGCGCGGCCAAGAACATGCGATAGGCTTCGCCCGCGGTCATGGTATCCGGCGCGAGAATCGACACCTTGGACTGACGGACGGCACCGGGGACGATGAACGGCCGACAGGTCATCGGCGCCATGTTGTTCACCAGCATCATCAGATCGACTTCACCGCGCAGCTCCCACCTGAACTTCTTGTTGACGGGATATTTTTTGCACTCTTTGAGTGCCTCTTTCTCGCCCGGGACCGTGGGATCGATCGCCGGTGCCACGCCGGCAACCGGAACGACCGGAACCACCGCAGGTGGAGGAGCCACCGGAACAGCCGGCGTCGGCGTCGGCGTTCGGACGCCGCTCACCGCCGCAAATCGCGAATTGCCCAGTCGCCCCGGCGCGCCCGGTCGACCCGGTGCGGACGGATACGGCTTTCCATTCGGCCGAGTCGGTCGAAATGGCTTGGGCCGAGCGACAGGCGGCAGTGTGCTCGACGGCGGTGGCGACGGAGAATCATCCGTGGCTCTCGCCTGAGCACTTGAAAAAATGCCGAGCATCGTCACAAAAACGAAACTCGCTCTTCTTGATCTTTGCCGCGTCACGTTTGTCCTCATCGAATCGTATAGTCGAGGGTAACTGTCTCACCACGCCGCTCCACCTGAACCGACAGATGGCTGGCCGAACGCAATTTCGAATAAAGTCCCAGCGCCGCGTCCGGCGTGGTCATTTCATTTCCGTTAATGACTTTGATGGTGTCGCCGTTCTGAAGTCCGATCTTGCCGAAGATCGAGTTGGGGCGAATGGCGTAGAGCTTGAATCCGTTCGGCTTGCCATCTTTTATCGACGGAACGAAGCGGGCGGCGCTAGCCAATGACATGGTGTTCGCCAAGAGCTTATCGACCAGCGCGCGGTCGACGGTGCAATTGGTTCCGGTACAATTGACACCCTTGTCGATGTCGCCCATGGCCGGATCGAGTCCGGTGGGAGTTGCTTCGACGACCGCGTTCGGCGGTGGCGTCGCGCCTTCCATCTCCAGATATTCGAGCTGGCCGCCGTTGCGCAGGTAAACGCGGTGCGTCTCGACGCGCACGACGGTAGCCCCCGAAGGAAGCTGGGAGTCTTTGGCGAACATGCCCGGATCTTTTTCTTTGGTCGAGAGCTCTCGAATGATCGCCACCGACCAGGTGTCGTCGTCCGGGCAGATCATGGTGGAGACCAGCTCGATCTGAAGCGAAGTCTTTTGCGGCTCGTCCTTGTGCGCCGACTGCTCGGCGGCCGACTGCGCCACCGGTTGAATCGGCGCGCATCCCGAGCAAAAGACGTTGCGCTTGATGATGTCGTCAGGCTCTTTGCCATGAACCTTGGTGACCGGGCCAGTCGCGACCCGGCGCGGCGGACCTTTGAGGTCCCCCACAAAATAGGTGGCTTCGACGAGGTGCGCCCCGGCGCGACCGGCGAAGATCGCGCACATCGCGACCACCGCCAGATTGACCACCCAGAAGTACTTTTTTAGAAAGCCGTCCATTCTTCTTCAGCGCGCTCCCGAGTGCACACGAGTGCTAAAGCTCACCCGCGCCTCACAGTAGCAACGCCAATGCCACGACTTTGCCAAAAAAGCCAAATTTTGTTCGTTAGTTAACTGATGGAAGGGGGCGATGCGTTTGCCAAAATGTCACGTCTCAGCCGACTGAATTGGCTGCTTGTCACTCGTCGGTCGCTTCGAGCTCGGCTTCCGTTGAAAGAATGTCGCCGGACATTGGATCATCCGACGACGCTGGCCCCGCTGATCCTTCGGGTGCGAGCTTTCGATAAATGGTTCGCGGCGCGATTCCGAGCAGCTGCGCGGCCAAGCGCTTGTCGCCCTTGGTATGACGCAGGGTTTCGTGGATCACCCGCAGCTCGATCTCCTCGAGCGGCGTTCCNNACCGCGCGCTCGATGGCATTTTCGAGCTCGCGAACGTTGCCCGGCCATTCGTGAGCGGAGAGCACTTCCAGCGCGGCGCGAGTGCAGCCCGAAACCTGCTTGGCGTTTTTTTCGCGAAAGCGGGAGAAGAAGTGGTCGACGAGGAGCGGAATGTCATCGCGCCGGTCACGGAGAGGCGGCACGTTCACCGCGATCACGTTCAAACGATAAAAGAGATCTTCGCGAAAGCGTCCTTCAGCGACGGCGCGGCGAAGATCTTTGTTGGTGGCAGCCACCAGGCGAATGTCGATCTTTTGCGATTTTCCGCCGAGGCGCTCGATCTCTCCCTCTTGCAGTACGCGCAAAAGTTTGACCTGCACCGAGAGCGGAACCTCGCCGATTTCGTCGAGAAACAGCGTGCCGCCATCGGCCAGCGCAAAGCGACCATCGCGCCTCTGCACCGCGCCAGTGAACGCACCCTTTTCATAACCGAACAGCTCCCCTTCCAAAATTCCCTCGGGAATGGCGGCGCAGTTGACGGCCACGAAAGAACGGCCCGCGCGCGGCGAGCTATCGTGAATCTGGCGCGCCAACAACTCTTTACCGGTACCCGATTCTCCGAGGAGCAGCACGGTCGCGGCCGACGGCGCCGCCTGCTGCACCACTTCGAGCGTGCGGCGCATGGCAAGCGACTGTCCGACAATTGGCTTGCGGCGCACTTGCTCGAGCTGGGCCTTGAGGGCTTTGTTCTCGACGAGCAGCGACTGTTTCTCCAGCGCCTTTCCGATCACGCGTACCACCTGCGCGCGCTTGAGCGGCTTGGTGATGAAATCGTACGCACCTTCGCGCATCGCTTCGACCGCGGTCTCGACGGTGCCGTAGGCGGTCATCAAGATCACTTCGGTGTCGGGCGAGATTTGTCTGACCGCTTTGAGCAGATCGACGCCGGAGACGCCGGGCATCATGAGATCGGTGAGGCAGACGTCGATGCGCCGTTTGCGCAGAACTTCGAGCGCCTCTTTGCCGTCCGGTGCGGCAATAACATTGAGTCCTTCGCGATCGAAAATTCGGAGCAGCGATTCGACGTTCGAAGGTTCGTCGTCCACCACCAGCAAAGTCGGAGAGCTGCCACCAACAGTCATGAGGCTCATGTCTTTGCCGAAATCGAGCCAGCTGTTGGATTCATGTGCTTTCAG
The DNA here is from genome assembly GCA_003153195.1 of Myxococcales bacterium. Classification (GTDB taxonomy): domain Bacteria; phylum Myxococcota_A; class Polyangia; order Palsa-1104; family Palsa-1104; genus PALSA-1153. Next base: position 8,383 of record PLXG01000333.1, read on the forward strand.
CAACTTATATAAAGTGAACTAGGCTCAAGATACTCGAGTCTGCCATTTTGGCAAACTTTCCTTTGCCACTTTGACAGCCGCGGACACAGCTCAGAGAAACTCAGAGATCCCTCAGAGGCTCAGAGGAGGCTCAGAGGTCCCTCTCCTAGATCATAAGTAGCTAATTTTACCATATATTTTGGTACAAGCGCGCGGATTGAATTGGCTTGATCTGATCCGCGCGCTTACGCTAAAAACACAAGAGAAATTAGATAGTTGAGCCCCTGGAGAGTGAGCTTAGATCTTTGAGGTGGGCTCAGATCTTGGCTAGGAGGTCGTCGTGGGGTCGCGCGATGAGTTCGCGGGCCAGCAGAAGGCCGGCGGGAATGACCGTTTCCGCGGCAAAAAGCGCGGCCTCGACGTCCGCCTGAGTTCCGGCCAAGACAAAGTACGCTTTGCCGCCGAGTCCATCGCCGAGCCGCAGCTCGCATAGCTGCACATTCGCCGCTTTGCACGCTGCATCAGCGGCAAGAAGTGACGACGCGACGCTAAACGTTTCGACGATTCCCACCGCGTCAGTTGGATATTCGACGTGACGATCGAGCGCACCGATGAGCTCGGGGGCGACTTGCGAAAGTTGCAGTCGATCGACCAGCGTTTGCTCGGCCGTGGCGACGCCAATGAGCATCGCTTCTTCGACTTCGGCCACTTCGCCGCTCACCAGGATGATGAATTTTCCCGGCGAGATGGTCCTCGCCAAAACCAGCGTGACCGGCGCTTTCTTCACCATCGCGTCGGTGACCACCATGCCGCGCGCGATCGAAGAAGTTTCGATCAGCCCGAGCGCAGGTCCGGCGATTTTTGCGCCTTCGCCGTCGCGGCGCAGAAAGGGTCCGATCACCCTCGACCCTCGACCCTCGACCCTCGACTCATACGAACCGGAAGTGATCTTTCAAAGTGCAGCGCCGTTCACGCGTGAAACTCGCGGCGGTGGTGAGACCTTCTCCCGTCGGAGAAGCGATGGTGAACGAGGTGTAACCTTCGCCGAGATAACCGAGGCCGGCCAGGTTCGGGCCGTTCTTCACGAAGATCGAGGTGTTGATGGTGCGCGCCATGGCTGAGAGCGCGTCGATGTTGGTGGAGTACATCACCGCGGTGTGACCGAACCCATGCTCGACTCGTTTGGCGCCGGCGATCGCCGAGGCGACATCGGGATAGCGAACCATCGCGAGCACCGGCATGAGCAGCTCGTGCTGCACGAATGGATGCTCTTCCGGAACTTCGCAAATCGCCAGTCGGCAATCGTCGCCGACGCTCACGCCGATCTGCTTCAGGATCACGCCGGCATTTTTGCCGACGAACTTCTTGTTGATGTGATCGCCCTCGAGAATGATTCCCTCGAGCTGGCGCACTTGGCGATCATTCATCAGGTAGCAGCCCTCTTTGACCAGCAGCTCCTTGAGCTTGTCGAGGATCTCCGAAACCGCGGCGACCTCCTTTTCAGCGGTGCAAATGATGTTGTTGTCGATCGACGCGCCCATCACGATGCCCTTGGCGGCCACATCGAGACGCGCAGTTTCATCGACGACGGCGGGCGGGTTTCCTGGGCCGGCGCCGATGGCGCGTTTGCCCGAGTTCATCGCCTCTTTCACCACGCCCGGTCCACCGGTCACCGTCAAAATGCGAATGAGCGGATGCTTCATCAGCGCCTGCGCGCTTTCGATGGTCGGTTCAGCGACGCAACAAAGCAGGTTTTCCGGTCCGCCCGCGCTGACAATTGCTTCGTTCAAAATGTGAACGTTCCACGAGCAGACGCGCGCCGCCGACGGATGCACGTTGAACACCACCGCGTTTCCACCGGCCAACATGCCGATGCCATTACAGCCGATGGTTTCGGTCGGATTGGTGGTCGGAGTGATCGCGCCGAACACACCGAACGGCGCGCGCTCGGTGACCATCAGGCCGTGATCGCCGCTGTACGCGATGGGCCGGAGGATCTCGAGTCCCGGCGTCTTCGTCGCGCACAGCGTGTTCTTCTTGA
>PLXG01000324.1 GCA_003153195.1 Myxococcales bacterium
CGTCGCGCTCGGCGGCTTCGATCATCGCCAGCGCGATGCGATCTTTGACCGAGCCGCCTGGATTGAACTGCTCGCACTTCACCCACACCTCAGCGGATCGTTCGCCCGGCAGTCGCCGCAATTTCACCAGCGGCGTGCCGCCGATGAGCTCGAGAATGTTCCCGACTTGAGGAGAGGATTGGGGCACGGACGCTCCTAGATGAAGTACATGTGGGGTTGGATTTCGCCGCGCGGCAAGCCGGCTTCGGCGCCGCGTTCGCAGAGATCGCGCACGGTCACGCCATCGAAACAGGCGCGGACTTTTTCAGCCAGCTCTTTCCAGATCGTGCCCGGCACGCTGCCTTCTTTGGTGTCGTAGAGATCGAGCGGACCCTGCACCGCGGCCACGATGTCGCCGAGCGTGATCTTTTCCGGTGAGCGGGCGAGCGAATAGCCGCCCTTGGGGCCGCGCTTGGCGTCGACCAAGTGAGCGCGTCTCAGCTCTTGAAAAATCTGCTCCAGGTAGCGGAGCGGGATCTCCTGCCGGCGAGCGGTGTCCCGCGCCTGCGTCGGCCGACCATTATTATGGTAGGCGATGTCGAAGACCGCGCGGACGCCGTATCGAGTTCGGCTGGAGAGTTTCACGGTTTGTTGACCAAAACGATGAACAATCTTGGAGCTCACTCTCCACCATGTCAAGCAGCTGAAAAATGTGGTGATTACGGGGCAACCGCGCGTTTTGTCGCGCGCGCGACGGCAATTGCGTCGGCTTGACGTTCAAAAAGGTAAAGTGCGCGCTTAGGTCGAAAAGAGAAGGGAAATAGCGCTTTTACGGGGTAGGAGAGGGAGCTGTGATCATTTTAGGTTTTTGAACAGGTTGGCTAGCTTGGCTTTGGCATCGTCGAGCGACTTGTCCTCGGTCGGAGCATCGCCGTCTTTCATGTCGAAGTGCATGCAGAAGTTGGCGCGGTCGCGCTCGCGAATGAAGGCGGCTTCGGGCTCGCGACACTGATTGTGAATCGCCGGATCCCACAGTCGGCAGTTCTTGCAGACGTGCAGATCGACGCCGCAGTGCGGACAGGCATCCTGCCGGCCGACCTTCACGCCGACTTTGACGTCGAAGATTTGTTCGTTGTGGCAGCTGTGACAGTAGTAGGCCATGACGAAAAGAATTCTAGCACGTTGTGTCTCGTGAACAAGCCGCCACTTCAATTGACAGCCGCAGGAAGCTGCGTTACTCAAACACTCCTCGAGAGGACAACCGATGGCCGTTTACGATACATCCGAGCTTCGCAAAGGCATCAAAGTAATCATCGACGCGCAGCCCTACCAGGTGCTCGAGGCGCAGTTCGTGAAACCGGGAAAAGGCGCGGCGTTTACCCGCACGCTGTTCAAGAACCTACTCACCAGCCGCAACATCGAGCGCAACATTCGCTCGGGTGAAAAAATCGAACAGGCCGACATCGACGAGCGCGCCATGTCCTTCCTTTATAAGGAAGGCGACGACTTCGTGTTCATGGATCAAGTGAACTACGAGCAGATCAACGTGCTCAAAGAGGCGGTCGGCGAAGATTGGCGCTGGCTGAAAGACAACACCGTTTGCCAGCTCCTGTTTTGGAACGGCAAGACCATCGGTTTGCAGCTGCCGAACTTCATCGACCTGAAGATCGTCTCGTCGGAGCCGGGCGCACGCGGCGACACGTCGGGCAACGTCAAGAAGCCGGCTGTTCTCGAGACCGGCGCCACCATCGGAATTCCGCTGTTCGTGAACGAAGGCGATACCATCCGCATCGATACACGCTCCGGCGAATACTGCGAACGAGTGAAGAGCTAACGCTGTCGGAAAAAGATCGCATCGCAGCGCGGGTCGAGAATCTCCGACGACGCGCGATTCTCAACTCCACCATTCGGAAATTTTTCGCAGCGCGCGGCTTCCTCGAGATCGAGGCGCCGATCGTGGTGCCTTCGCCTGGACTCGAGCTGCATCTTGACGCGTTTGAAGTTGTCGGACAATCGTTTGGCGGTGCGCCCGGCTATCTCATCACCAGCCCCGAATATCAGATGAAGCGACTGCTCGCCGGAGGGTTGGAAAAGATCTATTCACTCGGCAAGGTGTTTCGGCGCGGCGAGGCGGGACCGCATCACAATCCCGAATTCACCATGCTCGAGTGGTATCGCGCCAACGCTGGGTGGCAGACCATTGCCGACGACATCGAAACGCTGGTCACCGAATGCGCGCGCGCAGTTTGTGGCCACACGCGGATCGGTGCGCTCGAGCTCGCTGGACCGTGGGAGCGAATTTCGGTGCGCGAGCTGATGGCGCGTCACGCTGGAATCGCGCTCGACGGGGATGAATCGGTCGAGGCGTTGCGCCAGAAGATTGCCGCTGCCGGACATCTCATCGCGTCCCCACGCGAACAGGGATACCGGTGGGACGATCTGTTCTTTCAGCTTTTTCTCGACGAGATCGAACCGCATTTAGGTCAGACAAAACCAACATTGGTTTACGATTGGCCGCGTCCGCTGGCAGCGCTGGCACGAAAAAAACCTGGCGACGAACGAGTGGTGGAGCGCTTTGAGGTGTACGCCGGCGGCCTCGAGTTATGCAATGCGTTCGGAGAGCTCACCTGCCAGGGCGAGCAGCGCGCGCGTCTCGAATCCGATCGCCGCGAGCGAAAAGTGCGCGGTCTACCCGACTATCCCATCGACGAACGCTTCTTGAATGCGCTTTCCGAGATGGCGCCGGCCGCCGGAATTGCCCTCGGAATTGACCGTTTGGCGATGCTGCTTTTGGGACAGAGCGAGATCACCTCGGTTCTGCCTTTTGCATGGTCTGAACTGTAACTAGTGAGAATCACTTGCTCGGATGATGTATGGGGTGTAGGATATTTCACCATCTCTCACTCCCGTTGATTACCTTTCGCGCCTGCACTACAAAGCTGGAATGCGCACTCCATTGTATGTGGCCACACTGTTCGCCGCCGTGATGGCCCCGCTCTCGGCGTTGGCGACACCCTGTCCTACGGTCATGATCGTGCTCGATCGCTCCGGCTCGATGGACGAGACGCCGAGTGGAGACGGCTCGGGTCCGAGCAAGCTCGACATCGCCAAAACTTCGATCGGTGCGCTGCTCTCGAAATACGGCGATCGCATTCCGTTCGGATACGAAACTTTTCAGTCCGACTTTTCGACCTGCAGCGCGGGCATCGATATTTTGGTCGAGCCGATGCACGGCGCTTCCTCGAGTGTGACCGCTGCGGTCAACGCAACTGTCTCGGGCGGAGGCACCAACACCGGACAGGCGATCATGAAAGCCGCGGCCGATCCGGCCATGCGGCAAGAGAACCGGTCGAGCTACATTCTGCTCATCACGGACGGTGAGCCCAATTGCCCGGGCGCCGGCACCAGCGATCCAGCCTTCACCGTAAATGAGATCAAAAAAGCGGCGACCGCCGGAATCAAAACCTTCGTCATCGGATTCGGACAGCTGCCCGCGCAGGATCAGATCAATATGGGTCTCATGGCCGACGCCGGCGGAGAGTCGTGCACTGACGCCAGCTGTAACGGAAAGAAATTCTACGCCGCGGACAGCGCCACCGCTCTCAATCAGGCGCTCGACACCATCTCCACGGTATTGACTGGAGAAATCGGCTCGGGCGCATGCGACGACTCCTGTTACTCGAACGGCTGCGATGTCGGACAAATTTGTGTGAAGGGAATGTGTCAGAGCGATCCCTGTCTGAACGTCACCACCTGCGCCAACGGCGACTACTGCTACACCGATGGTACTTCGTCCGGCGTCTGCGTGAGCTCTTGCGCGACCGAGTGTCCGGACGGTCAAGTTTGTGGGCAAGGCACTTGTCATCCCGATCCGTGCGCGAGCATCACCTGCGGTGACGGCCAAGTTTGTCGCCAAGGAAATTGTGCGACCGACCAATGCGCACAGACGCCGTGCGCCACCGGGCTGAGCTGCATTCAAGGTCAGTGTATGGACGATCCCTGTCACTACGTAATCTGTCCGAAGAACACATTCTGCCAAAGCGGAACCGGCGCATGCATGGCGACCGGAACGACTTCGGGTATGACCGGAATCAAATCGGGCGCGCGCGCGTCTGCCGGCGGCTGCAGCTTCACCCCCGCGAAGCAGCGCTCCACCGGACTGGGTGCATTGATTATTCTCTTGTTGAGTTGCGTACTTACGCTGGCCTCGCGACGTCGCCGCAACTCGTAGTAGTATGCGGGCATGAAGCGAGCCCTAGCCCTTACGATCCTCTCTGCCTTTTCCGCCTGCGACTCCAAAGCCACTTCGACCGGTGACATGACCACGGGTGCGCTGCCCGACATGACGACCGGTCCCGACATGGCGATTGGTGGTGTGCCTGCTGGTTTTGAAACCTATTGCGCCGGGAAAGATTATGCCGCGTCCATGACTCCGGCGTCAGTGGGAAAACTTTCCGGCACGGTGATCAGCGGCTATTACGGAATGGCGCAGAACGCCAACGGTCAAGCGGAAGCGATTCCAGTCGGCTCGATGGACACCATGAAGATCGTTCCGGCGCAACCGTTTTTGGCAGACACCATCAAGGTGGCGTTCGCACACGGAAGCGGCATGGCGCGAATTCGCCTGCAGTACACGTTTGGTCGATCCTATCCGGCTTCGTTCCCGGCGACCGATCCCGACGACAATGATGTGACCGACTTCGAAGACTACGACGCCACCAAGGTCGATCTCATGCCGCCCGTCGACATCAACGTGGCCACCGCGGATGCGAACACCTTCATCTCGGTGCCCATCTCGCCGCCCGTGGCCCTGCTTCCAACCCAACATTATATGCTGGTGTACGAGCACCTCGCCGATCAGCCGTTTATCGCCATCGAGAAGGTTCCGACCACCGAATATTCGCGCGCGCTCATGATCTACGCCGATCAGTCGGGCGGCTACGGCGTCGATGGAAACTTCCGTATGGAGCTGGAAGGCAACACCTTCTGTCAATGGACCGCCAGCGACTTCTTGTTCACCGAGCAGTCGCCGACCATCGCCGGCACCGTCGGCTCGAATGCCAGCAACGTCGGGCTCACCGAGATCGCCGACATCAACGGCGACGGACATGAGGATCTGATCGTGGGCGTGTCGCGCCCGAACGACGGCGTGTTGCCGGTGGCCTACTACGGCGACGGCAAAGGCGGATTCACCGAATCTACCGGCACGCTCGACTTGGCCAGCGAAGCTTCGATGCTGGTGTTCGGCGACTTCGACAACGACGGCGATCAAGATATCTTCGCCGGGGTCTATGTCTATCCCGATCTCGATGGGGACGGCATTCAACGTCCGGCCGATTGCAACGACAACGACGCCACTATTCATCCCGGCGCATCGGAGGGCGCGGCGCCCGACGGTAAAGATCAGGATTGCGATGGACACGCCGACAACGGCACCAGCGGCGCGAACTCGACCAATGACACCGATGGGGACGGCTATACCGTGGCCATGGGCGACTGCGACGACACCAACGCCGACGTTCATCCGGGGGCGCCCGAGCTCGCCGACGGAGTCGACAACGATTGCAACGGACAGGCGGATGAGACGTTCCATCACGTCTTTTTGCTCAACACCACCGCCAACTGCTCGGCGTCCGATGGTAACTGTGCCAACGGCGACGGCCATTACGTCGTCAAAGCGAGCTCGGGCCTGGAGTTCGTCGAGCCGATTTCGGAAATTTCGATCGGCGACACGAACAACGACGGATTCCTCGATGTCTACTGGGGCAACTGGCTCGTTCACTATCCCGATTCCCCGGCGGTGCCCGCGCACTTCGCGCTCGGCAATGGCGATAACACCTTCGCCAACCAGAACATGACCGCCATCGGCATGAACATCCCGGTAGCCAAGCCGGTCTATGGCCTCTCGTTCAACGACTACAACAACGACGGACTGCAAGACATCTATGTCAGCAACTACCAGCTCAACGACAACTTCATGTGGAAGAACATGGGATCGAATGCGTGGACCAACGTGGCGCCCGCGCTCAGCATCGATCACGATCACGGCCTCGATCAGCAAAAGGCCAACGCCGGCGTCACTTCGGTCTATCCAGGCGGCCATAGCTACTCGAGCGACTTTGCCGACATCGACAACGACGGCGACATGGACTTCTTCCTCGACAACCTGTCGCATCCGCGCACCAAGCCGTGGGCCGACGCGAGCCAGCTCTACATCAATCAGGGCCCGCCCAACTACGCGTTCGTGAACAAGCGCAAGGCGTACGGCATCGTCTATGACGAAGGCGATCTCAACGGCGCGTTCGGCGACTTCGACAACGACATGGACGTCGATTTGGCGATCGGATCGATCTACACCGGTCACTACAACAAGCTCTATCGCAACGACGGCGATCACTTCACCGACGTCACCTTCGACGCCAACGTGGCCGAGCATCAGGGTACCAACGTGGGCTGGGCGGACTTCAACGAAGACGGACAACTCGACATGTGGGTACACGGATCGGACGCGCCGCAAGTTCATGTGTTCTTGAACAAGGGCACCAATCAGAACAACTGGGTCCAGTTCACGCTCGAAGGTAAGGCTGGACGCGGCGGACATTCAAACCGCGATGCCGCGGGAGCGCGCGTGACCATGGTGACGGGCGGCGTGACGCAAATGCGCGACGTGCGCGGAACTTCGGGCGGCGGAATCAGCGTGGCGCAGAATACCCGCATGGTGCACTTCGGAATGGCGAAGAACACCAGCATCACTAGCCTGACGGTACGCTGGGTTGGCGGCGCGACGGAGACGTTTACCGGAGCGGCGTCGAACGGACTTTATCACCTAGTCGAAGGCGCCGGCACCGCCACTAAGATTCGATAGCGTATCGCTGCCAGAGTGGGACGGGCGTCATCGCAACCGCAATATTTTTTCTATGCGCGTTTTCGCCGAGCTCGTCAAAGCGATGAAAGAAATGCGCGAGTTGGTGGCGGTCTCCGCGAGTTCGTGAGCGTCTGACCAGACTATTTAGCGCTGGCCTTCGCTCCAGGATTTGTTCAGGCGGTCCGCCACTACGTCTCCGTCAGTTCTCACCTGCCCACCCGCGCGCCAGCTCTTTGGCTGATAGAATCTACCGTTGGGCGACTGAGATAGGCCGCGAGCGATCGCCACTTTTTGTAGTGGTGTGAGCCCCTCTCCAAAGCGCGGATATCTATGATGACCTATTTCAATCTCACCTCGTTGATTCCCGTTAGCGAAGGCTGAATTACCGAGGTTGAGACAAACCAAACCAAGAAAGGCAAAGAGCGGCTTACGCATTCGAATTCCCCTTTGAGAAAGGGAACACGCAGGATTGGGGCCAAATTTCAAGTAGCCGAAAATGCTATTTATCAGATATGTCCGGGACAAGACCGGCCACCAGAGCGGTCAGGTCAATCGACCCGACCTGCTAACAATCGCTATCGAACGCCGCGAATCGCGCCGCCATGACGATTGGTAGCGATGTGCGCTGAGACGCTCGATTTTACCTTCCGTCGGATGCGAGGCAGATAGAGGCTTGCTTCTAGTCGCCGAATCCGAGCGTGTAGGCTCTTAGAATGGCCGCGCCGATGTGTTGGATGTAGTCGATTCTTACGGAGTCGTTGGCGTCGGAGCCGGAGAAGCTGCCTTCTAACGCGGCGGGGTTTTGCAAGAGATAGCCTGAGTCGAGCGTGCGCTGGCGGTCGAGAAAGTAGGCGAGCGTCGCTTCGATCTGCGCGTGGATCTCGCGTGCGTCGCCGGTGAAATTGTCTGACATACGGCCGGTCGATTCTTTGGCCGCAGATTCCGACAGCGCCAGCGCGGAAAGCATGGCTTCGGTGAGGCTGCCGGCGGAGACCGGTTCGGGTGGGGAGAGTGGCAGATAGGAATAGCTGCCGATCCACGGTGCGAACGTTTGCGCTATCTCCTCGTTGGGCAAGAGCTCCATGCGTCGCATGTAGCTGGCGTAGTCGGCGCAGAATCGCGCGTAGTCACGTCGCGTGGCGGCATCGGCGTTCGGCGCGAATGCTTCGGCGGCCTGACAGGTCCAGTGCTCTTGATTGAAGATGAAGTTGGCGGCGAAGAAATCGTATTGAGTGACGGTGAGAAAATGTAACGCCGAGGCGGCGCCAGATCTCAGACGTTCGATGTCTTCTGTCGAGGAGTCAGGCAGGATCTCCGCTAATCGCGACATCGCCAGCGCGGCTTCGCCGGTGTAGTAGAGCGTCTGCTTTTCGCGATCGGGTTGGTCGGTAGCGGGCGTATACGCGTGATAAAAGTCGCCGTTTCCACGCTGCATGAAGATGAGAAAGTTGGCGAGCTCGAGCGCCGAGGTGAGGCGCGCTCCTCGCTCGCCGGTGGCCGCCATGTATTCGCTGAGCGCGAGCAGACAGAGGGCGGTGCCGCCCAAGTTGGACTCCGCTGCCTCCGGCTCGTTCACCGAACGTCGCAGCGTTCCGTTGGAGAGCGGATGCGCACTCGATTGGCTGACAAAATAATCGATGGCGCGCTCGGCGCCTTGGCGAAACCGCTCTTGCTTGGTGACCCGATAGAGACGCGCCAAAAATGATGTGGCGCCACCGTGTCTGGCCATCAGATACTCGTGCTCGTCGGCGACCTTTCCGTTTTCGCCGACCACGTAGTCGAATCGTCCATTGGCTGCTTCGTGTCGCAGCAGAAAATCTCCGCCGGCAATGGCAGAGGTGAGTAGCTCGTCGCGTTTGACCGTGTGCGATGGGCGCGCGATCACGCCGGGCGTGGAGATCGCGAGCGCGGTGGTTTTGTCGGACGATTCGATGAACGATCGAACGCGCGTGCGCTCATATCGGCTGGGAACCGATCCGAGACGCGCAGTTGCGATCGAGCGGGCACCTTCGGCGTCGAGCGGGGCGAACACGCCGATCCAGGGCAAGATGGCGGTGGTGCCGATCACGCCTTCGCGATGTAGATCGTCGGGATGAAGCATGGCCGTTCGCCCCTGGCCGCTCACCAACAAACCTTGATCGATCGGCGAGATGGAAAAAGCGAACGCCCAATCCCAGGCCGCGAAGAGCGGACTTCGCGCGATCACCTGATCGATCATGAGCCTGCCGCGAAATTTCATTGGCTCGGAGAGCGCGCAGAAATCGTCGCGTACTTTGGCGACGGCAGATTCGAAGGTAGAGATCTCTACAGAGGGAAAAACATCCCGACGAAAGGTGACGCGGCCGGCGTCGATCAATGAAAAGGTGACCGGACTCGCGAGCGGCGCGACGCTCGGGCGCGGCAATCTCTTTTCACAGTCGCGCAGCGCGGAGAAGATCGCGGTAGCGTCGGAAGTTGCGAGACCGGGCTGCTCTTGGGTGAAGCGAAAGTGGACCTCGATACCGACAACGGCGGCGATCAAGAAAGTTGCGTAGGCCCAAGCGAGGCGCACGCTACGACTTTTGCGGGCCACTCCGCAGGGTGCGAAGGTTCTTCAGTTGAAGATAGGGAAAGATCGCGAAAAGCAGCACCACCATCAGCGCGGCGATTGAAAACAGTACCGCCATCACCTGGCCGATCTGTCCATACATTGCATGAATGTAGCTGGCGGAGAGCACCAGCAACGAGAACGTCAGCGCAGAAAATCCGAGCATCAGCCACGCGATCAGGAGTCCGGCGCGCACTCCGCCGCGCGGCCAGATCCATTGCAGCACGCCCGTCGCGCACAGCACGATCGAGAGGCCGAGCGTGAGCGTTTGAAACCAGCCCAGTCGATTGGGAAACAGTCGCTGAAAGACCACGTACAGGAGCAGGCCGGAGAGAATGTTGCCGAGACCGAACGCGCGAAGCGAGCCTTTCAAAAGCTGCAGATTCCGCCGCAGGTGTCGGTGACCTGGCCGTTCGGCTTGAGATAGGCCTGAATTTGCGAGATGAGCGGATCGAGTACCCGAATCGCTTCATGCGCCATGTTGCCCGGCATGCAAGGCTGGTCGGCGTCGGGCGGAAGCGGAGTGGGATGGGTATTCCACTGGGTGTAGGCCGACGGCATGGGCGGGGTCATTCCGCTCACGCCGAGCACCGGGGTTTCGAGGTTCAGGCCGGGAATTCCGGCTTCGCGAACCAGCATGCGCGTCGCCAAATTCGGAACTTCGGGATCGCCTTCCGACTCCTGCATCAGGATATTTTTTGCGGAGATGCCCGGAAACGGCGTGCCGAGAAGATGCCCGAGGTAGTTGATCGGATCGGTGTGATCCCAATCGACCTGTGTGAGCAGCACGATGGTCTGGCGATCCAGCGGGTCGGGAAACTTCGACTGCAGCAGCGGAATGAAGACTTTGAAATCGGCCGAGCGATACATCATGAAGCTCCACACACCGCCCGGCACGTTGAGCACGCCGCGCGAAACGTCCGAGCTGAGCGCCAGGAACGGTCCGCCCGAAGTTCCGCCCAGCGAGATGCCGTAGTAGTAGACGTTCTGAGCGTCGGTGACGGCGTTGCCGTTCATCTTCATGGCCGCGTCGTCTTTGATCGAGCGAACGAACATGCGCGTCAGTACTTGCGCGTTCACGTGCGCCTGCTGCAGACGGTCGGTGATCATGTGGAAGTTGTTCCAATTGAGCACGACCTTGTTGACCACGTCGGCGACGTCGTCGATGGAGAGGCCCAGCCAGTTGGTTCCGATCTGCACCATGCAGAGGCGCTGACCAAGCTGTTTCAAATAGCCGGTGTTGAGCTCACCAACGGCAGAGAAGAACAGTCCGTGTCCATAGAACATGACCGGCAGCGGACCGGTGGCGGTGAGCGCGCATTGCGGAATGTGCGCCACGAAATTGAAGGTGGTGAGGCCGCTCGAGACCGCTTTGCCGCTGTCATCGACGTTGAGCGAAATGCGATCGGCGGTCAGGTAGTTTGGAACAGTGATGGTGCCGAGGATTTCGCGCGCCAGGTCGGGATCGGCGGTGGGGCCGCCCGGCGTCGACGTCGCCGGAAAATCGGTGGTTGAGGTGATGGTGTAACCGAGCGTTCCGGCGTTGGCCATGTCGATGGCTTCGTTGCGCATCGCCAAGAGATTTCCGGTGGCGTTCGATTCCGAACCGATCACCACGTCCCACGCCAGATCGATGTCGGCGCGCTTGAGCCCGCCCTTTTCCAGTACGGTGAAGATCTCTTCGTACCGATCTTTCATGGCGGTGAGTGCTTTGGAGAGCGCGGTCTTGTCGCGCAGCGCGCGGAACGGTCGCACTGAGAGCGCGTGGCCTTTGACGTCTTTGACGCCGGTCATCGCGATGACGTAACGCTTACCCGGTTTGAATCGCGCCATCGGTTGAATCAGCAGCGCTTGCCGATCGTCTTGGGTGATGTCGGCGTTGGCGTCGAGCTCGGCGAATACCGGCAAACGGTCGCCGGTCTCATAGTCGAGAATTTGAACGGTCGATGCGGCGGTCACTGAATCGGCGATGGCGGCCGATTTGGGCAGCGTGGCCGAGTCGATGTTCTGCTTCACGTAGACAATGAAGCGAGTCGCGGACGGAAAACCGTCAAGCCCGTTCAGTCGCGCAGGCGTCACCTGTGTACCGTCGTTCGCGATCGGAAGCACTGATGCTCCGATGGCGACGCGCATTCCGGTGGGACTGTTGCTGTCGAGCGCCTCGTAGAACGACGACGGGAATGGTCCCAGGCAATCGTCGCCGACGACTGGACTGCAGCCCGCGGCCGGCTCCGGCGGTGGCGCGTCGCTGCAACCGATGAAGGGAACCATGGCAGATAAGAATAGGGCGACTTTAAAAGGTCTCACCCGCCGGAGAATACACCAAGATTGTCCGAAGGGCCGCAACATTTACGTCCCCCAGTTTCGACCGTCCAGCGTCTGTTGCATTGGGTGGATCACTATCTCACCGTGTTCGAAAGAGCGCCGGAGCGGCCCATCCTCGAGTATCGTCACGCGCGTATTCTTTACGAGCACGGGCTGTGGGCGGAAGCCGCCGCCAAGTTCGCGCGGATCGTAGAGCGCGATCCAAAGGAAGAGGTGGCGGTCTATTCCGCCAACCTGCTGCTCGACTGCGACTTTCTACAGCACGACATGGTGGCGTTGCGGGCGGCGGCGGTGAATCTACAGCACTCGCCGGTATTGCGCGACGCCGAGTTGGCGGCGCTTATAAAACGGATTTTGGCGATGCCGGTGAAGACGCCGCCGCATTGAGCTGGCTCCGTCGCCGCTACGGGGTTGATAGCTCGTAATTCATTGAAATTAAATAATTTATTTCTCCGGAACTGGGCGCGCCCAAGGACGAAATTGCGTCTGCCCAGGGTGCGATAGCGTACCGAATATGGCAATTGACCGCTCAAGTTACCGCGTATAGTCCGGCCGTGGTTCGGCCCTCTGTTTTTTCTGCAAATGAACCCGCCGCTTCGGGTTTTAAGAGTGGTGAAACTGGTTCCGAGACCCGGCTGGCGGAGCTCTGCCGAAACTATGGTCCGAGCATCTACCGTCTTTGCGCGCGAATTTTGGGAGATGCGGTGAGCGCCGAAGATGCGACGCAAGAGACGTTTGTGCGAGTCCAGCGCAATCTCGACAAAATGCCCGCCGGAAAAGAGGCGCTCCATTGGACCTACCGAATCGCCACCAACTACTGCCTCAATGAGGTGCGCGATCGCAAGCGTCGCCCTGAACCGGTCGGCGAGGTTCCGGAGTCCGCGATCACCAATCTAACTGCGACGCTCGAACATCGAGACCTCTTGCGGCAAGTCATCGCACGCGCGCCGGAGAAGCTGCGTGCTCCAGCGTGGCTCTATCATTTTGACGGACTCGAGCACGCCGAGATCGCCGCAGTGCTCGGCGTCTCCAAGCGAACCGTCGCCAGCCGCATCGAAGAGTTCGCCGCGCGCGCGCGCAAGCTGTCGGAGCGCAAATGATGCAAACCCATCCTTCGACGCTCAAGCTCGACGAGCTCGCCCTCGGATTTTTGAGTGCGACCGAAGCCGAAGAGCTCCGTGACCATCTGCGGGAGTGCAAAGATTGTCAGACCCGCGTCGACGCAAACAGGGCGTCCGACGCGCAGGTGAGCGCGCTGGTGATTCCGCGAATTCTGCGCAAGCTCGAGACGCCGCCGCCGAGGCGCTCTCGTGCGTGGCTGTGGCCGGCATTCGCCGCGCCGGCCTTCGCGACGGTGGCCCTGATCATGTTCGCCCGCGTGCCGCAAACGGCTGCGCCGGAAAAGGCCGCGCCGGAGTCGACCGTGATGACCAAGGGCGGCGCTTCGCTTCAAGTGTTCGCCCGCCGCGGCGAAAATGTTTTTGCGGTGAGCGATGGCACGCGCCTCCGATCCGGCGATGCGGTGCGCTTCGTCGTGGCCCCGCACGGACTTTCTTACGTCCTCATCGCGTCGGTGGATGGTTCCGGAAAGGCGAGCGTCTACTTTCCATTGAATGGGACTGAGAGCGCCAAGGTGGCGAGCCAAGAGCGCGTCGAGCTCGAAGGTGCGCTCAAGCTCGACAATTCGCCGGGCCCGGAACGAATCTTTGCGATTTTTTCCACCAAGCCGCTGGCGGCGACGTCCGTGCTCGCCGCGCTCGCCGAGTTGGGGAACAAGGGCGGTGAGGCCATTCGCCAAGCTCGGGTGTTGCGCGTCGAGGGTGATGCGCAAGACACGATCTTGTTAGAAAAGGCGGCGCCGTGAGAGCGCTGCTTTTGAGCTTCGTCCTCTTGTTTGTGACGGTGCACGCACGCGCCGAGACCCGCCGCGTCGCGGTCATTGTTGGTAACAACGCCGGAGTCGCCGAACGATCGCCGCTGCGGTTCGCCGAGGTCGATGCCGGCAAGATGGCGCGCACCCTGATCGAACTCGGCAATGTCGCGCCGGAAGATCTGTTCCTCTTGCAAGGGCGCACGCTCGCTGCGCTTCGATCGGCGCTCGAACAGGCCCAGCGCAAAGTGACCGAATGGCACGGCGCACACCACGAGCGCGTGGTGCTGATTTTTTACTTCTCCGGTCACTCCGATGGAGAGTCTCTCGAGATCGGGGCCGAGCGGCTGCCCTACGCCGACTTGCGGAAGTGGCTGAGCAGCACCGGCGCGGAGGTTCGCGTGGGCATCGTCGATAGCTGCAAGAGCGGCGCATTGATCGCGTTCAAAGGCGCGACCGCCACCGCGCCGTTTCAAATTCGAATCTCGGACCAGCTCAACGCTTCGGGCGAGGCGCTCATCACCTCCAGTGCGGCGAATGAAGCGGCGCTCGAGTCGAAGGAGATCGGCGGCTCGTTCTTCACCCACCATTTCGTCTCGGGACTTCGCGGCGCCGCCGATGCGTCGGGTGACGGCCTGGTTACGCTCGGCGAGGCCTACCAATATGCATTTTCTCATACGGTGACCGCCACCGCCGACACGCTGGCTGGCGTCCAGCATCCAGGATACGACTACCGCCTCTCGGGACAGGGTGAGCTGGTGCTGTCCGAGCTCTCTCATCCCACCGCGTCGATCGAGCTTCCGCGGAGCTACGATCGCGTTCTCTTGATTCAAACGCGCACCGATCAGGTGATCGCCGAGCTGACGCCGGGATCGGCGCGTCTGATCGCGCTTCCGGCCGGTGAATATGTGGTCTCGGCGTGGGAGCGCGGCCAACACTTCTCGGGGCGCGTTCGGGTTGCCGAGGGTGAGACGAGGAGAGTGACCCGGGAAGAGCTATCCCACGTTTCCGTCGAGCGCGCGAAGTCCAAGGGCGAATCCGACCGGCCGCGATTTGTCGCGACGGCACGAGGGCGCGCTACCATCGCGCTCGCCTCGATTGGTGCCGGAGCGCTGGTGGCCAGCGCGGTCACCGGCGGGATCGCGCTCTCGTCGCGCAACGACTATCGCGCGAGCTGCGCCGCCACCTGTCGAGACGGCCTCTATGAGCGCGCACATGACACGGCGATCGCGACCGATGTGCTTTGGGCCGTGAGCGGCGGCGCCATTTTGAGCAGCGTAATTTTGCTCGCGACCCGGCCGCGCGATCATCAGCTGGCAGTCACGCCCACCTTCGCGCCTAGCGCGGCCGCGCTCGCCATCAGCGGTGAGTTCTGATGCGAGGAATCGTTCGTGCGCTCGGATTGTCTCTCTTCGTTGGCGCGATGAGTTGCACCGCGTTCGTCGGCGATCGCTTGCAATCGAAGCACCTCGATGAAGACGGCGGCTGTTTCATGTGCGCGGACCCGTCGGAGCTCGGCGATGGTTCAGCTCCGATCGATGGCAATGTCAATCACAGCGACGGAGCCGCTGGTCACGACGGCGGCTTCCAAACGATGACCAGCGGCGCCACCGTGAACCTCAACGCGGTGTGGGGATCGAGCGCGGCGGCGGTGTGGGCCGGCGGCGAGCTGGGTACGCTGCTTCTCTTCGACGGCTCCAAGTGGGAAGCCAAGGCCACGCCCAACAATCTGACGGTGTACGCGATCGCTGGCAACGCGGCCAACGATGTCTTCGCGGCGGCCGGCGCTCAGCTCTGGCATTACGACGGAGCGAGCTGGGAAATCTGGGCCGATTCGGGCGACAGCGTGGGTGGCGACAACATCGAATCCATCTATCCCACCGGTGACGCTCACGACGATGTCATCGCGCTCCTCGACAGCTCGCATGAGGGCGCCGAGCTGCTCCGGTTCGATGGCCAAACCAAACAGATGACCATCCTCGGCACCACCCACCACGATTTCATCCCGCCGGCCTCGATCGGTCTTTGGGCATCGTCGGCGTCGGATGTTTGGTTCGGCTGCGACTCCACCTATCACTACGACGGCAGCCAAGTCGTCGCCGCTCCGTCCATGCCTCCACAAACCTACCGACTGTGGGGGGCATCGCCGCAAGCGATCTTTGGAACGCAATATTCGGCCGTGCAGCTTTTCGATGGCGCGCACTGGCAACAGCTGACCACCGGTTTCGCCGGCTCGATCACGGATATCTCGGGAACCTCTGTCTCGCGCGTAGTGATTGTCGGACGCACGGTTTCAAATGCCGGCCACGTTCTTCTATACGATGGCGAAGGATTTACCGATCTCCCGCTGCCTTCCGGGGTGCTCGGGCTCAACGGAGTCTGGGCGGCGTCCTCCGCGGAGATATTCGTTGTCGGTGACCAGGGGACGATCGTCAAAGGCCCTTGAGCGCGTCTGATTCCCGTTCTCCTCAAGATAAATTGCAATCGGCTCGCGTGGAACGGGTTTCCCTCCCGAGACTCGATATTTTGGCGCCACTTTCGGCCGGGAAATTCGAAACGAGGAGTGACACATGCAGTTGCGTTGGTTGAAGGCGACGGTACTGAGTATCTGGGCGGCAGGTTGCGGTGTTTCTTCCGCCGAGCTCCCCGAACCGTCGCCCGTTTTCGCAAGCGGAGCGGAGCTGCCGGCAAAGGCGGACGGTGTCTGTTCCAATCCGGCCGACTGTGCGGTGCCGCCCGCAGTCGCCGGCTCCTCAGATCCGTTCGATCCGACCAGCTGCCAGGGCGTAGCATTTCCCAGCGGGGCGACTGAAACATTGGGGACGTTTCCCGTCTATTCGAGAAGCCATTTTTGCTCCTACGGGGGCGACTGTCAGCCGTGGAGCGCGCCGGTCATCCAAAGCGAAGGAGAAAATCCGCAAACGCTGGTCACGGTCGACGCACTGCTCGATGAGCTGCATCTGTCGAACACCTACTCCATTTCAAACTGGCGATCGAGCTCGGCCTACTCGAGTGCGACCTGCACATTCACCACGACGGGAGCAGTTCAGTGCGGAGCTGGCGCAGTGAATCAACTCTCGTTCCTGCCGAGCGGCGTGACGTTCACAGGATTCGCCGCGAACCATTGCATTCAACTCCAGACCCTCTGGGTGGGCAATCGAGGCTCCTTGGGCTATCACGAATATGAGAGTGCGATCCTTGCTCAGTTTTCCGTCGTACATCCGTAGGGAGCTAGCCGGTGAAGAATGAATTCCGAAAGAGCTTGCTGGGGATCCCCGCGATCGCTCTTCTTTCGGGCTGCTTGGGCTTCGCGGCCAACGTCCAACCGACCCATTCTGCGAGCGGCCTACAATCCGTGGATCGATCGCTCATCGAGATCGGACCGTCGCTCGAGCTACCGAACCAGGGCGGACAATCGAGCCTCCCGGTGGAATTCACCGCGTTCATCAAGACGACCCGTCAGGATGTAGAGAAAGACAGCGTCCACTTCCTCTTGTACAGAAACGGAGTCAAGGTGGGCGCTCTCGAAACGAGAAAGCCAGAGCAAGGTATCAAGATCGCGGCCGATGGCCTCGCCACGGAGCTCGGCGTCTATCGGATCGATGTCTCGGTCGGGGATGATCTCATTGGTTCGACCGGCTTTTCCATCGCAAAAGTGCCCTGCATCGGAAGCGGGCTCTTGGTGCGCACCGGAGGTGACGGTCGCGCTGAGTTTCGACTCAAGTCGTATCCGACCGGTCGCGAAAAGGGGAACGTCACGCTCGAGCTGCATCGTTGGGAGTCGTCCTACGAGTCGCACGGCTACCAGATCGAGTGGCTGCACGAAGGAAAGGTCGTGTTCACCGACAAAGGGAGGTCGCCGGAGTTCGACCGGTGGCAACGCGTGCTCGAATCGCGGTTCTCCGACGCGCCTTCGGTGTTCAGTCAGCAAAACCTGGGTGCGTGTCTCTACTCACCCTTGGAGAGTTATGAGGTTCCGCGCGAGCTGCTGCGTCGGCCGGGCGCGTGGGAGGTGCGCGTGTTGCGCGATCGCCACCCGCCCATCTCGCTGTCCTTCACCGTAACGTCCGACGGGAAACTGTCGGGATCGGGTCCGACCTTCAAGATCGACGCGGGGCGCAGTGACCTGTGGACGTCCGTGCCGCTGCGGGTGAAGGAGCTGACGGAGACAGCCGAGCTCGAGCGCAAGCTGAAGTCGGTGCCGGCGTGGCGGCACGCACCGGTGACGGAGGCTTGGCGAAACTTACTTGCAGTGACGCCGGAAGAGATTCGCGCGCTCTATCGTTCACCGGAGCTATTCAAGGAGCGTGCGCAGCTCAACGACAAGATCTTACCGAAGGGCGCCACTCGAGCGGTGCTGTCGCAGGATCAGCAGCGTCGGCTCAGCCCTGACCAACAGTGGCATCTGGCGCGAAAAACCGAGCACGAAGCGAACGTCGACTCGAGCCAGGAAACAGCAGCCGCTCGCGCGAATGCCGGCAAATCGCTTAAGAGACTCCGACAGCTGATCCACCAATATGGCGCGCCATTCTCTGCCGACGAACAGCCCACTCTGTGACAGCTTTGTGGGCTGAGGCTAACTGCTTAATGTGCAGTAATTGCAGCGAGTTTGAGCTTACGTCACCAGATGATTTCGAGTAGAGTCCGTCCCCATCGTGCGGCCACGGGAAGAAAACGCGAGCGAGTCCCGCAGCTCTCGCCGCCTGAGATTTCGCGGAAAAAGACCGGCGGGACCGATCGGCTGGCCGCTCATCGGCTCGGCGCCCGAGATCGCGCGCACGCCGCTCGGATTTCCGGAACGATGCTTTCGCGAGTACGGCGACGTAGTGCGATTTCGCCTGGCCGGTCGTCCGCCTTGCTACTTTTTTTTCCATCCCGCCGATGTGGACGAAGTTCTTTCGGTGAAACATCGCTCGTTTCATCGCACCTCGGTCGTCCGCGGACTGTTCGTGAACGATCTGTTCGCCGCCGAGGGGGAAGCGTGGCGAAAGCGGCGACGCATCTTGTCCGGCCCGCTGGCTCCGAGCGAGATTCGCACCTACGCCGAAACCATCGTGAACATCGCCGATGATTTCGTAAGCTCGTTTCAGGACGCGCCCCGGACCATCGACGTTCATCGCGAGACGTTGGCACTGTCCCTTCGCGTCGTCGCGCGCACGCTCTACGGCTTCGATCTCGAGACGTTGTCCGAACGACTGGAGAAAGCGCTCCTCGAGCTGCGCGCGCTTTACTATCCACTCTTTCTCGGATGGCAAAGCTTGCTGCCGGAATGGTTGCCGACGCGCGGACGAAAGCGTCTGACAAATCTCATGAACGAAGTCGACGGGATCGGCATGGATATGATCGCGGCGGCGCGAAGAGATCCAGGAGGCCGCTGCCTTTTGGCCCGCTTGATGGCGGCGCGTTTCGAAGACGGCTCGGCGATGAGCGAGAGGCAGCTCTGCGATGAAGCGCTGACCTTGATCGCCGCCAGCTATGAGACCACCGGGCTGGCGCTTGCCAATATCATGGCGCTGCTGGCGCGAAATCCATCTGTGCTCGCTACCGCTCGCGAGGAGCTCGATCGCGTGCTCGGCGACCGTTCACTGACCGCCGACGATGCCGAACGCCTTCCCTATCTCATCGCGATCGTGCACGAAGCCTTGCGGCTCTATCCCTCGGGGCCGGTGTTCGGGCGCCGGGCGATCGCCGACGTCGAGATCGGTGGAATTCCAATTCGCCGCGGCGAAGATGTTTGGGTTCACCTTTGGATCACGCAGCGAGACGCCCGCTGGTTCCCGGAACCCGCCGAATTTCGCCCGGAGCGATGGCTCGATGGAGCACGCGAGCGATTGCCGCGCGGAGCCTATTTGCCGTTCGGCGCCGGCCCACGCAGCTGCCCGGGATCGCACTTCGCAACGCTCGAGCTTTTGCTTTGTACCGCCGCGATCGTGAAGCGGCTCGACCTCACCTCCGCGTCGGGAAACTCGCCCGATGGCGAGGTCACCCACGGCGTGTTCTTGCAACCGGCCACGCCGATTCTGGTGCACGCTTCGATGCGCCAGTCGCCCCGATCCGTGCGAGCGATTTCATCGTGACCATTTCGGACAGACCTCGTCGCTCGCCGTTCGCGAAAAATCGGAACCGACCGCCGGTCGTTCCGCGAGATTCGCTGATCAGTGGAAACTTTCACGCTTGGAATGACGAGCCGTTCAACTTTGCGCAGCGCTGCGAGCGTGACTATTTCGGCATCGCCAACATTCGACTCTTCCATCGCATCGTCTATGTGGTGACCGATCCGCACATGGTCGAAGAGATGTTCGTCGATCAGCACAAATCGTTTTACAAAGGCATCGGCCACGACGAAGCCAAGTCGCTCTTCGGCGAAGGCCTTCTTACATCGGACGGAGAGGTGTGGCAGCGGCACCGCAAGATGCTGCATCCCTTCTTTCACTCCGGTCGCGTCCCGACCTACAGCGGCAAGATCGAGGCGTGCGCGCGCGAGGTGCTGGCCGAGTGGCGCGACGGCGAAACGCGAAACATTTATCGCGACATGAACCGCGTTTGTCTGGCGATCCTTTTACGATCGCTGTTCGGTCGAGACATTCCCGGCGCACTCGATCCGGTGGCGCGCGCGGCCGCTGCGCTTCACCAGTCGCATAACCGATGGACCTATCGCTCGGCCGAATTCAAAAGTGCCAAGCGCGACTTCGACCGATTGGTCGACGAGATTATCGCCGACCTGCGTGATGACCGTGACAGCAATGGTCAAATCGACAAGAGTGAAAGCGGCGATTTGGTGAATGTTCTTTTGCGCGCGCATTTGAGCGATCCGAAAGCAGTGACCGCGCAGCATGTCCACGATCAAGTGGCCACCATGTTGCTCTCGGGCTTCGAGACCACCGCGTCGGGCGTCACCTTTGCGCTCTATTTCCTCGCCAAACATCCGGACGTCTGTGCGCAAGTGCGCGGCGAAATTCACGCGCTGGGCGCATCGGTCGCGCTCGGTGACGTCAGCCCCGAGGCGCTACCGACGCTCATGCTCGCGGTCAGCGAATCGCTGCGACTGTTGCCGCCTGCCCATCGTCTAACTCGCCGCGCGGTCGCGCCGGTCAAGCTCGGCCCCTATGACTTCGCCGCGGGTAGCGAATTTTTGATTCCCATTTGGGCGATCCATCGGTCCGCGCGCGTTTTTGAAAACCCCGAGACGTTCTTGCCGAGTCGTTGGACCCGCGAGCTGCGGCGCAGCTTGCCGCGATACGCGTACATGCCTTTCGGCAGCGGACCGCGCGCGTGCATCGGTCAGTCGATGGCGCTGCGCGAAATGCTCACCATCGTGGCGTGTGTGGTGAGCTCGTTCGAGCTCATGCCGGCGTCATCGGAAGAGCTGGTGCCCTACAACGGACTCACGCTCATTCCCGGTGGCGGAACGGTGCCACTATCGGTCAAGCACGTGAAACGTTCACGCGCCCTCGATAGCTCACCCATAGCCACGCTTTGATTCGTGAGGGCCGACCGCTCCTGAGTGCAGCGATCCTGTGCACGCTATGCCTGAGCTGCGATGACGCTCCCATCTCAACGCCGCACAACTTCGAACAGATCAATCACGTGGTGCTCCAGGCATCTTGTTCCACGGGCGGAGACTCCTGCCACAAAGCCGAGGGGAACGCGGGCGGGCTCGATCTGGAGACCGATCCGTACGCGAGCATCGTCGGTACGTTGGCGCGGAACCCTCTGGCCAAGTCGCAGGGACTCTCGCGGGTGGCGCCGTGCGACGCGCCGAGTAGCTTTCTGTTTCGCAAGGTCTGCTTGCCGAGCGGAGCCAACCCAGACAATTGCCTCGAAAAAGACAGCGATAGCAGTGTTGGGTCCGGTGCCCACATGCCCGGGGTGACCGGTGTCTTCCTCACGCCGGAGCTGCTTCAGGCTCTCCGCGACTGGATCTCGCGGGGCGCGCTCAAAACCGAACCGCCAGATGTCACCGGCACGACCTGCCTGAGTGCGCCAGACTCGGGCACCGATTGATCGGATTGCTGCGAGCTCACTCGCATCGCTCTCGGCGCGGCGGGTCAGTGCGCTCCCAACCGAATCATGTACTCCGCGAGCGAGCGCTGTTCGGCGAGGTGCTGGTTGATGACCGCGATCTGCTCGATGGGGATGCCTTTGATGTTCGCGATCCCTTCGTTCAAGCGAATGTTGTTCTGTAACCCGGCGAGCGGCGTCTCTCGCGTGCGATTGACCGCGTTGATGTCCGCGCCGTGAGCGAGGAGGAGCTTGACGACGGCTGCGTTAGCAGCGAAGGCGGCGTAGTGGAGCGGCGAGTCATTGGAGACCGAGCTCTTCGCGTTCACTTTTGCGCCGAGATCGATCAGCGCTTGCGTGGTCGCGGCATTCCCGCTCGTGGCAGCGGTGAACATCGCGGTGTTACCGGAGTCGTCGCGCTGTTCGATGTTGGCGTGATGCGCGACCAGCGCCTTCATCGCGTCGACGCGATCATTCTTGACCGCGGTCATGAGTGGCGTGATGCCCGACACCGTATGGGCGTTGACGTCGGCGTGATGATCGAAGAGCACATTCATGATCGGCAAGTGATCGTTGGCGACCGCTTGGTGGAGCGGAGTGAGTCCCTGCGTGTCCATCTTGCCGACGTTGTCGCCTCGGTACCAGCTGTAGTTGACCGGCGCGCCGAGCTTGAGCGCCGCCTTCACTTCCGTCATCGAGCCGCGTCCGGCCGCCGCTCGCAGGACGTCGCCGCGTAGGCTGTGTTGGTACGGACTCGGGCCCTCGGCCGCAGCCGGGCGGGCAGAGAGTACGGTCGCGATTCCGCCCAACAATAAAATTGCTCGCCTCATCAGAAAGCCTCCAGCTGGTTTGTTCTGCGAGCCGCGTGCCATGAAAAATAAAATAAATTAAGACGGATAGCGCAAGGTTCGACGACTGTCGGGCTGGCCACTTAGGTGACAACGAACCCCATGGGGTGCAGCCGACCCCTCCTATGGATGCGCGCTCGACGCTGACCGCAACAGCCGATCACGCTCATGGGAGCACCACTTGCTTCGATTGACACCGATGGGTCGACGTCGTTACGCTCGCCAAGCGGATCGTTACGCAAACATGTCGGCAATACGCCACACCGCCACGTTGCTCTTTTTCGTTACCACCGGGTGCGCCGCTTCCTGCGGCCACGATCGGACGGTCTACCAAGCTTTCTTTTCTCAATATCCGGTGCCCATCAGCATTTCGCCAGATGGCACGAAAGTACTCCTGAAGACTCGATACGCGGCCGACTTCGAAATCTCCGTCTTCGATCTGAGCAACGCCAAGATCTTGGGCAGCGGCCGGTCGAAGGCCACCCAGCTGTCGACGACTTGGAACCCGAACGGCGATGCGATCGTCTATCTGACGAATCCTTCGGGCAACGAAAATTACCACATGTATCTCTGGGACCTGCGTACATGGAAAACCTTCGGGCTCGATCTACCGACGACGACCACGGTGATGCCGCCCATCCGCTGGTCCTTCGATGGTCGTTACCTAGCCTATTTCGTATCAGGTGCCGGCGAGAAAAAGGCCGGACTTCGCGTCGTCGATTTCCAGGATCGATCCGCGCCGCGATCTTTTTTTGCGACCGCTTCTTATCCTGACGGAGATTTCGCGTGGTCGACCAAGGGCTACTCGTTGGCGTTCGTTTCTCCCGATGAGCACGGAACCGTCGTCGTCATCGATCCTTTAGAACGAGAAAAATCGCTCCCTAAGGCGCTCCCGATCGTTCCGGGCGGGGACATTCGGGATATTGCCTGGTCGCTCGATGGAACTTTTCTGCTCGTTTCGGTTCGAGCGCCATCAGATGAGCACAACCAGCTGCGCCAGGTGGATCTCCGTTCGCAAACCAATCGGATCTTGGTACCCGCTGGACAATGGAATCTCAGCCACCCGCGCCCGATGGACGAATCTGGTCGTTTTGCATATCAAGTCAACCAAGACGGACAGATCCATCTGAATACGGCGGATCTATCCGGCAGAGTTCGAAACCTCACTGAAACCAATGAAGGCGTGTACGATCTTCTCGGAGTCTCACCAAGCGCGACGAAGCTGTTTGCCCTTGAAACCAGTCTGGTCCGACCTCCTCAGATCGTGTCGATTTCCGTCGGTGATGACGAAAGTGACAAAATCATTCTCTATCCGAAAGAGCGAACCAAGGGCGCCGACGGAAAGAAGGCCGAGATCATTCGGGTCACGGCCAGCGACGGACTTCAGATCCCTGCGTACGTATGGCGGGCCGATCGAGTCGCGGGCATCGAGCCGGCGGCGGTCATTCGGGTGCATGGTGGCCCACACCTACAGGAGTCGCCTCGGTGGGACGCGGGAATCCAACTTCTTCTCTCGCACGGCATTAGCGTGATCGTGTTGAACTATCGAGGATCCGCCGGCTTCGGCGCGAGCTTCGAGAAATGGTCTGCTCCGGATCTGGCCGCAAAAGACGTTCTGGCGGCACAACGCTACGTCCGCGATACGCTTTTGATCCCTGTCGACCGGATCTATCTATTCGCCACGAGTTGGGGAAGCTTGGTTGGGGGATACGCACTGGCAAACTGGCCGGACGATTTTGCCGGGGTCATTTTCGTCGCTCCACTCGTCAACAAAAAACTCGCCGATGGAGCTTTGGCAAAGACCCATTTTATGCTCGCATTCCACGGTCAAGAGGACCCGATGTGCGGGACGCAGCTCGCTTATCAAGAGCTTGTTCGATGGTTCGGCAGACCGCTGTCGTCGGAGTCGTGGCGAGTCTTTGCTGGGGAAGGGCATGTTTTTCGTCGAACCGATTCGTGGGTGACGACCTACACCGAAATCCTGCAGGCGCTCGAGAAGCGGTTACGGCGACCTCATCTTTAACGTCCGAGTCGTGTTGGGCACACTCAATCGTTTACTTGGTGAGAGCCCAGCTGGTGTGGTCGCCGTCGTTGACGATGCTCTGCCGATCGGATGCGAGCGTGAACGTCATGGTCGACCCTGCGTCTCCCGAAGTGACAAACGAGATCTGGATCTTCTGTCCATCGATGAGATAGGTCCCGCTGTTAGCGATGTCAGACAAAATCACGAACGCGTTTTCAGGTGGCGCATGACGTCTCCTTGATATTTCCACAAGCTCAGCAAGGGACGGACCAAGCGAATCTGACTGTAACAGTTTGGTTTTCGAGCATGAGGACGCGCGCGTGGCTGGTTTCGAAGTCAGGTTAGGTGACCTTGTCGGTCATGTTGACGGGACGTGCGTCGTAGCTCTATGACTCGAGCGTCGTGTCGTGAAGAGGCTTCTAAGTTTCTTTCTGTTTTCGGTAGATTTTGAGTGCCGAGGACGGGAATTGAACCCGATCAGGGGCGCCGCAGACAAAAACATCTAAGGCCCAGGGTCGAAAGGCCCGGCCTCAAATGGCTCTAGGAGCCACTTTGTACACCCTAACAGGCTTGAATTGCGCCATTCAATCGGCCGCGGCTGTGGCATGTCGATTGCTTCTCCGGGAGTGATGCGCTCGTTTTCGCGGTGTTCTGAATTCATCGCGGCCCTCGTTGTACTAATCGCGCATGCGGCACTGGGACATGAGGGCCAGCGGGTGGTCGTGCAAAGCGATGGAAAACAGCACGAGTTTCTGATCGATAAGAAACTGGGCGCGGGCGGATTCTCAACCACCTATGAAGGACGGAACGTCGCCACCAATGAGAAGGTGGCGATCAAGATTCTTCATTCGGAGCTACTCGAGAAGCGCTACGACACTTCTTCGTTCGAAAAGGAGCACTCGATTTTGAGCGCCGTCGTGGGCAAGCATCGCGCACTGCCCCGCTCATTCGGGATCGGCAAAGTCGAAGACGGGACGCCAGCGATGGTCATGGAGCTCATCCACGGGAAAACGCTCGGCTCGTGGACTGGCGAGACCGCGCAGCGACCACCCGGAAAATCCATTCGTATTGCGCTCGAGCTTCTCGGTGCGACAGAAGCGCTTCATCGTGCGGGTAAACGGCACAATGACATTCATCCCGGAAACATCATGATCGACAACGAACAGTCTATTTCGACGAAGCTCGTCGATATGGGCAACGCAAGTTCGTCGACGGACAGGTTCGATCACAAAGGCACTTATTACTTGGCGCCCGAGCAGGCCGCAGGCGGTCCCGGCACTCACGGCCGTATCAATAATGATATTTACTCGGTTGGCAAAGTGCTCATAGAAATGTTGACGGGAAAGAAGACGAACGACTTGAATGAGGTGCCTCCGCTCACACAACTCGTTAACGGCCGAGCTGTGCGACTTCACGATGTGCTGGCCAAAGCGACGATGCCGGATCCCGCGAAGCGATACCAAACCGATGCCGAGTTTGCGGCGGCGCTCCGGCCATTTTCTCTCCATAACCCATGAGCTGGAACATAGGTGCTCGGGGCGTAAAGTGGAGCACGTGCATCGTGGCAGGAGGCGTTCGCCGCGGTTAAGCGTGGCGCGCTTGCGGCCAAAGACGAAGGCGCGCCTCACCTCTATCCGATCTTGTTCGGTTCGGCGGTCCGCACTGCGCGAGCGAAATCCCCGAATCCGGCGCCGGCAACTGGATCACCCTCGGTTGCGGCGTAGCTTCGCCGAAGGGCTCGAGCAATCTACTTGATACGCGTTTTAGCGGCTAGTCCCCGCCATCGCCGCCGTAGTCGAAGCTGTTTCCGCCACCACTGTCGTCGCTACTCGCGCCCCAGAAGTAGCCGCTGCTCATAACGCTTGAGGACATTCCGGCGGCAAAGGTGCTGAGCATAGATGAGCTTCCCCAGTTCATTCCCGAGCCAGTGGTGTTGAAGGTGCCAAGCAAGTCAGACGGACCGCTGCCGTAGACATTCATGACCGACTGAGCATTGACGGGCCAACTCCCCCAGTTGTTGCAGTCAGACAACTGTAGGTGGCCCGGATTAAAGATTTCATAAGCCACTGCGGTGTGGTGACCGTCTATAATGACGTTGGCGCTGTTAACGGCCGNNCTCCGTTGAATAGGGCGTTGAGTTTTCCTTGAACGCCTGTTCCCCCAGCGACTGCGTCTTCTCCTTGGTAAAGGAAGGGTTGACCCATGTGGATACCGGCAGCATCGAGTCGCTGTACTGCGGCAGCGATGTCTGGAAGCGTTGCAGTGTTGTAGGCGAACTGCTCTGCGACTTCGCCTTCAAGGCCACTCGCGACCGGTGCTTCCATTGGAGCCACGAAGCTCATCGCCATTGCCCCCCACTGCAAGAATTTTGCTCCGAGTTAANNATCCCGCCCCACATGCTCGTGGCCGCGGGACCGGCAGCGCCCATATCGCCGTTGAACGGAAGCGGCTGTATTCCAAAAGGCAATGGCGCACCGGAGTTGCCCATACTGATGGCAAGGTTTCGACCTGCCTGAGTTTCCGGCGTGGTTACGACGGCAACATCATTGGCCCCATGTCCCGAAGCAAAACTAAGAGTGGGGTCGATGGCGTTCCAAAACGTCAGTCCCCACGAGCTGGAACCGAAGCCCGAGCGATCGACGAACGAGATCG
>PLXG01000084.1:0-4720 GCA_003153195.1 Myxococcales bacterium
GGGGCTGCGTATTCGGCTGCGCCGTGAGGCGCTGGGTCTCTCTCTGACCGCACTTGCAAACGCCGTTTCCCTGACAACTCCGCAGCTCTGGAAATTCGAGCGCGGTCGTAATCAGGTGGGCTTTTCGCGACTCGTTGACATCGCTCATGCGCTTGGATGTCGGATTGTCGATCTAACCGACGACTTGGACGATGCATCGGCCGCCAGGCCGGCATTTCGTCAAGACATCCCCTACCTGCGCACGCCGGGCGCGGCCGAACTTCTTGAGGCCTATTGCGACACGCCGCCCGCCGTTCGTTGGACCATACTTAAACTGATGGAGGAGATCGCTGAAGATAAGCTTCGTTCTCGGCCAAAGCGTGCTGTCTCGAACAGCAAAACCGAAGCTGGCGAGCGGGAAGATTAAGCCCGTTGGTAAATTGCGTGCTGGCTGCTCGCGCGGCGACAAGCCGGCACGCCGCTAGCCGACTTTCGCCCACATGGCGGTTGTGCGTTGAACAAGCGCCTGCAGATCGGAGTCGTTGGCGTGCAGGTAGCGCTCGGTCATCCGCGTGGTGGTATGTCCGAGGACGCGACTGATCAGGTAGAGGTTCTCGTTGTTGGCCAAGGCGAGCGAAGCGAAGCTGTGGCGCAGGTCATGAACGCGAAGGGTTGGGAACCCGGCGGCGGTTCGAATCTCGCACCACACCTTTTGCAGGCCCGTGGTGTGATTGGTTGAGCGACGGCCTCCTGGAAAAACGAAATCGGCTGTCCGCGGTATTGAATGAAGTACGTCCAGCGCTGCGTCGCTGAGCGGAGTGCGGCGCTCACCAACCTTGGCGCCGGTCTTACTTCGAATCGGCGCCAGCACGATGCGCCTGGCCGACCAGTCGATTTCGGACCAACGCAACGCCAGGATCTCGGTCTTGCGCGCGCCAGTAAACAACAGCAGCCGGAGCGCCGCTGCAAAGCGTCCATGAACCTTGCGCGCCGCCTCCATCCCCGCGAGTACCTCAAGTAGATGGGTCGCCTCTGCCTGCGACAGGAACCGTTCCTGCGCCGCTGCGCGCGGTAGGCGCACACCTCTGGCTGGATTGATGGTCATCAGGTCTTGCTCAATCGCCCAGGCGAACATAGCCGCCACCGTCTGAAGCGTCCGTCTGGCCACGCCGAGTCCGCCACGCACCCTTGCGGCGCCCCGCGCCTTGGTTCGCACGGTCGTTGCTGTTTCGCCGTCCATGATGGCCCTGGCAGCCTTGGCGATGTCCGTGCGAGTAAGTCCCCCGAGCGCTTGATTGCCGAGTAGGGGCTCAATATGGCGCCGCAAACTCGATCGGTCACACAGCCAGCTGGAAGCTCGTTTATCGATCTTTGTCAGCGGACCTTCCGAGAGATAGCGCTCGATCAAATCGGCGACTGTGAGCTCGCGCTTGGCCGCCTGCTTCTCGACCGCGGGGTCTCGTCCGCAAGCAACCGCCATAAGAACATCACGCGCCCGACCGCGCGCCTCCTCGGCGCTCCAAGGCCGACCTGGAACCCCGATCGTATACCACCGGGCTTCGCCTCGGTTGATATACTTCACGCAGTAAGCCTTCGCGCCGCTTGGATGAATACGCAGGCAAAATCCCTGCGCCTCGCGATCCCAGATCAGCACCTGACGGTCAGACTCGCCCTTGGCGCCCTCGACGGCGGCATCATCGAAGAGAACCCGGTTGGGACCCCGGACGAGTTCGGCAATTTCGTCCATCACACCCGCTCCCGATCCAGCGTGGATCGCCTGAGCAGCACGACCGCCGCGCGAGCAAGAGCCGAGAGATCATTGCCCACCTCAACCAACCCGGCGAAACGCATGCGCTGCTGGAACCCGTTGCGGGGAAAGGCCGAAGAATTGGGCTTGGCGTCCTGCAACAGCTGCCAAATGGCCGCACTCAGCGCCCGCGTCCCGTCCTCCGCCGTTTCCTGCTCAATCATTGGTCAGCCCTCCTGCCTGACCACACCACCGCTCTGTCTGGCGAAGAAGTCGAGTGCGATAGAGAGCTTGGCGACGCCGCCCGAACGATCGACAAACTAGGCGAATGTGGGCTCGGCGAGCCGTCCTGTCAGGATTGAGCGACCGAGACGATGGTGCGGATCAAGTCGGACCAGGATCGCAGGCCGTTCACGATCACTTCGGGCTGTCGCGCTCGAAGACCAAATGGCTGGTAGACCGTTTTCTTCGCCAACCTTGCGGCAGGACCAACCGTGCTAGCTCCAAACTGAACCGACGGCGACGACCGGCGGTGGTCTGGCTATTGGTGGAAGGAATGATGTCGCCAGTCAAAATCCTGACGGTCATGTCTCGGCGCACGATTCGGGCGTCATCACGCCCCTCGTTTACGATGCTCGCAATCTCGGCGGCGATCGCGCTAACGTCCATGCGCGCCGCCGTCGGGCGAATTTGACGCCTGCCCGAAGAAACAAGCGTCGCGGTTCGGCGCTGAAGGTCCATCTCCCACCTCTGGAGCTCAGCCCGGGCCGATCCATTCACTGCCGCGCCGTGCCGTTCGATCTGAAAGCGCAGCATCGACGGATTCCACGCCAT
The DNA here is from genome assembly GCA_003153195.1 of Myxococcales bacterium. Lineage (GTDB taxonomy): Bacteria > Myxococcota_A > Polyangia > Palsa-1104 > Palsa-1104 > PALSA-1153. Next base: position 2,561 of record PLXG01000084.1, read on the forward strand.
TTCCTCGGTTCGACCGCGAAGCTTGTAGCCTTCCATTCCACCCGCGCTCGAACCGTCAAGGAGACCCCAGCAACTCGATAGGCTGGTTTCCAGTTCGCGTTGCGTCGCCTCTGGCAATGGGCCCGGCGGCGTTCCGGCCAGGGACGCGAGGATCTCACCGATGTCAGCCATGGTCGCCTTCAATTCACCTAGCGGGACCGGGTAACGGAGCCGAGAGGCTCCGAACCGCGAGCTGCAACTCCAAAAGGTGAAGGCCTCGCCTTGGGGACGAGGCCTTCGGAGCACTGGTGAGTGCTGGACTTCTTAGTCCTATCCGATCTTGTCGAACGATCCGCGCAATGTCAATTTCTCGGGCAACCCGCAAGACCGCGGTTATCGTCGACGGCACAGCTGGCGCGTCAAGGTCGCGCTCATGCCCAGCATGCACGAACGCGACCTTGGCTCCTCAGCAGCGGTCTAGTGCTTCTCGCTAGCGACCCACCACTCCTTCACGTTCGAGCTCTTGATCGGCTTCGGGCCGCACCGATAGGGCAGCGCTTCGAGTTGGGCGAGAAGCGCGGGGTGCGCGTCTTCCGTCACATCGATCCCTGCCGAAAGGTAGTTGGCGACGTCTTCGCGACAGTCGATCCACACCACCTGCGTGCGGACGCTCGAATAGCCCATCGCCTTCAGGACCCGAACCGTCGCGGCGGATTCGTCGCTGATGACCTCGCCATTCGGAAAGACCGGAAGGCATATGACGCTCTCGCGATCGATGATCTGGCGACACAAGGACACAAGTTCATCGCGGGTCAGAAAGCGCGCGGGCCGCTGTGGGCATTTGAGCGCAGATGGCGACCCCCAGCGATAGTCAGAGTTTTTGTATGACATAGTTAAACACCTTAGATTGAGGGAAAGGTCGGAGGTGGTCGGAGGTGGTCTGAACTGGTGATTGAGACGTCGGTCAGCGCTACCAGGGCCGTGTCCGCGAGCGTCTGGGGTCGCGCAAAGACGCCTCGCCGTGGGCGGGATTGCGGAAAAGGCTCCGGTCCTTCGGCCGAAAAGGCGTGAATCGCGGCGGCTGCGGCGGGCGGTCGATGCCGGCGATGAATTTCGGAAAAGTCGAAACCAGCAAGCCCTGCACGTGGTCGAAATACTGGCTCGTGCAGTCGACCTGGTCGCTGTGGCCGCCAGCCTCGAACAGCAGGTGCTCGTCGATGAAAGGCGCGCCGAACGGCCGGTCCGAAGGCACGAAGACGTGCCCATTGGCGAACACATCGACGTGCCGGGCGAGCCGGTCCGCTTTGCTCGCGCTCGGCTTGATGATCTTCACCGCCGTGGAGAGGTGAGATCCGACCAGCGCCTTCTGCGTCGATCGGATGAGCGCGGCGCCGCTGGAATATTCCTCGATCAAGACCGTCTTCGGTCGATGTTGAATGATCAAGTCCAGCAGGCGCCGCTCCATGGCGTCGATGAGCATGCGGTCTCGGACGACCTCGACGAGGTAGTGGTCTGTCCCATCTGTCGCCCACACCAGCATGCAGGTGAACGCCGAGCCCGCCTTCAGGCTGGAGGCGCAGTCGACGCTGATGGTTATGTTGTGCGCCTCGAGGCTTCCACCCGACATCCCATATTGCAGGCCGCCTGGAATAGCTTCAGGCCCCGTCCCATTTTCCGAGTTTCCATCGGTCTTACGCCATGAGGTTGTTGATCGGATAGATTGGCGCAGGTCACGGAGCTGGCGCTTTGGACGCCGGGCCCGTCGCCCGGGCCGCGGTGGGAATCGGGCTCGGCGCATCCGGCGTCCAGACCACGGTGTCGTTCACGGCGTAGAGGCGGCACTCGACCTTGCGGGTGGTACAGTCCTTCAGAAGGGCGCCCAGGGCGTCGGGGTCGGTGAACGAGGCGGAGGTCGACCACCAGATGGTCCTCGAGCGCCGCCCTGGGCAGCGCCGGTCCCAGCCAAGGCTGCGTTCGGCCGTCCGACAGTTCAAGGCCGAGTTGATTGAGCAGCGCTTCGAATCCTTCATCTAAGGACGCTGAGACAATCTCGGGGCTGATAGAACCTGGGTCGGCCTGGATGGGGTCGATCGCCCTGTCGCTCGCTGATCGTTGCCGTCGCCGTCGTTTGGCTTCGGCGCGAAACACACGTAGAACTTGCTGCATTGGATCGTGCAAGAC
>PLXG01000084.1:4753-5581 GCA_003153195.1 Myxococcales bacterium
CGCGGAAAAATTTCTCCACCGGATAGTGATCCCAATCATATCGATTGATCAGGTTTTCATGTTCATCGCTCAACACGCCAGACCACCTTAGCGCCCTGAGTTGGTTGATCAGACGCCTCCGCCGCCGTCCCTTGGCAGGGCGGCAACCGATATCACCTTCGATCGCCTGCGTGATCGCGTCTCGGCGATTCAACAGCCGGCCGAGCTGGCAGTCGACCTGCGTCGAATAGGGAATGTTGTAGGCGTGCCGCGAACAGAAGAGCCCGTTCGCCAAGTATAGCGTTCGCACTTTCCGCCCGGTCAGCGGGCAGATGAACAGCCTGCGTTTCGCAGCGCCAACGACCATTTCAGCGATGAGAACGGTTTGGTTTTGTGGCTGGCCGTCGTGAGTATAGCTTAACCTCACTGCGTCATGGCGGTCAGTGGTGGCAATGAACACGAATTTGGAAGCGTCTGAACTTCGCGCCGTGGCGATCCGCTGCAGGGGATCATGCGGGCGGTACGACGACCGCTCGCGGAGCGCGCGCAAGACCGTAGCTGATATCGAGGGAAGGTCCTCGACGCAGACCGTCGCGCGCCGCCGATCGGATGTGATCTCTCGCAGGCTGAGCATGCCGTTCTCTCGCGCGCGCGGACGCGGGCAAACTACGGGTTTTTCCAGGAATGAGCCACGGGGTCTCGACGTCGCCTCCCTGAAGCGACGGGACAGGGCGCTTTCGCGAACGGTGTTCGGTAACGCTCAGCCGCGAAACTCACACTTTTGGAATTGGGCCAGAGAACGGGCGCGCAATCCCGCCCGGGACCGGAAGTTGCCCTAAGCCGCCACCA
>PLXG01000258.1 GCA_003153195.1 Myxococcales bacterium
ACAATAGCCGTTACCGATCAGCATGTTCACGTCGCGCGAGACGCCTTCGGCCCCCAGTGCCGCCTTGGTGAATTGCGTCGCCATGCTGAAAAAGTAAATGGTCCCGCCGTCGCGCGTCGCCAGAATCGGAGCCATCTCCGCGTCGGGAACGTTTACGCAACTCACCGCCAGATCGAACTCGCCACCTGCGGCGGAAGTGGCAAGCGCGGCCAATGTCACCGGGCTGGCCACGTCGGTGATCAGGATCTCGTCGCAGGCGCCGAGTCGGCGTGCAAAGCGCGCTGCCTCTTCGCTGCGCTCGACGCCGATGATTCGGGCCGCACCGGCCTTGCGCGCCGCCGCGCTGGTGAGCAGCCCAGATTTTCCACCGCAGCCGAGAATCAGCACTCGCGGCGAAAGTCCGCGCGCGCGATCGGCCGCGACCAATCGCGCCACCTGCGGAGCGGCGCCGGCCACGTCGAACGCCGAGAGCGCGACCGTCTCCGGCAGATCGCTCGGCATCCGCGCCCACGCGCTCGACTCGAACAAGATGGCCTGACCGATCACGCTCACCTGATGTCGCGCGAGATCGACCTGATCGATCCGATCGATTCTGAGCGGCGTCAACGTGAGCGAGATCAAGGTGGCCACCCGTTCGCCCGGACGCAGATCGGTCCGCGGCGCCAGCGCTGCTCCGACACGCGAAACCTTGCCGAGGAGCATTCCCCCCGAACCGGTCACTGGGTTGTGTTGCTTTCCGCGCTCGCGGACGGTCTTTTCCAGCGCTGCGCGGATCCGCGCCTCCCGTTCGGCGGCGCTGCCCTCGCCCTCCATCTGCACGAAGCTGGCAGAGTCGATGTTGAGCCGCTCGACCTCGAGCACGATTTCGTCATCGAAGATTTTTGCAGTGTCGTTGTCGAGCTTCCAAGCCGGCTGCGGCAGCACGCCTTGGGGCTCGAGCACGCGATGGATCCCGAATCGGTCGCCGTGCATGCCTTGGTTTTATCACGACCGCGCCAATCTTAGAATCGACCAGTAAATCGACCAGTAAATCGGTCGGGCGAAACCCTCGGCCTTCGCCAAAATCTGATATTCTGCTGGAGGATGCGCGTGGGTCGGCGACGAATTGGGTTCTGGGGAGCGTGCGTGTTGCTCTTGGCGCTGACCTCACCTGCCCGCGCAACCGGCTCGAACCCGCCGATGTCGAAGGCGGCGAAGGCGAAGCTCGATTCGGGGATGAAACAATTTCGCGCCGGCCACTACGACCAAGCGACGACGGCCTTCGAAGCGGGCCAGCGCATCGAACCGCGTGTGGAGTTTTCGTTCGCCTTGGGTCAGGCCGCCCGGCTGAGCGGAAACTGTCAGCGCGCCATCGACTATTTTCGCGCAGCGATCGACGTGGCGGCGGCGGGACATTCTCTGGAGATTGATCATCGCGCGCGACAGCAGATCGCACACTGCCAAAAGGTAATCCGGCAGGGAAATCCGCAAGAGCGGTTGAAGCCGCTCGACCAGCATGCGCAAGTGCTTCAACCGCTCGACCAGCACGCGCAGGTGCTTCAACCGCTCGACCAGCACGCACAGGTGATTCAGCCGCTCGACGAGCACGCGCAGGTAATTCAGCCGCTCGACGAGCACGCCGAAGTACTGAAAGCGCTCGATGGACACGCCGAAGTCGTGCGCCCGCTCGACGAGTCGTCGCGCGCCTCTTCACGCTGGTACAAAAAGTGGTGGGTGTGGACCGCTGTGGCGGTGGTCGCGGTGGGGGTCGGGCTCGGCGTTGGACTGGGCGTCGGCGGCGCTCACGACGTCGCACTGCCGTCGGGCGTCCCGCATCAGACCGTTCAGTTCGGAGCGCCATGATCCGCGCATCGCTTCTACTGTTCGCGCTCGCGGTGGGCTGTTCGACCCGTGGAGGAATTGAGGTCGAAGTCACCTCCGGTCCAACTGTGTCAAATGTGGATCATTTTCACGTCGGCATCACGGATTCGATCGGACGTGTGGCTACGTCGGACATTCCACTCTCGCAGGGCGCTGTGATTCCCCCTCCGCAATATTTCGCGCTCGAGTTCGACAGCGGATTTTCCGGCGAAGTGACATTGTCACTGACCGCAGTCGACCCCGCGGGTACGATCTTGGCGACAGCAGCGAACGCAACCGCCACCGTGTCCGAAGGCGACCTCATCTCGATCATTCTATCGTTGGGAGAGTTCGCCGATCTGGGCGTGGACGCCGCACTCGATGCCAGCCCGCCCGATCTGAACGCGACGGCCGACATGAGCGCGCTCGATCTCTTTGTCCCATCGGATCTGATGCCCGATTTGAACACGCCCCCGGATCTGACCACGCCGCCCGATCTCTCTCCATGTTCAGGGACGATGACGCTGACGATTGGCGCGGTCGGATTTACCGGAATTTGTCCCGGCTCGAGTGTGAACATTCCTTATCTAGTGTCTGGCTGTGTTCATCCGGCCAACACCTTTGTCGCCCAGCTGTCCGGGCCGAGCGGCGCCTTCGCCTCTGCCGTCGACATCGGCGCCATCTCGTCCTCCATCTCGGGCACCATCAGCGCCACCATTCCGTTAGGCGCTATGGCCGGAAGCGGCTATCGAATTCGCATCCACGCATCGGCGCCAGTCACGAACTCCAGTGACAACGGGGCCGACCTACAAGTCTTCGCGCTGCCCGACTCCAGTTTCACGTTCTCGCCGCACAACCTGACCACGGAAGGCCAGGTCACCTTCACGCCGACCGCTAGCAGCGGCACCTTCTCCTGGAACTTCGGAGCAGATGCCACTCCGACGACTTCGACTTCGAGCGCACCGATGGTCGGCTATTCGATGGCGGGTGGCAAGGTGACCAGCCTGACTGTCACCAACAGCAATGGATGTCATACAACGAGCACGGTGGCGCCGACCGGCGGCGCCTCCGCCAATCCCAACCCCTTCGACACGGGAGTGGAAGTCTTCAGCTGCGATCCCGCGGTTCCGGCGACGGCAACCGTAGTGAACACCAACGTCACTGGATCGGCTACCATCAATTGGATCTGCGGCGGCGCCACCGATACACAAAGCGGCGGCACGGTGACTTCGTTCGTCGAGCCGGGCGGCGCCTTGAGCTACGGCGGCAGCGGACAATATCTCGTCTATCTCCAGTCCGGCGGGACCTTTACCGGTGCCGCGGGCGGAACGACTTTTCTCGTCTACGAATCGGGCGCTACCATGACCGGTAACATCGGCGGATCAGTGATGTGCTCGTCGCTGATTTACGACTACTCCGTTGCGCCGAGCCCTGGCTGCTTCTAGAACTGGTCAGTGGATGTGACTGTTGCCTTTGTGAATCTGTCTACCTTTCAGGACCGCGCCGGAGACCAGCACCTCCGCATTGTTGTCGGTCTCGATGGAGATCTCGGAGCCTTCGATCTCGCCGCCGACGATGTTCACTTCGGCGTTTCCACTGGCTAAGATTGCGATCTTGCCGCGCAGGCTACTGTTTCTGATCTGAAGGTGGCAGTTGCTGCTGGCGCTCACCACAATGTAGCCGGCCAGATCGGCGGTGACTCCGTCGATCACGCGGTCATCGTTGCCGCTGCAGGTGAAGGGCTCCTTGCCATCCCATCTGATGCCGGGCAGTCGGTTCACCAGCGGAATGTTGGCGGGGCCGACCATCGTGAGCGTCACGATGATGGCCGGAAGAAACGGAATGATGAATAGCAACTTCGAAGAAAATGATCTCGACGAAGGCGGTGGCGTCGATGCTCTTTCCGGTGACGCGTAGATCAGAACTGGCTCTTTGCGCGGACGGTAGGGCTCGAGCGGATGGCGAATCGCGTAGCTGGCGCCGCAGTAGACACACTTTGCGTAACGCGCGTCGGGATCGGGGATGGGAGCGGGCGCCGAACAGCTGGGGCACTTGAGCGCTTTGATGCTCGCTTCGTTCGAGTCAGACATCGCCACGAGAATAACAGATTCTTCCTGTGCTACGCTGGCTTCGCGAATTTACCCGCTGTAAGCGCGAGGATCCTCATGAGCCGACTTGGCGAACTTTTGGTGCGCGAAAATCTGATCTCGCTGGCCCAATTGCAAAAGGCGCAGGACGAGCAGCGCAGAACGGGCGCGCGCCTTGGATTCAGCCTCACCAAGCTGGGAATTTTGGGCGAAGCAGAGCTCACCGGTTTTCTCTCCAAGCAGTACGGCGTGCCGGCCATCTCGCTGTCGGACCGCGCGGTAGCGAAGGATATTCTGCAACTGGTGCCGGGCGAACTGTCGAAGCGCCATCAGCTCATCCCGGTTCAGCGCAACGGAGCTACCTTGATGGTGGCGATGGCCGATCCGTCGAACATCTACGCCATCGATGATCTCAAGTTTCGCACTGGGCTCAACATCGAGGTGGTGGTCGCCAGCGAAGTCGCCATCGATCAGGCGATTCAGCGCTACTACGAAAGGCAGCCCGCGCCCGCCGAGATCGCGCGCGACAGCGGAGGCGAACCGATTCGAGCCGCGGAAAAGGCGCCCCAGCCGCTCGCCATCGAACCGGCGAAATCTGCCGAAGTGGTCGAGATCTGTAACGGCATTCTGCTGAGCGCGATCAAAAAACGCGCGTCCGACATTCACATCGAGCCGTACGAAAGATCCTTTCGCGTCCGCTTCCGCGTCGACGGCGTGCTGCAGGAAGAGCAGAACCTGCCGCTTCACCTTCGGGAAGCGATCGGCTTGCGATTCAAGGCGCTGGCCAACCTCGATCTCGACGAACGGCGCCTGCCGCAGGACGGCGGCATTCGACTGAAGATCGAGGGCGAGCACCCGCGTGACTTTCGCATCACCGTGCTGCCGACCCAATTCGGCGAAAAGATCGCGCTGCGCACACTCGATCGATCCAACGCTCCGCGAGAGCTATCCAAGCTGGAGCTCGATCACCCCCAGCTGGCCGATTTCATGAGAGCGATTCATGCGCCAGGCGGGATGGTGCTGATCACCGGCCCGACCGGATCGGGCAAGACCACCACTCTCTACGCCGCACTCGAGGAGCTCAACCAAAGCGGGTGCAATATCTCCACCGTCGAAGATCCGGTCGAGTATTCGCTTGCCGGGGTCAATCAGGTGCAGACCAGCGACACCGCGGGCCTGACCGCAGCCACCGCGCTGCGATCACTTTTGCGGCAAGATCCAAACGTGATCATGGTGGGCGAGCTGCGCGATCGGGAGACCGCCGCGATCGCCTTTCAAGCCGCGCTCGATGGCCATTTACTGCTCTCGACCCTGCACACACACGATGCGCCATCGGTACTCACGCGCTTGGTCGACATGGGCGTCGAGCCATTTGTGATTGCATCCTCGGTCAGACTGATCGTCGCGCAGCGTCTGGTGCGACGCATTTGCAAAGACTGCGCGCGCCCGATTGAAACCGACGTCAAAGCGATGCTCGATCTCGGCGTCGATGAGCGGCAAGCGCGTTCGGCCCAGCTGTTCGAAGGTCGAGGCTGCCGAAGCTGCGCCGACACCGGATATCAAGGACGCGTCGCCATCTTCGAAGTCCTTCCGATGAACGACTCACTGACCGCGTCGATCTTGCGCGGCGCATCCCGGACGGAGCTTCGGGCGGAGGCGATTGCCGCCGGCATGAAGAGCCTGCGCGCGTCTGCGATCGAAAAGCTGCTCGAAGGCGAAACCACGTTGGAAGAGATACTTCGAGCTTCGACGCCCGAGATCTAGACCCGTCTAGCGCGCTTGAGCGAGGAAGGCGCGCGTGTCGTTCATGAGCGACTCGAGCGTGCGGCCAGAAGTCTCGATGGGCTTTCCGAAGGTGACGCGCACGTGCCCTCCGCGATGCAGCAGGTTCTGCTTCTTCGGCAGCACGGCGCGCGTTCCATCGATGGTAATTGGCAAGATCGACGTGCCAGTCTCGAGCGCCAAACGAAAACCACCTTTCTTGAACGCTCCCAGCTGCCCATCCATCGAGCGCGTTCCCTCCGGCGCCATCCAGATGCTGATGCCGCGCCCCAGCGCCTCGGCCGCCTGCCCCATCGACTGCTTGGCATCATCGCGATTCCCCGAGCGACTCACCGATACGAATCCAGACTCGCGCATCGCTCGTCCCCAGATCGGGACCTTGAAGAGCTCCTGCTTGCCCACCATTCGCAGGCTGCCGGGGAAGGCGGAGTAGATCACCGGAATGTCGAAGTGACTCTGGTGATTCGACATCACTACGTAGGCGCGATCGAAGGAGAGCGAGTCGCGTCCCAATATCTCCAACTCCACGCCGGTGTGCGCGCACAGATCGCGACCCCACCCACGCAGTAGCTGGTCGGCGCTGGCGATCGAGAGCCGCCCGGTGCTCGACTGCGCGATGCACAAGAGCGAGATCTCGAGGGTCTTATAGACCGCGAAAGCCGTGGCGCCGAGACTTTTGTCAGACATTTCCCAGCACCCTACAGGAAGTGAGTGCCGACGCCGAGCTGAATGTCGACGTTCATTCCGCTCGAGTCATTGCCGGTGCCAATGGCGCCGAGGAGGTTCACGTCGAAGATGAGCGCGAAGTGTTTGGCTACATCCCACCACAGACCGGCGCCGCCACCGATTAGGAAGGTCCCGATGGCGATGGAGTCGATGCAGTTGCCGCTCGCCGGACAAACTCGCTGCGGCGTGATCATGGTGTTGCCGAGGTTGAGCGACTCGCCCGAGTAGCGATCGACCAGCGGCGGCGACTTCGGGTCCATCGCCGAGCTGACGTCGAGCATCTGCCGGATTTCACCACCGCCGATGTCGATGTGAACATAGGGATGAAACTTTCCGTTGAGGAAGCGGAAGCGAGCGCGCAGAAGTCCAGCGGCCGCGCCGATCGCCTTGGTCGATCGTTGACTGGCCGGGAACGAGCTGTCGGTCTCGGCATTGGCGCCGGTTGCCACCTGAAAACGTCCGAGCGCAGAGAGCGAGAAGTTCTTGGTGAACATCCAGCCCACTTCGAGCGAGAGATGAAACGGAGCGATGACCGCCCCGCCTTTGCCGACGGGAAGCTGGCGATACAACCCCTGCGGCCCGAGCTGCCAAGCCACCTCGGTGTGCGCCGACGCCGGCGCGTACCCCACGCCGAATCCCGGCATGAGAAAAAGGAACAGCCGATCGTACGATCGCTTGGGCTTGGTCTCCTTGACCGGCGCAACGCCGGCGGCGATGAGCGGTGCACCCTCGAGTCTGACGATATACGGCTCCACCGCCGAGCCGCTCGACGCGATCGATTTGCCGCGACCGTCGCGCGCGTCCAAATAATATTGCAGCGCCTTGCCATGCACTTCGTCGGGCGGAATGGTCCCCACCCACTCCGATCCATCACCGTGCTTCATCTGCGTGATGGTGAATCCGTCTTGTCCCGCCAAACGATACAGAATGAGGATGCTCTTCGGATTCAGTCCCGGCCCGACCAGCGCGCGCATGGTGATCTCTTCGCCCGGACGCGATTCGTCGATCGGCGTGTGCATGAGCCCCTTCGGCTCACCGCCCTGCTCAGCGGGCTCGGGATTTTCGCTGGGCTCGGTCTTGGGCGACTCGGACGGCGGCTCCACCGGCGCAGCCGGTTTGACCTTGACGATCTTCTGCGCCGCAGCGAACGCCTCTTCGAGCTCCGGCGTGGCGATGGCCGGATCGAGCTTCAGGTCGGGCACGATCTTGAGCGCGCTCACGAACTGCTGCTGTCCGCGGTTGCGATCCTTGAATCCGGCGATGTAGATGATGCCGAGATTGATATAGGTTTTGGCGCCGAGCGCGGTCTCGTCGGTGCCAGCCGCGCGCAGAATCGCCATCGCGTCGATGAGGGTCTTGCGGGCCGACTCGAACTCGAGCGAGTCGTAGTCCTGCATGGCCTTCTTGTTCATCCGCGCGACCTGTTTGCCCGCGTCTTCGGCGCCGTAGGCCGGCACCGCCAGCGCGAACAGCATCAACAGGAGAACGCCTTCACTCAATCTTCTCTTCATTTTGCTCATGCCTTCGCTCACTGCTTGATGATGATGAATTCAACCCGACGATTTTGCTCCCGCCCGACGGCGGTGCGATTGTCGGCGATCTCTTGCGTCTGGCCGTAGCCCCTGGCTTCCATCTGATCGGCCGGAACTTCTCGCGCGATCAGATACTGCCGCACCGAGTCGGCGCGCCTTTGCGAGAGGGCCAAATTCTTTCTCGACGATCCGCGCGAGTCGGTGTGCCCTTCGATGCGCACCTTCACTTCCGGGCGCTGCTTGAGCGCCTCGGCTACCTCGTTCAGCATGGCGAATGAGTCGGGCAGGATCTTCGATTCTGCCGTGGCGAAGTGGACCTTTTCTTTGAGCTCGATCTTGGCCTTGGTGACCACGATGAACTTCTGGGCCGGGCAGCCGGCGTTTTCCGCTACGCCGGGCACATCCGGACAGCGATCGATGCGGTCGATCACGCCGTCGCCATCAGAGTCCGCGTCGGGGCAACCGTCGTTCTCCTTCACGCCCGCCACCTCGGGGCATTTGTCGAGGCGATCGATCACACCGTCGCCATCCTGATCTTGATCCGGGCAGCCATTGTTTTCTTTGGGTCCCGCGTCGTTCGGACATTTGTCGTCGGCGTCGAGGATGCCGTCTTGATCGTTGTCCGGATCGGGACAGCCGTCGTCATCCATGAAGTCGTCGCGATCTTCCGGCTCGTTCGGACAGCGATCTTCTTCGTCGGCGACGCCGTCGTGATCGCTGTCCTTGCGGACGATGGTCGAAGGACTGCATTTTTCGCGCGGGCTGTGATCGATCGCGTGCTGCGCATTTTCATGCGCGATCGACAGCTCGTGTGCGGCGGCCCAGGCGTTTCCGGCGATGAACTCGGCGTCGGCAAAGTCGGCGTGCGACTCCGCCTTGGCCAACTCGACAGGAGCGCAAACGTAGGCGCCCTGATCGCGCGCGATCTTGATCACCTGGCGCACCTCGTGCGTCTTTTGTCCGGCATGCACGCACGCCGACAAGAAAAGCAGCAGCGCGAGGCGCCTGATCATTCCGCGCTTTCCTTGGGCTTGGCGGATTTCTCGCGCGCGGTGTCTCTCGCCTTGAAGGCAAAATCGGCCGCCTTCTTTCCAAAATCGATCGCGTCGTGATAGCGCGAATAGCCAGCCAGCTCACGCGCGCGTTCGAGATTTTCCACCGCGATGGTAAATTCGTACGGCGCCAGCACCTCAGCGTTGGCACGACGCGCATCTGCCACCGCAGACGAGGCGCGCCCAGTCACTTCGCGGACATACTCCACCGGTCCGCAACCCGCGCTCGCGGCCAACAGGCCGATCCCCAAGAGCTTTGCGGGCAAGCGAGAACGCATCGCCGGAACCTAGCATCCGATCCCACCCTTATTCAAGCGAAGTCGTTAGGTAAAAACGAACGCCAGCCAGGAGAAACCCGAGCCAGCAGCAAGGCCAAGTGAGCAAAGCGAACAAGGCCGAGCCACAGCAAGGCCAAGTGAGCAAAGCGAACAAGGCCGAGCCACAAGGCCGAGCGAGATAAGGCATTAACCAGTTCTCACGGGACGCGAAGCTAGGGAAAACCGAGCGAGCAGCTCCAAGCGCAAGGCGGAGCGAGCACCGAAGCGGAGCGTACGCTTTGGTACGTGAGCACCGGAGCGGAGCGACAACGCAGCGATTGGGGCGCGCAGCCGGTTTTCAAGAGCGATAGCGGCGGCCGCAGTCCCACAGGGCGTACCCGGTGATCGCGATTCCAGCGATGAGCCCAGCCATCGCGATCACCAGGATGAATCCGAGGCGACCTTCGGAGAGCGAGAGCGCGGTGCCGGCGCGATATTCTTCCAAAGTTCCGTCACTGCTCAGTCGGCCGCGCAGGAGTACGCTCAAGACCAGCAAGAGCGCGAGCAGCCCGGCCATCGATCCATAAAGTAAACGCATGCGGCGAGCCTTGATCGCGGCGAAGCCAGCCAGATAACCGCCGAGGAGGGCCGCCAGATGCAGCATCAGCACGCCGATGAAAAGTCCGCGCGGCAGGCGACGGGGGTCGAGAAAATACATCCAGCTCCAGTCGGGATGAACGAAGTAAAAATAGATCGCCAGCGGCCACAGCACCAGCGCGGCGAACGACAGCACCGCGACGATCTCCGACCGAAATGGACTGCCTCCCTCGGCAAATTGCACGCGTGCGAAATACGCGAACAGCAGTCCGGAAAGCAGGCTGAGCATCAGATCGAAGGGAATCGTCAGGGTCGCCTCTACGGAAACTGTATCGCGAAAAAAGATCCAAATCCAAAGTTGCTGAAAAGACAAAAATATTATATGAGCATGAGGTTCCGAGGAGTCATCTTCAGCAACGTTAGGAGAGTCGCACCGTGAAACAACTGATAGCGTACTTGATCGAGAACCTGATTCTCGATTTCCAAGGGGATTTGACGCTCGACATGGTTCGCGACTATTTGCGCGAAGACGACAGTCGTGAGGGCCGCGCACTTTTGGCCAAATTAGTGGAGGATCGCGGCGTCTCCGACATGATGATTACCCTGGCCGACTGTTTGCAAGACTACTTGCGCACGGGCATCAACGAGGAAACGGTGCGCGAGCAGATCCGCACTTACGCCGAATCATAGGAGCCGTTCCTGAGACTCGCGCGCCACTCGACTCCGATGGGCGTGGTGTTCGCCGGCTGTCTGCTCGGTTGCACCGATCCAACTTCGGTTCGCGCTTTTCCCATCGATCTCGAATCGACCGTTCCACTTTCGGCCAGCGTCACGACGGAACCGACTTCGCCGAGCGGCGACGCCTTTCGCGACGCTACCATTCGCGTTCAGTTCGACGACTATCCCGATCCGGACACGGTAGTTTATGGCGGCTTCGTCCTCGAAAGCGGCGCGAACAGCTTCGACATGGCCATCAAAGAAGATCTGGTCGGCCGCTCGGTGCTGCTCAAGCCGCGAACGCTGCTGCAGGCCGACACCGATTACGTGCTGCTGGTGGCACATACCGTACGGGCGCTGTCGGGGCGCGCCATCAAGCACGATCAAGTCTTCAACCTTCACACCGGATCTGATCTGGCGGGAGCGGCCGCAGCGCCGGCCAAGCTCACTTGGCTGGCCGACATCGCGCCGGTGCTTCAAGGCTGCTCGCCGTTCTGTCACTCACCTGTCGATCAAAGCGGGAATTTGCGTGCGCCCTATCGCGGTCTCGACTTCACTGCCGACCCGACCGACCCAACTTATGGGGTGATCGGTGTGCCATCGATTGGCTCATCGGAGATCGGCATTCCGCACGAGCGTGTGGCGCCCAATGATTCGGCCCGCAGCATTCTCTTGCGCAAGATGCTGGGCGGCGATCATCACGATGCCAGCTTCGATCCGCCCTATCCGGAGATGCAGATCGACGGACGTCGAATGCCGCTCGATCTCGTCCTGATGCAGCCGGCGCTCGATCCGCTCGGCGAAAGCTTTATTGCCGAAGTACAATCCTGGATCGACCAAGGCGCCCCCATCCGCTAGGGGAGCGTGCGCCGACCGAAGGGCGCGAAGCGGCGAGCGTGGCGAGCGAACCCGCAGGAAGTGCCGAGCCCGTGGCGAGGCCACTCGGATGCGCGGGCTTCCCTTATGAAGACGGCTTATTTTAGGGTGATGGTGCGGTCGGATGTGGTGGTGGCATTCATGATCATCAGATAGTCGCGCAGCTTGCGGGTGGTGAGGAAGTTCTGCCGCACCTGTTCGATGCCCCGACGACCCATCTCTTGCGCCACTTCCGGGTGATTGAGTAGGAAGCGCGTGCGGAAGGCTGCACCTTCGGGCGAGTTGACCAAGTAGCCGTTCACGCCGTTGAGAATCTGAAGCGGAATTCCGCCAGTGGCACCGCCAATGACCGGCTTTCCTTTCCACAGTGCTTCAGAAACCGTCAGGCCGAATCCTTCTTTGAGCGACTTTTGAATCACCACCGTCGAGGCTCGCTGAAGCGCATTGATCTCGATGTGCGCGCCGTTGGGCAGCATGAGCACGTGAATGTCGGGATCGTTGCCCGCCGCTTCGCGCACTTCGGCCAACACTTCCATGCCTTCCGGATCGTCGGAAGCCCCGCCGCCGGCCAGCACCAACTGACAATCGTTGGTCTGCTTGACCATGCGATAGGTTTCGACCACGCCCACCGGATCTTTGAAGCGGTCATAGCGCGACACTTGCGTCAGGATCGGGCGCTTCATGTCGATGCCGTGTCGCTCGCAGACTGCACTTACCTGCTCTTCGGTGAGCGGTTTGTTCTTGTCTGACAGCGGATCGATCGACGGCGCCACCAGATATTGCGGAATCGGCAATACGCCAGTGAACTGCGGCGCCGAGAAGAGCGAGCCGTCGTACCGTTGAATGTAAGTCGAGAGAAAATTCCACAGTCGACGGTTGGGATTGGCCGCGTCGATGTGACACCGCCAAATGAATTTCTGGCCCGGTCCCGACGGTCGACGCGACGTAGCACGTTTGGTTTCGATCATCGCGCACGGCTGCGGATCGTGGATGATCACGAAGTCGCCGTGCAGATCGATCTCTTTCTCGTTGATGCGATTCCACTTGAGGAAGATTTCCAGGTCAGTGCTGGTGATCTCGATCGGGTCACCTTGGATGGCGTTGTGAAATTTCTTGGTGACCGCGTAAAACTCGTCCTCGCCGCGCAGCACGTCCCAACTCACGTCCAAGCCGAGCTCGGCCATGAGTGGTACTGCGCGATTCAAGATCTCGGCGACCCCACCACCGGCGCGGGTGGCGTTCACGTGTTGAAGTCGCTTGCCCTTCATCGGTGCGGCCAATCGGAACAGCTCGTCGATGGTGCGATCGCCGACGACCACGCGATAGGCATCGATCCCAGGACCAGGCGGCGGTATCCAAGCTGTCGGACTCACGATCGTGCCCCCGCTTCGGTGAAGATTCGCGTCAGCGTGCGGCGAACCTGTTCCAGACTGAACATATAAGGATCGACGTTGGCGACTTTGGCGGCGATCGCTTCGCAATCCGATCCGCCGCGCAGCCACTCGGCGAAATCATTTTCACGACCTTGACCGCCGGTGAAACGCGTCTCGAATAGATGAAAATAGAGCGACGATGATTCGATCTCGGCCAGCCCCTTGGCCATCTCGTCGAGATTTTTGGCGGTGCGACCGCAGTCCATTATCACCGAGCGCGCCACCAGAAAGTGAAAGGCGCGATCGGGACGCGCCACTCGCGTGGCGGTCTCAGGATATTTAATCAAGTGCTCGCCCACCAGCCGCAAAATTTCACCGCGCAATTTCTCGAGCGAGCGGTGCTCGAACACGCGCAAGCTGGAGAGCTTCTCCGCCAAGATCTCGTCGCCGATGGTCTTGGCCGCCCACTGCGCGAAGTCGTTGGGATATTCGATGGGCGCGAACTTGTACGCCAAAAATTCGCGGTGCATGTGATAGCCCACCGATTCGGCCGGTACGACCGCCAGCGCGCGCAACAGCTCGTCGAGCGTTCGAGCCGTTCGACCCGCCACTTCGACTAGATAGAGAACTTTTTTGAAAACGAATGGCTGCTTAAACTCACTCTGCCTGTCCACCTGTGAGGCTTAGGCGCCCCTGCCGCCGCTGCAAGCCTCCCCTCGATTTTGAGCGTCATTTGCGTCGGTGAACAAGTTTGCTCGGCGGCCGACACCGTTGTAAAATCGTGGCATGGAGAAGCTCCTCGCCACCCTCGCCATGTCGGCCCTGGGCGGGTTCGCCACCTGGTTGAAGGTGTTTCCCGCGCTTCCGAGCACGTTCAGCTGGGTGATGTGGGTGGCGCTGGGCGCGTTGAGCTATCTCGAGCTCGATGCGCTGACGGATCGTTTTTGGCGAACTAGACGATCGCTGCGTCTTTTGGAACCACCACAATCCCGTCTTCGCTGACGGTGAACCGCCACTAGATCGGGATCCTCGTCGGTGATGATGTTGAGGCTCTGCCACATCGCATCGGCCGATCCGCGAAACCATTCCTTGCCGGTGCGCTGCTGCGCCGGAACCGCCTCGACATAAAAATCGAGCATGGCGGGCAGCCGCCAACCGCGCGCCAAATGACTGTTGAGCGAGTCGCTCTTGTATTGAGTGAGCACTTTGATCTTGAGCAGCCCGGAGTTGACCAGGTTCGAGAGTACGAAGTCGATGAGCCGATAGCGTCCGCCGATTGGCACTGCCGGTTTGGCGCGCTCGGCGGTGAGCGGCATGCGCCGTTTGCCCTCTCCCCCGGCGAGTACCACCGACAGAATGTGTGGCGAAGGTCCACGCGAAGAAAACCGCGGCTTCAAGTTCATGGATGGAGTAATAGGACCGAGCGCGCGAACGGCAAGAACGAATGATGATTAGCCGGCCTCTTCACCGAACAATCGCGCTTCCGCCCATCGCGTGTCGAGCACACGTTTAGTAACCGCATGCTCAGGCGCGGCAAAATCGGGATCGCGTTCCAGCAGCGCGAACGCCTCTTTTCGGGCCAAGCGCAAGAGCTCGGCATCGCGCACCAGATCCGCATACCGAAGCCGCGGTAGACCGGCCTGCCGCGTACCGAAAATTTCACCTGGGCCACGAATGCGTAGATCGGCCTCGGCGATGACGAATCCGTCCGATGACTCCTCCATGACCGCCAATCGATCGCCGGCATCGCCCGATCGCGTGCCCGCCAAGAGGAGACAAAGGGACTTCCCGCCGCCGCGGCCGATGCGCCCCCGCAANNACTTTGCGAAACGCTTTCATGACTTGATCGCGATCGTTCGAGTTCATGCGTCCGTGCAAAAGTCCGACGGGAACATCGAGCTCACCGCGTAACCACTCGGCAGCTTCGGTCACGTCCGCCAGATCGATCTTGTCCGACTCTTCCACCAGTGGACAGACCCAATAGGCCTGGCGATCTTCATCGAGCGCAGCATGCAGTTTTGCCAGCGCCTTGGCGCGCGAAGTTTTGCCGCCGATCACTTTGGTGGCGGCCGGCTCGCGCCCGGGCGGCATCTCATCGAGC
>PLXG01000259.1 GCA_003153195.1 Myxococcales bacterium
AAACCGGTTTTCGCGGTCTGCATTTTTCCGCCTTTAATATCATGGGCTTAGATCCTAGTGGAGTGACCCCAGATCAGACCGGTAGGACGGAGCGTTTGCGCGGAAGTTGGGGGACTCGCTTGTTGGTGCACGCGGCGTAACGGCGAATCAGCTCTTGCCGGAGCTCGGCACCAGGAATGATGGCGTCGATGTGCAGATCGGCGGCGAGCTTGTAGAGATCCACGTCGCGTCGATATTCTTCGCGCAGCGCCTCGACGTAGGCCGCGCGCTCGGCGGCGGGCTTGTCTTGAATCTTGTTGAAGTAGACCGCGTNNTATTCGTCGCGCATCTTGGCCACGAAGGCGTCGCGCTCCGGCCCCGCGGGCAGCTCTTGGATCTTGTTGAAGTAGACCGCGTTGACCGCCGCTTCCGGTCCCATCACCGCGATCGACGCTTGCGGCAGCGCGATGGTGACGTCGGGATCGAACGCCGGCCCGCACATCGCGTAGAGTCCCGCGCCGTACGCCTTGCGCAAGACGACGCAGATCTTGGGCACGGTCGCGTCCGACATCGCCGAGATCATTTTGGCGCCGTGGCGAATGATCCCTTCGCGCTCGACTTTCTTGCCGATCATGAATCCCGGAACGTCTGCCAAAAAGAGCAGTGGGATCTCGAACGCGTCGCACAACCAAATGAAGCGCGCCGCTTTGTCCGCCGAATCGACGAACAGCACTCCGCCCTTCCACTTGGGCTGATTGGCGACGATTCCGACCACTTTGCCATCGAGCCGCGCGAAGCCGGTCACGATCTCACGCGCGAACAGTTTCTTGAGCTCGAAGAAGCTGCCTTCGTCCACGATCGATTCGATCACCTGCACGATGTCGAACGACTGGTTGTGGTTCTGCGGCATGATGGCGTCGATGGCCCGCGCCGACGAAACCGGCGCCTTGCCCGCAATCACGGGTGGCTTCTCGCCCGCGCGCTCCGGCAGATACGACAAATAGTCGCGCGCCTTGGCGATGCACTCGCGCTCGTCTTTAGCCAAGAGATCGCCGCAACCCGACACTTCGCAGTGCATGCGCGCACCGCCCAGCTCCTCGAGCGAAATCTTCTCGCCGATCACCATCTCCGCCATGCGCGGCGATCCGAGATACATCGACGCGTTCTTCTCCACCATGAACACCACGTCGCAAAACGCGGGAATGTACGCGCCGCCTGCCGCTGAAGGCCCGAACAGCAAGCAGATCTGCGGCACCGCGCCCGACAGGTGCACCTGATTGTGAAAAATTCGCCCCGCGTGTCGGCGCCCGGGAAACATGTCGAGCTGATCGGTGATACGGGCCCCGGCCGAGTCGACGAGATAGAGCATCGGCACGGCCAGCCGCCCGGCGATCTCCTGAATGCGGATGATTTTTTCGACGGTACGCGCGCCCCACGAGCCGGCTTTCACCGTCGAATCGTTGGCCATCACCGCGACCGTGCGACCGTGAATTTTTCCCACGCCGGTGATCACGCCGTCGGCCGGCAGATCGGCCGCCGAGTTGTTGGCAAGCAGTCCGTCCTCGACGAAATCACGACCGCCGTCGTCGAGCAGCAGCTTGAGTCGCTCACGCGCGAACAGCTTTCCCTCCTGCGAATTTTTCTGGTGATACTTCTCGGCGCCACCTTTTTTGATCTGTTCGGTCAGTGCGGCGAGCTCTTCGGACTTGTGAGGCATGGCTCTTTCTATGCGGAGCGGACGGGCGCGTCAACGTCGATCAACCCTGCGGCGCGTCCGAAATTCCGCCATTTCGCAACGCCCCAAAACGCGCGCAATCGCTCGTAAACCATTGACATTTTGCTTAATATTTTGCAAAACGCAGAGCGTGAAGATTCTCTGCGCGCGCGCTCTGTTCGTCGCGATGACAGCGCGCGCGAATGCCGATGAAGTCGACCTGGTGTTGGCTCAGCGACACTTTCAAACTGGCGAACATCTCTATGCCAAGGGTCGCTATCAAGAGGCACTCACCGAATTCCAAGCGGCCAAGCTTTCGTTTCACAAGCCCGCGCTCGACTTCAACATCGGCCAATGGATCATGCCTTGATCCCTCGGGAAAGGTCAACGCGGCTCGGCGCCGACGCTGGCGCAGGTCGTTCAGCTGGTGGGCACGCCGGCCAACGACGACGCCGATCATGGCGAGTGGCCGCTAGCCGACTTCATCGCGCAGACCGAATTTCTCGACGTCGACGCCACCGCCGACGATCGGCACCAGCTGCGGCGATCTAGCCGGTCTGCACACGGTCTCGATCGAAACTTAAATCGACCCCGAGTCGGACGCTAAAGCGAATCGCCCTTCGGAGAATCGATCGCGTCGACCCGCCACAGCCCATGATCGCGCTCGAGCTTCATCTGGAGCGGCACCGCGCGACCATCTCGCAAAGTCGCCTGTCCCGACACCTCACCATGATCGTTTTCCACATTGCGCGACAACCAGGAAGACTTCTGAAACTGCTCCAGCCCCAGTGACTTCATTCGCGCAGTAAACGCCGCTTCGGTCTCGCGCGCGCGAAAGGCCGCAGTCGCGCCTTGATAGGCCTCGTGCGAGTGCGCGGTTCCGAGCAGCGCCAAAAATCCATCGGCGCCGAGCGAGGCACCATTGGTGAAGTGCCAGGCCACGCCAACGCAAGTGGCGCACGATCCGATGATGATCAGCACCGCCAAGCCGAGCGCCTGCAGAAATTTCTTCATTTGTAGACCACCTTCACGATGGTGAGCTCACGTACCGACTCGGCATTCTTGTGCTGAAGTCGCGTCAACACCTTGACGCGGATCGAATCGTCGACCTCTTTACCGATGAGCGCACGTCCCACCGGCGAGCGCCAACTGATCTTGCCGAGCTTGGCGTCGGTCTCGTCCTCACCGACGATCTGATAGGTCTTTTCTTCGCCCTCTTCGTCCTCGATGGTCACGGTGGCGCCAAAGAAGATTTTGCCTTTGCGCTGAAGCTTGGGATCGACCACCTGCGCGATGTCGATGCGCTTTTGCAAAAATCGCATGCGCCGATCGATGTCGCGAAGCCGACGCTTTCCATAAATGTAGGCAGCGTTCTCCGAGCGATCGCCCTCGGCCGCCGCGTCGGCGACTTCGCGACACACGCGAGGGCGCTCGTGCATGGCCAGCTCGGTGAGCTCGTCGCAGAGACGCTTCATTCCCGCGGGCGTAATGTAATTTTTGTCGGCCATTGACGTCGAGTTTGGTTTATACACCGTAACTCCATGGTTCGTGACGACATCTTGGAATCGCTGGCCGCCCTCGGATTTTCCACCAACGAGGCGCGCGCTTACCGCTGTCTGCTGATGGAGAGCCCGGCCACCGGGTACGAAATCGCGCAGCGCGCGGGCGTACCGCGCTCGGCCATTTACGCGGTCTTGAAACGCCTCGAAGACGAAGGATTGGCCGCACGGGTCGAAGAGACGCCGGCTCGCTACGCGCCGCTTCCCCCGTCGGATCTGCTCGGTGTTTTGCGGCGACGTTTCGACGGCTCGATGAAATCGCTCGACGATTCGCTGCGTAAGCTCAAGGCGCCGCCACCGCCGGTGGATCTGTGGAACGTGAGCGGATACGACGAGGTGCTGAGTCGATCGGAAGCGCTCATCGCCGAGGCGCACAAGCACATCTTCATTTCGGTGTGGCGCCGCGAAGCATCGAGTCTGCAGCGCGTCCTCGAAGCGGCCGACAAGCGCAAGGTTCGGCTCATCACCTTCTCGTTTTGCGCACTCGATCACCTGCCCGGAACGCTGCCCGGCCGAGTCTACAGCTACGGCCTCTCCGAGAACGATCTGGAAGCCTTTTGGAAGCACAAGATCATCTTGGTGGTGGACCACAAGCGCGCGCTCATGGGAGAAGCCGAGCCGAACGCGGTTTCGAAAGCGGTGGTCACCGGACATCCGGCCATCATCGAGGTGGCGCTGAACAATATCGCCCTCGACATCACCCTACTTTCGCAACGTCGCAACGTCGATGCCACCGACTCGATGGTCGAGATGCTCGGCGATCGTTTGGGCTCGCTCGATCCGCTGGTCACGCAGGCGAATCAGCCCAAAATCGCAGCGCCGAAACGCTAGGGTCGATCAAAGGGGCGTGCCGCCTCCTCCTCGACACAGTCTCGGAGGCTTCCCCTGCTCGCGGCCGCGTTAGACGCGTCCGACGGTGGCCGTGCCGCCTTGCTTAGGCTTCGAAAATCTTTTCAAGCGTCCTTCGTCGATCGACCCTAGACCGACAAGTACCTCAAGACTTCGTTTTCGATCACGTCAAGTTGATGTCGGTCTAGCGGGACTTACAGTTTTACTTGCTTGCAGTCTGTGATACGTTCCAGCGGCGGAGGGATTTATGCGAGCTTCGTTCTTCACCGCGGTGGGCGTCTCTATCTTGATGGCTGCTTGCGGAACCGGAACCAGTGGCCAGGGTGTCGAAACCACCGGTCATGAGGACAAAGCGGGTCAGACGTGCAAGAGCGCGTGCGATTGCACGACCGGTCAGGCCTGCCAGAGCGGTACCTGCGTCGACTCAGCCACGCCGGTCTTCTGCTGCTCGATGGGTCAGTGTCCGGGCGGAGCGGCGTGCGATTCGGCGACCGGCGTTCATTCGTATTGTGAAGGCGCTCCGAGCGGCGGCGATGACGGCGGCACGGGCTCGACGGGCAACGGCGGCAATCCGCTCAGCGGACTTCTTGGCGACGGCGGAGATCCGCTGGCCGGCCTGCTGGGCGATGGCGGACTCTTATCGGGACTCCTGGGTGATGGCGGGCTCCTGTCGGGACTCCTCGGCGACGGCGGAGATCCGCTGAGTTTGCTTGGAGATGGCGGGTTCCCGCCCGGCCTTCTCGGCGACGGTGGCGTCCCGTAAACACGCGGCTCTTCGAGCAAATAGTCTACATACCGACTCCCCATTTCTGCTAGTCTGCACGGCCATGTCGGAAAAGTTGTCACAAGGTCAGGAAAAATACGGGGCTGACGAGCGTAGTTGGCGCGACGTTGGAACCGGGCTGTGTGTGCTCGATTTACACGAGGCGAACGGCCGTCGTCTGCAGCTGGTGCGACTCGCGCCGAGCGGACGCATCCTCGCGCACAAGCATGCCGGCACCGAAATCATGTACGTCGTGCGCGGCTCGCTCATCGTCGATGGCGCGCGTTTGAAAGTCGGCGACGTCCTGACCTCCCCGGAAGGCTCGATGCACCGCGAGACCTGGAGCGCGGAAGGCTGCGAGCTGGTCATCGAGTGCTCGCCCGACGACGCACTCCTTCGCAGCTAGAGCACGATCCATTCGGCCCGATCACGGCGACCGAAGGGCGCGAAGCGGCGAGCGTAGCGAGCGCACCCGCAGGAAGAGCCGAGCCCGTGGCGAGGCCGTACGGCTTCGCTTGGTCGGTCATNNACCACGCTCAGTCGCAGGCGTGCGCTGACCGGAGGGCGCGAAGCGGCGAGCGCAGCGAGCGCACCCGCAGGAAATGCCGAGCCCGTGGCGAGGCCGCGCTCAGTCTCGAATGGCTCGCGCTCTATCGATCTCGCCGCTATAAAGCTAGAGTCGAAAGGTCGATCCCGACAGCTCCGGATCGGTCAGCCGCGCCTCGTCTATTTTTGCGCGGTAGATGCGCTCTTCGGCGCCGAGCTCGTAAATTCGTTTCAGCAGCGCGTCGGCGATCTTCTTGTGCGACGACAGTCGATTTCCGTAGCCGCGAAATTGATTCAGATCGATGGGCTCGCCGAACACCGCCACCACCGTCTTGCGTTTGTGCATATTGTCCCAAACATCTTTGGCGATGTCGTTGGAGAGTCCGTTGATGAACGCCGGCACGATTATCGGCCAACTGTCCATGACGATCTTGCCGACACCGGGCTGCGCCGGTAGCGGCTGATAGGGACTTTCGTTTTTGTTACGCGTACCCTCGGGGTGAAATCCGACTAGTATCTCTCCGCGACGCAGCTCGCCCGTCACTCGATCGAGCGCCCATTTGTTGAACGGCTGCTTGTTCGGCTCGCGAAAAAAGGGCGGGAACATGCGACCAGCACCGATGAACAGATTCACCAGCAGGCCGCTCCACTGCTGATAGAAAAATTCGCCGCGCACCGGACAGAGCGCGCGCTGGCGCAACGTGGTGTGGCGTTGTAAGAGCAGAAACAACATGTACAGATCGAAGAAGCTGCGGTGATTCGAAACCAGCAGAATGCCGTCTTCGCGTTTGAGCCCCGCCAGTCGCTCGAGCCCGAGCGGGAACATCATGTGGCGTGAGCCGAGGGTCATCCATCCAGCACTCACGTTGCGCAGCCACGCTTCGGTGAAATTGGGAAGGTTGCGGTACATCCCGTCGATCAGACGAAACGTAGTGCGCTCGAAAATGGAAAGCTCTTCGAGCGGGGGATCCCCAGTGCCGCCGGGCGGACGTTCCATCAGCTCACCTGGTTAGCGAACGCGCCACGCTGCGTCAAGGTTGAATCGCGGCATGCTACACGAAAGTCCCACTGAGTTGACTTGAGAGCTGAAGTGAAGGCAACTGGCATCATGCGTCTTCGAATCACGATCGCGGCACTGGCAATATGGATGGTGGGATGCGCGCACTTCGTGCCCGATCGCGCACACGGATTCGTCGCCGAACAGACCGCGAGTCAGCGCTACTTCGTCTATCTGCCAGCGGCATGGCGCGCGGACGACCACAAAATGTGGCCGGTGATCGTCTATCTGCACGGCGGCGGCGAGCGCGGCTCGGACAATGTCGCGCAGACGCAAGCCGGTCTCGGCCCGTTCGTCTATCGTGAAAACGGACAATTTCCCTTCATCGTGATCTTTCCGCAATGTCCCAACGGACACTTTTGGGCGGAGCCGGCAATGGAATCGCGCGTGTACTCTGCGCTCGACCAAACCATCGCGGGCTATCACGGCGACGCGAGCCGCGTCTATCTTACCGGCAACTCGATGGGCGGATACGGAACCTGGATCTTCGGCGCGCGCCATCCAGAAAAATTCGCCGCGCTAGCGCCGATCGCCGGCGGAGTCACCGCGCCCGCCGGTTTTCCAGTACCGCCCGAAGCGAAAAACGATCCCATCTTCTCGGCGTCCGATCCCAATGCCGCCGCCGCGCGCGCGATCGGAAAGACGCCGGTGTGGGCGTTTCACGGCGCCAGCGACTGGATGGTTTCGCCGAACATGTCGCGCGGATTGGTGGCCGCGCTGAAAGCAGCCGGCGGCGATGTTCGCTACACCGAGTATCCGCACGTGGG
>PLXG01000251.1 GCA_003153195.1 Myxococcales bacterium
CCGACCTGGATCTTGTCGCCGTCCTGAAGCACGTGCTCGCCAATGCGCTGACCGTTACAAAAGGTACCGTTGGTGGAGCCCATGTCCTTGATGACCACGTTGCCGTTGCGCAGGTTGATCTCGGCGTGCCGGCGCGAGATGCCGTCGTCGATAACCTGAATGTCGGCGTTGGCGCCGCGACCGATCACCGAGATTTCACCGGTGATCTTGTACATCTCGCCAACCGTCGCGCCCGCTAACGTAATCAGGTAGGCGCGATCTCGATGAACTCCTCCTGGCTTAGGGAAGTCCTCTTTGTCGGCTATCTTGGTGCTGTCTTCATCCCAGTCAGCCACACTCTCATCCTATCCGGCGGATCCAGTCCTAGTCAATCCTCACCGCCACTGGATCATATATCCGTATCGGAAAGGGAGTCAGTCGTTCAGTGAGTCTGAAAATGGCGCGACCACGTCTGCGCCGGCTTCGTCTGCCGAAGAGGGTGATTTCACCAGGATTTCCACGCGTTTTTCGGCTTTGTCCAAGATCTGCCCACCGGTGCGTGAAAGACGCACACCTTCCTCGAACGCCGCCAGCGACTGTTCGAGAGAAAGATTTCCGGTCTCGAGCTTCTCGACGATGCTCTTGAGCTGGGCCAGGACCTGATCGAAGCCGAGGATTTTGTCCGCCATTTTCCTAACCGTATGTTTAGCAATCTAGTCCTGTCCGGTCAACCCTTTGAGTCGTGCGCGAGACTTGACACCGGACCTGACTCCAGACTTAGTTGTGGCGTGTCCGAGCATCCTCCGATGAAGGCGAGCGAGGCAAATCGTCTGCGCGCACAGTTTGAAGAATATGCGCGGCGACATGGGCTCAAGTCCACGCAACAGCGCGACGCCATCGTCGATCAGTTCCTGCAGTCGACCGGACACATCTCAATCGACGATCTGCTCACCAAGGTGCGCAAGCGCAATCCCAAGGTGGGGTATGCGACGGTCTATCGCACGCTCAAGCTTTTGACCGAGTGCGGAATCGCGGCGCCTCGCCAGTTTGGCGACGGACAGACCCGTTTCGAAGTGATGGGTGGACACGGTCATCACGATCACCTCATCTGCGTGCAGTGCGGGCTCATCCTCGAGTTCGAAAACGACGCCATCGAGCAGTTGCAAGATGAGATGGCCAGTCGGCTGGGCGGTTTCAAGCTGGTGCGGCACAAGCTCGAGCTCTATGGACTTTGCCCCAAAGCCGCCGGCGTCAAGGGCGGTTACTGCCCGAACGAATCCAAGTAATTGAAGTACTCGCTCGCGCTCATAGCGGTGGTGGTCGCGATCTCGAGCGCGCGCGCGGCCTCGAGCACCGTCGAGCGACTGGCGGCGGTGATCGACTATGTCGCCGCCGACTATCCGGGAGCTATCAAAAACGGACAGATCGTAACTGAGAGTGAATATCAGGAGCAGCTCTCGCTGGTCGACGAAGCCACGCGCCTGGCCGCTGCGGTGCCGGTGTCCGATGAGCGTGCGCGTACCGCGCTTTCGACCGAGCTGCAGGCGCTCTCTCTTCACATGCGCGCCAAGTCCGAGTCAGTGCAGGTGGCGACCGACTGCCGGCGGATTCATGGCATGCTCATCGAGCGCTTCGGCTTGGTGCTGCAGCCTCTCGGGCCGCCGTCGCGCGCACGCGCGGAAACGTTGTACGCGTCGGCCTGCGCCGAATGTCACGGCAAAGATGGTCATGCCGATACCGAAAAGGCACGTACGCTCAAACCGCCGCCGGTCTCTTTCTTCGATGAAGAGCGCATGGCGCGCATCTCGCCCGCGCTCGGTTTTCACGCACTCACCTTCGGCATAAACGACACCGCGATGGCGTCGTTCGACTCGCTGCCGGCGTCGGATCGCTGGAGCCTTGCATTTTATGTGGTGGGCTTGCGTCACTTCGGAAAGACGGAGGACCTCGCACGAGGAAAATCGGCGCTCGAGCACGCCGGCAAACCGGTGGCCGAAACGCCGTCGCGCTTGGCCGCGCTCTCTGATCAAGAGCTGGCGGCGCTGCTGGGAAAACTTCCGCCTACTGATCGCGCGGCGGCGATCGATTATTTGCGCGGCACCGCCGCCTTCGCCCTCGATCCCAGTGGGACATTTTCCGAAGCACGAAAACTGCTCGGTGAGTTGGCGCAGCACGCCGACGACTCCGAACGAGCACGCGAGCTCGCCATTGCCGCCTATCTCGATGGAGTCGAGCCGCATGAAGCCGCACTGAGAGCGCGTGATCGCGACATCAGCGATCGAATCGAGCGTGCGTTCGCCGACCTTCGCGGTGCCATCTCGAGCGGCCAAGGTCCCGAAGGAATTCGGCGCGAAGTGGCCAAAACCGTCATGCTCCTCGACGGCGCCGAAGAGATGAAGCAGATGGGCTCGGGCAGTGTGCCGTTCTTCGCCGCGCTGGCGATCGCGCTGCGGGAGGGATTCGAGATCAGTCTGCTCATCGGCGCGCTACTGGCTTTTCTGCGCCGCTCGGGGCGAGCGTCGCTGAGTCGATTCGTCCACTATGGATGGCTATCGGCGATTCCAGCCGGACTCCTGACCTGGTACGGAATCGGCGCAGCCATCGGCGGCGCGCGACGCGAGCTCACCGAGGCCATTCTCACACTCCTCGCCGCGACCATGCTGCTATTTGTCAGCCATTTTGTTTTGGGCCGACTCGAGTCACGCAAGTGGCTCAAATTTCTCGAGCGAAAAACTGCCTCGGCGTCGCGCTTTCCGCTGTTCATCGTCGCCTTCGTGGCCGCCTATCGCGAGGCGATCGAGATCGTACTTTTCTTCCGCGCGCTGGTGCTCGACTCGCCGGAAGGAAAGGGCGCCATTGTCCTCGGCATCGCGGTCGGTCTGGTCGCACTCGCGCTTTTGGTGGTGGTCATGCAGCAGCTCGGTCGACGGCTCAACCCGCGTCCAGTCATGACCGCGTCGGGCATTTTACTGACCGCGCTGGCCATCTCGCTGGTTGGTCAGGGCATTCGCGCGCTGCAAGAGGGCGGCTTCATCGGGCTCACACCGATCAAAATGCCGAGCCTGCCCGCCATCGGAATTTTCCCGACGATCCAAGGCATCTTCACGCAAGCGGTCGTACTATGCTTAGTGCTGCTCCCGCTCTGGCGAGAGCGCCGCAAACATCCCGCAAAAAAATAAGCTGCATTGAGCAAATGAAGAGCGCGNNGACTGAGCGCGGCGCACGCCTGCAGCGCGGGAGGGAGTGGGCTCTGTGCCCATGACCGACCAAGCGAAGCCGTACGCCGTGATCAGGCCGAAGGGCTCGTGCTCTAGGTGGCAGCGTCGCAGGTTAGGAGGATGACGGTAATATTGTCGAGCCCGCCGTTGCGATTGGCGGTGTCCACCAGCTCGGCGACCGCTTTTTCCAAGTCGCCGCCGCAGCCGCGGGTGATCTCAGCGATGCGCTTGTCTTCGATCATGCCCGATAGACCGTCGCAGCAGAGTAGAAAGGTGTCGCCGGGCTGAATGTGCTCCTGTTTGATATCCACTTGAACGGTGTCGCGCATGCCGAGCGCGCGCGTGATGACGTTCTTGTGCGGGAAGTTGCGCTGCTCTTCCTCGGACATGTCGGGCTTGGCTTCTTTGTAATCTTCGAGCAGCGAGTGATCGCGCGTCATCTGCTTGATATCTTCGCCGCGCAGCCGATAGCAGCGGGAGTCACCCACGTGAGCGAAGTAAACTTTGTCGCCGTTGATCAGGCACGACACCATGGTGGTGCCCATGGTTTTGCAGCGCGGATCTTTGGTGGCGGTTTCGTAGATGCGCCAGTTGGCCAGCTTGATACCGCACACCAAGCGGTTTTCCACATAGGAGAGCTGACGATCCATCTTGTACGGCCAGGTGGCGTCTTCGTCTTTGGTGCGCATGTAAAACTCGCCGAGCGTATCGGCGGCGAGCTTGGACGCGACTTCGCCCATCGCGTGTCCGCCCATTCCGTCAGCGATGATGAAGAGCTGCTCGTCCTCAATGAGTGAAAAATAATCCTCATTGTGCGTGCGCTTCATCCCGACATCGGTCTTGGCCGCGTAGCGAATCTTCATATGCCTAGGGACCGTCGACGCAGCAAGGTCAGTATCCAAATTCCTAATTTATCAGGGCGGTAGGTAAAGTCAAAGTGGTAAAACTCTTTAGATGAACAGCGTTTTTGCCGAGGTGCTCACCATTGGAGATGAGCTCAACCGCGGGGAGATCGTGGACACCAACTCGAGCTTTCTGGCCGAGCGGCTGACCCACCTAGGGCTCCACGTTCGCTGGCGCAGCTCGGTCACCGACGATCCCCGCGACATGGAGGACGCGCTCGAGCGGGCGGCATCGCGGGCCCAGGTCGTGGTCTGTTCAGGTGGGCTCGGTCCCACAACCGACGATCGAACCGTGGACGTGGTGTGCTCGATCCTGGGGCTCGAGGCAGTGAGCGAGCCGGCACATGAGAACAAGATGCGCGCTCGATTCGAGGAACGAAAGTTCCGCATCACGCCGAACAACTTGCGGCAGACGAGAATCCCCAAAGGTGCGCAGGTGCTGTTCAACGCGCACGGAATGGCGCCCGGTTTTCGCGTGGAGCGCGGCGCGGCGCGGATCTATTTCATGCCCGGCGTTCCGCGCGAGATGA
>PLXG01000161.1 GCA_003153195.1 Myxococcales bacterium
TCGCGATTCGCGAATAGACTGCAGATATGTTTCTCAAGCCCCAAGACATCGTCATTCTGTTGAAGATCACCCTCGGGGGGGCAAAAGACTGGACCTACGGTTCGCTCGCTCACGATCTCGGAATGAGCGCGTCCGAAGTTCATGCGGCGATCCGTCGCGCTGAGCACGCGAAACTATTTGACGCAAACACGCGCCGTCCAATTCGCGCTGCGTTGCTCGAGTTCATCATCCACGGATTGAAATATGCGTTCGCTCCCGAGTGGGGAGGTGTCACGCGCGGAATTCCCACGTCCTATGCGGTGCCGCCTCTTTCCAACGAACTCGTGTTTGACAAAGAACTGCCACCGGTGTGGCCCGCCGCTGATGGCACAGCTCGAGGCGAATCGCTCAAGCCGCTCTACAAGTCGGTACCAGATGCTGCACGTAAGGACGAAAAGCTGTACGAGTGCCTCGCTCTGATCGATGCGCTCCGTGCCGGACGAGCCCGCGAGCGCCAATTGGCTGCGACGCATCTGCGTGAGAGACTGAGTCGGTGAAATCGGCGAACACGGAGATGCTCGAGCGCGTCGCAATCCGGCTTGGACCATTGCGCGAGCGTGTGGTGTTTGTGGGCGGTGCGACCGTGGAGTTGCTGATCACCGATCCGATCGCCAGCGCCGCGCGACTTACAAAAGATGTCGACGCGATCGTCGCGGTCGCATCCACCATTGATTACCAGATCAAGATCGGCGACGAACTACGCGCGCTCGGTTTTCGCGAAGACACGCGCAAGGGTGCTCCGCTCTGCCGGTGGCTCATCGAAGATTTGATCGTCGATCTGATGCCCACCAACACGGCGATCTTGGGCTTCTCCAACGATTGGTATGACGAAGCCCTGGCCACTGCCAACGAACGAATCCTCCCTGGCGGAACCTCAATTCGCGTAGTCACAGCGCCCTGTCTAATTGCCACCAAACTCGAAGCATTCGATGGTCGTGGACGCGGAGACTATCAGGCGAGTCACGATCTCGAAGACTTGATCTCCGTCGTCGACGGACGTCCAGAGCTGATTGCAGAGCTCGCGACGGCTACTCCGCCTCTGCGCGCGTTCATTGCGAGCCGTGTGACCGCCCTTCTCTCGGAGCCTGCATTTGTTGAAGCGCTTCCAGGGCATCTAAGACCCGACGCCACGAGCCAAGCCCGCGTTCACTTGATCCTCGATCGACTTCGAGCGCTGGTCAAAGCGCCGTGACCTATTATGCTGCGACCAGGCTGGCAGATCACAATCATCGCACGCACTTGAGAAAAAGTTTTGGGGCGACCGAATGGGACGTTCGTCACCGTATGATGGAGACGCCGATGATCTTCGCGCGCGGGTTGCCGCGACCGAAGGCGGAGGCAATCGCCAAGCGGTTGAATGACGCGGGGGCATCGGCGAAGCTGGTGCAAAACGACGCATGACGCAGAAACTACAATCGATTGATCCGCGAGCAGTGCCACTTCCTCATGGCACCGAGGTGACCAGCCGCGTCGACAGGATGGCAGGGGAAGTGCGCGTACCTCAAGGCGCCGTGGGACGCGTGGTTGCTAGTCGCGATGACGAATATGACGTGCAGGTCGTCGGCGGGCCCGTCACTACCTATCGACGTAGCGAGCTGCTTCCACGCAAAGAAGGTCAGGTCCGGTACGCGGTGCGTCGAGCAGCAAGCTGGGATGCGCTGCTTCCGTGCGTCGTACTCGAAGCGACGGTTGGTTCACGCGCATGGGGCCTCGCCGATGAGGGCTCCGATACTGACCTGCGTGGAGTGTTCGTGGCACCCTTCCGCCATACGCAAGGATTGGTAGCGCCGCCGCAAGACCTGGTTTCCGTAGACGGGAGCGCAACTTATTGGGAGGTGGAGAAATCGTTTCGTCAAGCGCTACGCGGCGATCCCAATACGCTCGAGCTCCTCTTCGTCGAGTCGGCGAGAGCACTCGATCCGATTGGGCAATGGATCCTCGATGAGCGAGACGCCTTCGTATCGGCTGAAATCTACGGGACGTTTGGACGCTATGCGCTGTCACAACTGAAAAAACTCGAACAGTCACTCAAACTCGCGAAGCACCGATCTTTGCTCCTCGATTGGCTGCGGGAGGATAAAGTCACTTCGATCGATCAAGTGGCGACGCGACTCGTGGACGCAACGTCGATTGGGGCGCCCACGCCAGCCGACGCACAGCTGCTTGCGAAGGAGTACATCAAGCAGCTTTATCGATCGATGTATGATCAGGGCCTGCTGGCCTCGCGCGATTTCGAGTCAATGATTCAGTTCGCGCGCACACGCGATGCCAACTTCGAGTTACCCCGAGAGCTCCGCCCGAAGAACGCCTACAATCTGCTGAGACTGATTCGTTCGGCGATCGCGTGGTTGCAGCTGGGAAGACCGAGTCTGCGGGTCGAGGGTGAGTTTCGCGACCGGTTGCTCGAGATCAAAAAAGGGACAGTTCCGCTCGATGACGTTCTCGTCGCCGCGGAGAGAATGATGCCGGATTTAGAAGAAGCGCGGCGGGCGACAAAGCTTCCTGCGCGCGCGGACCTGCGGCGGGCAGATGCACTGTTGCGTCGAATCCGCGAGGAAGTCGCACGCCGTCATATCGAAAAAGTGCCAGGTCCATTCGGAACGGAGGCGCCGGAGCCGCCAGAAGTGGATTGGGAAGAGTCATGATGCTGACGACACATCAAAACGCGGTGACCGCGCGGGTCTTGGACGAGGAAGAGAGTGGACGGCGACATATCGTGGTGTCGCTGAGCGGCGCGCACGCCTATGGTTTTCCCTCGCCCGACAGCGACCTCGATTTGAAGGCGATTCACCTGGCGCCGACTGAGCAGTTGCTCGGCCTTTCACAGCCGAAGCTCCACGCGACGCGGCTCGAAACCATCGACGGCGTCGAGATCGACTACTCGTCCAACGAAATTGGCCCAGTATTGGCCGGCATTCTCTCGGGAAACGGAAACTACATCGAGCGAGTGATCGGTGCGCTCACCATTCGCACTTCGCCCGAGCATGACGAGCTGAAGTCGCTCGTCACACGCG
The DNA here is from genome assembly GCA_003153195.1 of Myxococcales bacterium. Lineage (GTDB taxonomy): Bacteria > Myxococcota_A > Polyangia > Palsa-1104 > Palsa-1104 > PALSA-1153. The sequence continues at coordinate 3,054 of PLXG01000161.1, forward strand.
CCCTGTCGCGCAAGGTCTTCCGCCACTATCAAGGGTTCGCGACCGGACAGCTCGGCGATTTCGAGAAGGCCGAAGCGCCGACCGCGAAGAAGGTGCTGTATGTGCTGCGCACCGCGCTGACCGGGACTCACCTACTACGTACCGGAGTGCTGGTCACCGATCTCACACAGCTGTGGGACGAGTACAACTACCAAAGTGCGGCCGCGTTGGTGAAGGTGAAGCAGACCGGCGAACGGGTGGTGCTCGATGCGGACACTCGGAAGCACTGGCTCGGCCAGATCGGGCGCGCGTTTGAGTTGCTCGACCATGCGCACAGCACATCACCTTTGCCAGAAGAGTCGAACAACCGAATCGAGGTCGAGGACTGGTTGCTCCGGACGCGCAGGCGTTTTTTGTAACGCTACTCGGCCTCGCCGCGGATCAGATTCCAGGTGAGCTCGTGTCGGGCGAGGTACTTGCGCAGGCGGTCGGCATCGTTGCTGCTCTGCTTTTGTGCGCGAGAGCTAGCGAACAGCGCGCGGCCGGCGGCGGACAGGCTCCCCGATTCGCGGCACGCCCGTACGACTTCGGCGAGCTGAACGCGTTCGAAGCGATCGAGCTGACCGGCTCGTTCGACACCGATGAGCTCGGGCAGTGGATCAATGAGCTCGGAGCTGCGGACGCGGTGCCAGGCGACTCCGAGGCGTGCAATCTCTTCCTCGACAGTAACTTTGTCGATTCGACCGCCTGGCGAGAGCGTCGCCATCCGAATGATCGCGGCGTTGAAGTCGCGAAAGTTGCCAGACCAGCGTGCCTCGGGTGAGGTGGCAAAGCGAACAAAGCGCTCGCGTGCTTCGCGGCTGAACGTGAGGCGAACCCCGAGAGTGCTCGCCGCACGCTCGAGCTCATACTCGAGATTGGGCTCGATGTCTTCGTGACGCTCAGCGAGACCGGGGAGGCGAAAGGTCCACAAGTTGATGCGCGCCAATAGATCTTCGCGAAACATTCCATCCGCCACTCGTATGGACAGATCGCGGTTGGTGCCGGCGATCAGCTGGAAGTCGCTGTGCGCTTCCCGATCGGCGCCGACCGGAAGAAAGGATTTTTCCTCGAGCGCATGCAGAAGCATCGCCTGCTCATCTCCGCCCAATTCGCCGATCTCGTCGAGGAAGAGAATGCCGCCGTGCGCTTTTTTGAGCAATCCAGGGCGATCTTTGAGCGCGCCGGTGAACGAGCCACGCACATGGCCGAACAGCGCCGACATGGCGGCGTCTCCGCGGAGGGTCGCGCAGTTGACCTCGACCAATTCGCCTTCGACCTTTTGTCGCGTTTTTTTGAGTTCGTAGATTTTTCGCGCGAGCTGCGATTTTCCCGCGCCGGTCGGGCCTGTGAGTAACAGTGGGGCGCGCGAGGCGATCGCGACCTGCTCGATGCGTTCGATCAACCGATTGAACGCGGCGTTCTTGGTGTCGATGCCCGACTTGAGAAAGGAGAGACCTTCGCGCTGCTCTTTGAGGAAGCGCGACGCCAGTCGATCGTACTTCGAGAGATCGAGATCGATGATCGCATAGCTGCCCGGATTGGACGCGCCCGACTTGGGCGGCGAGGTTTGAATGAGCCGCGCCGGCATGTGGCGCGACTCGGTCAACAGGAACAGACAGATTTGGGCGACGTGGGTGCCGGTGGTGATGTGGATCAGATAGTCCTCTTCTTCCGGCTTCCATCTGTAGGCGCGCGCAAAGTCGTGCAGGGCCCCGTAGACCTCCTCGAGATCCCATGGGTTGGAAACTTCGGTCATGTGCTCGACAACTTTTGTTTCTGGCGAGACCTGCTCGATGTCGGACACCACCCGGGTGGCCATCGCGCTCGATCGGCGATCGTGGATCAGCTCCAAGCGAGAGATGAGCAGGTCCTCGTGCTGACAGAGTGCGACCGTGGGCCGCCAACGCTCCCATCGATTGGCCCATTTGCCTTGATCGAGCGTGGTGCCCAGCAGTCCTATGACCACCACCGGCTTCATCATTTATACTTTTATTATATAAATTTATAAGATTTAGCGCGACCAGATCTGTAACCACCTGAAACTACGTATTTTTCGTCCTGGCACACGCCCTGCTCTACTCCCAATTCAGAAAGGAAGTGCACCGTGGCCAACAAGAGCTTGTTCCAGACCCTCGCTGGCAAGCTGCTCCGCAAGACTGACGCAATCAACTCCGAGCGCGCTCCGGCTTACGCTTTTGATTCTCGTCACGCGCTGGCGCAGTACGCGGCGACTGGTTGTTTGAACGCGACCTACTACGCATCCGCGGAGATGCAGCTCGATACGGTGCTCGGTCTGTGTGACCAAGTTCCGGCGGAGTTCATCGCCAAGACCGCGCTGTACGCGCGTGAACGTGGCTTCATGAAAGATCTGCCGGCTCTGCTCTGCTCGTACCTGACCGTGAAGGATTCGGTCTTGTGCGATCGCGTGTTCGACCGCGTGATCGACGACGGCAAGATGCTGCGCAACTTCGTGCAGATGATCCGTTCTGGCGCGGTGGGTCGTAAGTCTCTCGGCTCGATGCCGAAGCGGTTGGTGCGCCGTTGGTTCGAGCACCGCGACGACGGGCAGGTTTTTCGCGCGACCGTCGGTCAAGATCCGTCCATGGCGGACGTGATCAAGCTTGCGCATCCGCGCCCAGCGACAGCTTCGCGTACGGCGCTCTACGGGTACTTGATCGGTCGGGCGCATGACGCGGCTCAGCTGCCGGGGATCGTGCGGGAGTTCGAGGCGTACAAGGCGAACTCGCGCAATGAAGTGCCAGATGTGCCGTTCCAGATGTTGACCGCTCTCGAGCTCGGCCAAAACGAATGGGTTGCGATTGCGCGCCATGCGTCTTGGCAGCAGACCCGCATGAACCTGAACACGTTCGCGCGTCACGGCGTGTTTGAGAAGAAGGGGATGACCGAGCTGATCGTCGCGCGGTTACGAGATGCGAACGCGATCAAGGGTGCACGGGTTTTGCCGTACCAGTTGATGATGGCGTACTTGGCGGTGGATAGTGCGGTGCCGTCGACGGTGCAGGACGCGTTGCAAGATGCGATGGAGATCGCGCTGGAGAACGTTCCGCGGTTGGCGGGCAAGGTTTATGTCTGCCCGGACGTTTCAGGCTCGATGTCCTCGTCGGCGACCGGTTTCCGCAAGGGTGCGACTTCGCAAGTCCGTTGCATCGATGTCGCGGCGCTGGTGGCGGCGGCGATGTTGCGAAAGAACGAGGCGGAAGTGCTGCCGTTCGAGCAAGAAGTTGTCTCGCTGAAGTTGAATTCGCGAGACAGCGTAATGACCAACGCGTCGAAGCTCGCTTCGATCGGGGGTGGTGGAACCAACTGCAGCGCGCCGCTGGCGGAGTTGAATCGTCGACGGGCGCGGGGCGAGTTGGTGGTTTACGTGTCGGACAATGAGTCGTGGGTGGATGCGGGTGGCCGCAACACTGCGATGATGGCTGAGTGGGCCGAGTTCAAGCGCCGGAACCAAGCGGCGAAGCTGGTGTGTATCGATATCCAGCCGAACCGGACCTCTCAGGTCTATGACCGGGAAGACATCTTGAATGTGGGTGGCTTCTCCGACTCGGTGTTCGAATTGATTGCCTCATTTGCTTCGAATGGAGACGCGCAGCACTGGGTCGACGTGATTGAAAAAGTAGCGATTTAGAAACAGGAGCCGAATGCCGCAAGGACTACATCGGACCCGTGAACGCAAGCTTCGCCTTTTGCGGAGCGGTGCACCGGGAGTTGTCTTTGCAAAAACTAGTCGGCTCAATTTTTAGGAAAAAGGGGATGCGCCGGATCGAATGCAGCAAGGACTACACCCAAACGTATATGTCTTTGCGATTTCTAGTCGATTCGGCGCATCACTTTGTTGTCTCGCGACACAGCATTTTGATTTGGAGCTTACATGCGCGAAGCGATCGAAAATTTGTACATGGCATTTCGACGCTACCACTCAAAGGGTACCGCGGCGCCCTGCCCCTGCTGCCACGACGAAAACGCCGGCGAAACGCTCCAGCGAGTGCCGCTGCGTCAGCTTAGCAACCGCGATCTGCACGAGTTCGCGTTCGACGCGCTCAACGTGTGGGGATCGGTGAACGACTGGAAGCACTACTTGCCGCGCATCCTCGAACTTTGTTCGCTCGGAGATTTGGATACCGACATCGAGATCGTGCTGTCGAAGATCGGGCGCGCCAAGTGGATGGAGTGGCCCGCTGAGGAGCAACAAGCGATGCGCCAGTTTCTGCTCGCGTTTTGGCGCAAGCTGCTGTCGGAATTTCCCGGCGTGCAGGACGTGTCGGAGGTGATGACGGGGCTGGCGAACATCGAGTATGATCTCAAGCCGTATCTTGCGATCTGGCTCGACATGTTGGGACAGCAGCCGGCCGACAAACATTTGATGCGGTTCATTGAAACCGAGTGCAACACGCTGCGCAAAGGACGGCTGGCGAATGCGTTCTTCGAGATCTCGCGGCGGGCGCAGGCGAACCAGATTTATGAGTGGCTGCGTTCGGACGCGATGGTGGAAAAAGTGATCAATCTCGACGGAGAGCTAGTGGGCTTCGTCGACTGGATGTTTTGAAAGGATCGAACATGGCGAACTACAACACAATCAATGCCGGCGACGGAGCCTTCATCAAGGCATGGACCAAGGGAGTTCCTATCGAAGAGGAGGCCGAAGCGCAGCTCAAGCGTGTTGCGCAGCTGCCGTTCATCCACAAGTGGGTCGCGGTGATGCCCGACGTGCACTCGGGCAAGGGTGCGACGGTCGGGAGCGTGATTCCCACCGACGGGGCGATCATTCCCGCCGCTGTCGGCGTCGATATTGGATGCGGAATGGTTGCGGCGCAGACCACTTTGAATGCGCGCGATCTTCCAGACTCGTTGCGCGATCTACGCCTGGCGATCGAAGCGGCAGTGCCTCACGGACGGACCGAAAATGGGCGCACCGAGCTCGACAAGGGAGCCTGGGGTGATCGAGCGCCGGTGCGTGTGACCGAGGCGTGGGCGAAGATGCGGCCCGGCTACGAAAAGATCACCACCAAGTATCCCAAGCTCGATCGAGGCGCGCACGTGCACCACTTGGGAACGCTGGGAACCGGGAACCATTTCATCGAGGTTTGTCTCGACGAGAAGCAGGACGTTTGGTTCATGCTGCACTCCGGATCGCGCGGCGTGGGAAATCGGATCGGCTCGTATTTCATCGAGCAAGCGAAAGAAGACATGCGCCGCTGGTACATCAATCTTCCCGATCAGGATCTCGCCTATCTTCCCGAGGGGAGCGCGCACTTCGACGACTATGTCGAGGCGGTCGGATGGGCGCAAGACTATGCGGCGCTCAATCGTCAGTTGATGATGGAGGGAGTGGTCGAGGCTGCGCGCGCGTCGAAGGTGCTACCCGCGTTCGAAGTTCGCGGGGAAGTGGTGAACTGTCACCACAACTACGTGGCGCGCGAGCATCACTACGGCAAGAACGTGTGGGTGACACGCAAGGGCGCGGTGCGCGCGCGGCTCGGAGATTTGGGAATCATTCCGGGATCAATGGGTGCGCGTTCGTACATCGTACGCGGCCTCGGCAACGACGAGGCGTTTCATTCGTCGAGTCACGGCGCGGGTCGGACCATGTCACGCACCGCCGCGAAGAAGAAGTTCTCCCTCGCGGATCACGCGGCAGCGACCGCTGGAGTCGAGTGTCGTAAAGACGAAGAGGTGATCGACGAAACGCCCGGTGCGTACAAGTCGATCGAAGCGGTGATGGAGGCGCAGAAAGATCTGGTTGAGGTTCTGCATACGCTCAAGCAGGTAGTTTGTGTGAAGGGATGATCGAGATTGATGGTTCATACGGTGAGGGCGGTGGTCAGTTATTGCGAACCGCCCTCGCCCTTTCCTTGGCGACGAAGCAGCCGTTTCGTGCGGTGAAGCTGCGCGCGAAGCGAGCAAAACCTGGGCTCATGCGTCAGCATCTGACCGCGGTCCAGGCAGCGATGGAGATCGGTCGAGCGAGAGTGATAGGCGCCGAGATCGGATCTTCGACACTCGAGTTTTATCCACGCGAAGTGGCGGCAGGAGAATATCGGTTCAGCGTGGGAACCGCCGGAAGCGCAACGCTAGTTTTGCAGACGGTGCTTCCGGCACTGATGATTGCGAACGGGCCATCGTCAATCGTGCTGGAAGGAGGTACGCACAACCCGCTCGCTCCGACGTTCGATTTTCTCGCGCGTGTTTATCTGCCGCTGCTCAGCAAAATGGGTGTGCACACAAGCGCCGCGATCGAGCGGCCCGGGTTTTATCCCGCGGGCGGAGGAAAATTCCGCATCGATGTCACGCCGGTGAAAAAGTTCGCGCGCCTCGACTTGATCGATCGCGGCGAAGTCCGTGCGCGACGCGCCACCGCTATGTTTGCACAGCTGCCGTTCGAAATCGCGCGTCGGGAGCTCGAAGTGGTTCGCGAACAAATGAAGCTAGAGGCCGACGAGTGCAGCCCCGTCGAGGTGAAGCAATCTCACGGGCCGGGCAACGTGGTGCAAGTGGAGATCGAAAGCGATCACGTGACTGAGCTGTTCAGCGGATTCGGCGAACGCGGGGTGCGCGGTGAGGTGGTTGCGCAAAAGGCGGCGAAAGAGGCTTTGGATTATTTGGCGGCGAATGTTCCGGTCGGGCCACATCTCGCGGATCAGCTCCTGCTTCCGATGGCGCTGGCAGGCGGCGGATCGTTCCGCAGTGTAGCTGCGACCCCGCACACCGAGACCCAGATCCAAGTGATTCGCTATTTCCTCGCAACCAAAGTGGCGTGCTCCCAGGTTTCAGCGGATGTTTGGCAATACGAAGTGTCAGTGACTTGAGAAGAAAAGAGAACGAACATGTCATCGGAATTTCGTTCACATATCCCTGCGTCGGTCTCATCGGTCATCGAGACCCTGCAGCAAAACGGTCACCAAGCCCACGTAGTGGGCGGGTGCGTCCGTGATCTGCTCATGGGACGCAAGCCGAAGGACTGGGACGTGACCACCGACGCACTGCCGGCTGAGACCGCCGCGCTCTTTGCGAAAGTCATTCCGACGGGAATGAAGCACGGAACCGTTACGGTTCTGGTCGACGACGAGCCGATCGAGGTCACCACCTACCGTACCGATGGGGACTACACCGACGGCCGACGGCCCGACAGTGTCCGGTTCGGCGTTTCGTTGGGCGAGGATCTCGCGCGACGCGATTTCACCATGAACGCCATAGCTTACGATCCACGTGCCGATAGCCTCGTTGATCCATTCGAGGGAAAAAAAGCGATCGTCGAGCGGAAGATCCGCGCAGTAGGTCGAGCGGAAGATCGTTTTCGTGAAGACGGCCTGCGTGCGATGCGCGCGCTCAGGTTCATGGCGACGCTCGGCTTCGAGCTCGACGCCACAATCCTCATTGCGGTCACGGCGACGCTCAATGTGCTTGCGAAGGTATCGGCCGAACGATTTCGCGACGAGCTATTGAAGATGCTCGGCGCAGAGCATCCGCGGGCGGCGCTTGACGCGGCTCAACGCACCGGCGCGCTTGGCTTGGTCATACCGGAGCTCAATGAAGGTGTGGGTTGCACGCAAAACCGACATCACAAACACGACGTGTGGACTCACACGTTGGTCGCTGTCGATCACACCATCGGCGATCCGATTCGGCGGCTGGGCGCGCTTTTGCATGATGTTGGCAAGCCCGGCACTCGCGCAGCCTACGAAGATCGTCCCGGCGAGTTTTCATTCCTGCAGCACGAGCTGACGGGGGCGGAGATGACTGCCTCGATTGCAGAACGGCTCAAACTATCGAGTGAGCAGAAGCAGCGCGTCGTCGGCATGGTCGAGCACCACATGTTCACCTGCGATCCCGATCAGAAGGCATCCAATCTGCGCCGATTTTTGCGACGTGTGAGTCCGGAATTGATCCCCGATCTTTTTGCCTTGCGCATTGGCGATGTGGTCGGCAAAGGTTTGGGCGAAGACGCAACTGGACGGGTCAATCTGTTTCGTGAGGCAATCGAGCGCGTACAACATGAGCCGCAGCTGCTGTCCGAACGCGATCTGGCAATTGACGGACGCGACGTCATGCGTGAGCTTGCGTTGACGCCGGGCCCTCGCGTCGGGACGGTTCTAAAGACGCTGTTGGAGCGGGTGACTGAGAATCCTGAGCTGAACACACGGGATCTCCTCCTCGCGCTTCTTCCCGAGCTTCCTAACAACTGCTGAGGCCGGCGACGATCCTGAGTTGCCCGCGGGAAACTCGGGCGTACAGGTGCGAGTCCTGTGTCTTTCGAATTTTTGCGGTGCAAGTCTGGTGCAACGAAGAGCAGGGACGACCCTGTTTTTGAGTGCACGAGACTGCATCAAAATGCACGAGCCGTTGCACCGAATCTACCGAGTTTGTTAGAAAAACCGCCGCGAGGTACCTAACGTTTTTGTCTTTTCACCCAGTAGGTCCGAATCCTGTACGCCCGTCCTCGGTGAACACCCAAAAGATTCGGAATAAGTGGCTACTTTTGACGTGCCCCCCACCCAGCCATCTTGGGCTCGACCGCAGCAACGAGGTAAAGGAAGTCGTCCTGAGCGTCAACTGGCCGGTTTTGGCCCGCTCACGACTGGCCGGTTTTGAAGTGCCCACCGAGGCCTTTGCGACTTGATGACTCGTCGTCGAGAGTAAGCTCGCCAGCGCTGTCGCCGGCAACACACTCGCAATTCGTGTGGGAGCTTGGTCGACCATGAAGCGGTACAATGGGGCGGTGAACCGGTGAGACATCATCACGTTCCCCATACCTACCTACGACAGTGGTGCTCGTCGGGTACTAGCAAGTTGTACCGCTATCGGCGCATGGGCCCCCGTGCACGGCTTGTCTGTGATGAGAGTAGTCCGAAAGGCGTTGGCTACACGATCGACCTCTACAATCTGCCCGACGGTGGTGTCGCCAACGGTCTTACGGGAAACGCGCTCGAGGCCGCGATGGGCGTGCA
>PLXG01000064.1 GCA_003153195.1 Myxococcales bacterium
AATCCGATTCGCACTATCGCAGTGGGCGATCGGACGAATGGCGAAAAGTTCGCGGCGAGCGCACCGGCGATTTCGTGGTAGTGGGATTCACCGCGCCAGGTGGAACCCGAACTGGATTCGGCGCGCTGCATCTCGCGTTTCACGACGAAAAAGAGCTGATTTACTCGGGCAGCGTCGGTTCTGGATTCGATGAAAAGCAGCTCGCCAGCGTGCGCAAGACGCTCGATCGATCAGTGATCAAGAAGCCCGCGTTCGATGGACCGCTGCCGCCGGGACGCGGCCACACTTGGGTCGAGCCCAAGCTGATCTGCGAAGTCCGCTATCACGAGTGGACCGAGGAAGGAAATCTACGGCAGCCCGTCTTTTTGCGCTTTCGCGATGACAAAAAGATCGAGGATTGCACTGGTCCGGAAAAGATTCTCGCCGCTCCAGCGTCGCCTGCATCCTCTTCACCAAAGAAGATCACGGTCGATGAGGACGAAGCGCCGCGCGTGGTTCCCTTCTCCAACCTGGACAAAGTTTTCTGGCCAGTTGATCGCTATACCAAGGGCGATCTGATCGAATATTACCGATCGATCGGCCCGTTCATCATGCACTACCTGCGCGATCGCCCGGTGGTGGTGACGCGTTACCCCGACGGCATCGACGGAAAATCGTTCTTCCAAAAAAATGCGCCGGGCTTCGTGCCGGCCTGGTTGCGTACCGAGCAGATGTGGAGCGAACAGACTTCGCGCGAAATCGATCAGTTCGTGTGCGACAACCTGGAGTCGCTGCTCTATCTCGCCAATCTAGGTGCGATTCCGCTCCACATTTGGTCGAGTCGCATGGCCACCTTGCAACATCCCGACTGGTGCGTGGTCGATCTCGATCCCAAAGGCGCGCCGTTTTCGCAAGTCATCGACGTAGCGCTGGCAGTGCGCAAGCTGTGCGACGAGATCGAGCTCACCAGCTATGTCAAAACCAGCGGCTCCTCGGGACTACACATACTTCTTCCGCTCGGTCGCAGCTGCACGCACGAACAGGGAAAAACGCTGGCGGTGCTGATCTCGCGCGTGGTGGCCGATCGAATTCCCGACATCGCTACCGTCGAGCGCGTGATCGCCAGTCGCAAAGGACGGGTCTATCTCGACGCCTATCAAAATGGTCACGGCAAGCTCATCGCCGCCCCATTTTGCGCGCGCCCGGTGCCGGGTGCCTGGGTTTCCGCGCCACTTTCGTGGAGCGAGGTGAACAAGCGGCTCACGCTCGATCGTTTCGACATCAAATCGACGCCGCAGCGAATGAAAAAGCTAAAGAACGACCCGCTGGCGCCAATCCTCGACGACAAACCGGACCTTTTGGCGGTCCTCGAGCGACTCAGCGCAAAAGTAAAGTGAACTGCACTGCGAACGCCGGGCCGGTCGGCTCGTCTTCGTGTTTGAAGAAAACGAAGGCGTCTCGCCACTTCTGCGCGCGCAGTTTCTCCGCCCAGGCCGCCAAATCTTTTTCGGTGTAGTCAGTGCGTCGCAGTCGCAGATAGCCCCAATCAGCCGTGGCCTCCATCGGCGTCACGATCTTTTCGCCCTCGGCAATGCACAGCGCCGCGCCCGAAGATTTGAGCGCATCGAACACATCGGCTTCGAACCAGGAGAGATGGCGAAACTCAAATGCCGCACGCGTCCCTTTCGGCAAGAGCGCGAGAAAAGACTTCAGCCGCTCCACATCTTTTTTCATGAATGGCGGCAGTTGAAACAAAATCGGACCGCACTTTTCACCCAGCGTGCCGAGCAGTTTCACCAGGTGCGCGACCGTGTCGCCTGAGTCGACCAGTCGCTGTTTGTGCGTGATCTGCTGCGGCGATTTAATGGCAAACCGAAACGGCTCCGGCACTTCGTCGCGCCAGCTGGCCAGAGCCTTCTCCGTCGGCATTCGATAAAACGTGTTGTTGAGCTCGACCCCGCCGAACTGTGTCGCGTAGTAGGACAGCATCTTCGCGTTCGGCAGCTTCTCTGGGTAGAACTTCCCCTTCCACTTGGGGTAGCTGAAACCACTCGTGCCGATAGTCACGTTCATGGCGGCCGCCGATCTTGTATCATGAAGAGGTGCGATATGCCCCGCTGCTCTTCTGGCTCGCGAGTGGATCGGCGCGGGCCGCACCACGCCCCACCCTTTCGGTCGACGCGCTACTCACCAAGGAGTGGAAGCATGCCCACGTCACTCCGGCTCAGCCGATCGGCGACGCCGGATTCTTGCGCCGCGCAAAAGTCGATCTGACGGGCTCGATTCCAACGCCGGAAGAGGTCACCGCTTTCATCGCAGACCAAGCCGCGGACAAGCGCACCAGGCTGATCGACACGCTGCTTTCGCAGCCGGCGCATGCCGCCCACTTCGCTGACTATTGGCAACATCTCTTGATCGGACGCGAGCCTTTTGGACCGATCGTCGACGGAGAGGCGTTTCGCGAATTTTTGCGCGCGTCCTTCGTCGAAAATCGTCCGTGGAATGCGCTGGTGGAAAGCATCCTCACTGCCAGCGGTGAAAACCGTCCGGGAAGCGACCAGTCGAATGGCGCGGTGAACTATTTTCTGCACTACACGCGAACGCCGCAGGATCTATCGGGCCGAACCGCGCGCGTCTTTCTCGGCGTACAGATTCAGTGCGCGCAGTGCCATAACCATCCCACCGAGAAATGGAAACAGGACGACTTCCGCCACTTCACCGCGGCGTTCATCACCGCGGCACCGGTTCCCATCGACGATCTAAAAACGCCCGGCCCCAAGAGAGTCTTCCTGCGTGATTTCGACAAGCCGGCGCTGCGCGGCCCCGCCAAGATGGAGCTGGCCGAGTTTGCGTCCTTCGCTCCGACAGCGCTCGACGGTACCGCGCTCAAGGGTCCTAGCGTAAACGGCGCCAATCGAAGGCAGGCCCTCGCGCATTGGCTCACCGCGCCCGCCAATCCATGGTTCGCACGCGCGATGGTGAATCGCATGTGGTCCTATTTTCTCGGCGCAGGTTTTGTCGAGCCGATTGATGATTTTCGTCAGTCGAGCGTGCCGACGGCACCGGCGCTGCTCGATCGTCTGACCAGCGACTTCATTCAGTCGGGATTTGATCTCAAGAAATTGATTCGCACCATTTGCACCACCCGCGCCTATGGGCTCGCGGCCTCTGCGCGGCCCGATCGGTTGTGGTCGCGCCATCCGCTCAAGCCGCTCACGTCGGAAGAGCTGTATGACGCGCTCAACTCAGCGACCAATTTGGAAGCCTTTTTGGCGCGCTACACCAAGATCGACATGGCGAAGATGAGACAAAATCTTCGGCGATTGGTGACCTTTCTCTTCGATGTCGACGAGGAGACCAGCGAGTCCGAAGCCGAAGGCACCATCGCGCAAGCGTTGGTCCTGCTCAACGGAGCGGCCACCTCGAACACCACCTTGGCGCTTCCCGGCTCGGTCCTCGGTGATCTGTTGGCGGACATTCCTACCGACGAGAAAGTGATCGACTCTCTCTATTTGCGCGCGCTGTCACGAAAGTCCAGCCCGTCGGAGCTCACGCAGTGGATCGCCTTCGTCAACGAGCCCCGCGAAGTCGTGCGCACACCGCCGCCACCGAAAGTCGCTGCCAGTGGAAAGTTGGGGAAAAACTTTCGCGATCCGGCTCAGCGTCTCGGAAAGTTGGCGCTCGGTCCGATCACTCCCAAGAAACAGGCGTTCGAAGATCTTTTCTGGGCGCTCATCAACTCCAGCGAATTTTTCTACAGGCACTAATGGACCGACGACTTTTCATCAAATCGGGATTCGCCGCGCTGCTCGCCTCGCGCTTTTTGTCGAAGGCGTGGGCGGCATCTCAAACTCCGCGCGCCAAGGCCTGCATCATTTTATGGATGAACGGCGGTCCCAGTCACCTCGACACGTTCGATCTCAAGCCGGGCGGAAAGTTTCGCGCCCTCTCCACCCGCGCGCCGGCGATTCAGATCTGCGAGCATTTACCACAGCTCGCCGACGTCGCTGACCATTTGGCCATCATTCGCAGTATGACGNNGATGACCAGTCGCGAAGGCAATCACGATCGAGCGCGCTTCCTCATGCACGCGGGATATTCGCCCAACCCGACGGTAAAACATCCATCGCTAGGCGCATGGATGTCCGAAGAGCTGGGCGCGGCAAAAAATGATCTCCCCGCTTTCGTCAGCATCAGCGGTCCGAGCGCGCAGGCGGGATTTCTCGGCGCACAGCACGATCCATTCGTGGTGCCGAATCCGAAGGAGCCGCCGCAGAACACCGCGTTCGGACGCAATGTCGATGCTGATCGATTCGCACGTCGGCGCCGCGCGCTGGCCATGCTCGAAGCTCGGTTCGCGGCTGAAACTGGCGACGCCAAGGTGCACGGCCGGCAAGCGGTTTACGACAAAGCGGTGAAGATGATGTTTTCTCCGTCGCTGTCGGCGTTCGATATTCGCTCCGAGCCGGCCGCGGTGCAGGTCGCGTACGGCGATTCAGATTTTGGCCGAGGCTGCCTACTGGCGCGCAAGCTGGTCGAAGCGGGCGTTCGCTTTGTCGAAGTCACACTCGATGGTTGGGATACACACGTCGACAATTTTGGTCGCACCAAAAATCTGATGACTACCCTCGATCCGGCATTTGCCGCGCTCATCACCGAGCTCAAAGCGCGCGATCTTCTCGATTCGACTTTGATCGCGTGCATGGGCGACTTCGGACGGACGCCCAAAATCAATCCCAACGATGGACGCGATCACCATCCGCAGGCATTCAGCGCGGTGCTGGCCGGTGGTGGAATTCGCGGCGGATTGAGCTACGGCGCCACCGATGGCGAGGGCGAAAAGGTGAGAGAGAAGCCGGTGCGCGTGGCCGATCTGTTCGCGACCCTGGTGCAGCAGCTCGGGCTCGATCCGGACAAATCATTCGATACGCCGCTCGGTCGACCGATCTCGCTGACCGATCATGGCCGACCCCTCGAGGCGCTCTTAGGCGGCTAGAGGTGGGTCTGTTCCCGAGGACCAAAGTCCCAGGGATGGGCTCTACTGTCCCCTGGCCCTGAGGACTCTTGCACCCGGAATTTCGTCATCTTCGGCTTGCCGAACCGGCCGAACCGGCACTGGAGCCGGCTGAATCGGTTGTAATGCGGGTCGAAGCACGTGACGATTCTGCTTAAATATCATTCTCTTAGGATGATACACGTGGGTTCTCCGCTTGCCCGCGGCCACTGCGGTGCCGGACAAACATCCGAGTGCGATGCACACTCCGAGCAAAGCCCCAATTCGCATTCCGGAACTAAGAGCAAAGGATGGGCCAGTAGGACTAGAGCGCATCTCATAAATCCGGACCGAGCCGGTTCGAGTCCCGCAGGCCGGATCGCAAGGCGCGACGACCGCGAATACCTGTCGGTATTTAAGGGAGGAGCAACGCAGCGAGCTGTGCCGAGGGACCGAAACGGCGACGGGAGGATTTATGAGATGCGCTCTAGTGTCAGAGCTTACAAGATCGGCTATCTTCCGCGGTCGAAAAGCCATGTCGAACTCCGATTCACCGAAGCCGTCCAAAGAGCAGCTCGACGCCTGTGTCGAGTTTCTGTCCGCAGTGGTGGCGGACCGCAGCGTCCTGGCGCGCTTCGATGAAGAAGATTGCAAACGACTCCTGGCCGCCGCTGGGCAGACCGCGTTTCCCAGCCGGACCGATCGTCGTCGTTTAGGCAAAGTTCATCGCAAAAAGGCGCGCAAAGATCAGAAGGCGCACGATCTGAGCCTGATGCGCAAAACGCAGATGCGCAGCGCGCAACCGATTGTCACGCCGGCGCAGCGACTCAAATTTCTGCCAGCGCCGACCGAACGTCCGACCGAAATGCTGGAAGAGCCACGCGCCTGTTACGTCTGCAAAGAGATGTACCGCGAGCTGCACTTCTTCTATTCGTCGATGTGTCCGACCTGCGCCGACTTGAACTACGCCAAGCGATCGCAGACTGCGCCGCTCGATGGCAAAGTGGCGCTGGTAACCGGTGCGCGCATCAAGATCGGTTTCGAAACAGTTCTGATTCTTTTGCGCGCAGGCGCTCGCGTAATTGCCACGACGCGCTTTCCCACCGACGCGGCCAATCGTTTCGCCAGTCAGCCCGATTACGAATCCTGGCGCGATCGGCTGCAAGTGTACGGGCTCGATCTGCGCCACATTCCGAGCGTGGAGAATTTCGGCGCGCACCTCGATCAGACGCTCGATCGCCTGGACATTCTGATCAACAACGCGGCGCAAACCGTGCGGCGGCCGGCGCAGTTCTACACTCATCTCGTCGAGGGCGAGCTGCGTTCCTTGCCTGACCATGCCCAGCCGCTTCTGCGCGATCATGGACAGCTGTCGCAAAGCGCACTGGTAGCGCGCCCGCTGCGCATTTCAGAAATGTCGCTGTGGGACGAACAGGCCTTTCCCAAAGGCGAGTTCGACGAGCACGGTCAGCAGCTCGATTGTCGCCCGACCAACAGTTGGCGTATGCAGCTCGGGGATGTTCCGACGGTGGAGCTGGTCGAAGTTCATTTGGTGAACGCCATCGCGCCGTTCGTGCTCACCAGCCGTCTGAAGCCGCTCATGGAGCGCAACGGAAACGGCGAGCAGCACGTGATCAATGTGTCGGCGATGGAAGCGAGCTTTTCGCGCAACAAAAAGACCGACAAACATCCGCACACCAACATGGCCAAGGCGTCGCTCAATATGATGACGCGCACCTCGGCCGCCGATTTCGCGGAGTCGCGCATTTTTATGAACAGCGTCGACACCGGCTGGATCACCGACGAGCGGCCGCACACCACCAGGATGCGACTGGCCGATGAGGGCTTCCACGCCCCACTCGACCTCTCCGATGGCGCTGCTCGCGTCTACGACCCGATCGTGCGAGGCGAAGCGGGCGAGGACATCCATGGCGTCTTTCTCAAGGACTACGCCCCAGCCGTCTGGTAGGGCCGCCGCAACTAAGGGCTCGCGGATCAATAACTGTGGGCCGGGTCACGGCGACTGACCGGCTGGGCTGATTCGGTAGTTCCATTCTGGGTGCCAGTCGCGTCCGGTGATGTTGACGGCGGCGATCTGGTCCTTGGTGACCTTGGTGCCTTTGATGTAGATGGTTGGGTCCAGGCGGGCGTAGACCTTCAGCCCGGTGCTGGTGGTGGTCGAGGCGATCAGGTCGAGGATCACCTCGTAGCTCTCCAGCGGTCGGCCGCGCCAGTTGAGGCTGATGAACGAGAACAGCCGGTGCTCNNCAAGCCCGGTCTCGTCGGCGAGTTTCTGCAGGCAGACCTTCCACAGGTGCACGCGGGGACTGTTCCCGCCGCCGCAGTCGGCGGTGATCGTCAGCCGGTTGGCGGTGGGGAACCGATCGCGGCCGAGGTGCTCCCACCATGCCCGGATGCTGGCCACGGAGAACTCGGCCGTCTCGGCGGATTGACCGACCGACACATACCCCTCGTTGTTGGCGATGTCGTATACGCCGTAGGGGACGGCCTTGGGGACCCCTGTGGGGAAGTCGTGCCCCTGGACCTGCACGGGCTTGCCCGAGGGCTCCCACTCGCGCCCGCCGTTCTTGTAGTCGCCCACCAGCTCCTTGTGTTTGCAGTCGATCGAGATCACCGGCTGCTCCTCGGCCAGCGCCGTCTTGACCGTCTGGTTGATGTGCTCAAACTGGGCGTCGCGGTCGGGATGCTGGGAACCCTCCCGCGTCTTCTGGTTGGCCTGCAACCGAAACCCCTGGGCCTTCAGCAGCTTCCCGAGCGTCCGCTCGGAGATCTCATGCCCCATCCCCACAAGCGCCGTGCGCAGCTTCCCGAGGCTCTTGGACGTCCACCGCAGCGGCGACTCGGGATCCCCGCGCGTGGCCGGATCGATCAACCGATCCAGATCCGCAACGACCAACGGATCGGACTCGACCACCGCCCGACGGCCACCACCGGACCGGCGTACCTGCCCGCGCTCGACCCGCTCACCGGACTCAACCTCGGCCAGCCCGCGCCGGACAGTCTCCTCAGAGAGCCCCGTCACTCGCGCAAGCAGCGCCACCCCACCCGGCCCATGCGTCTTGGCCTCGCTCGCCGCCCACAACCGCCGGCGGCGCTCGTCACACTCCGGCCCGAACAGCCGCCAGCGCTCCGCGATCTTCGCCTCCGCCACACGATCAAGCGCAGCCGCCAATCGGTCGGGTTCTGGCACGCCACTTCATTCTCCACCCGCGTCGAAGACCCTTTACATAACGCCTCGTAATCCCACACTTGTTGATCAGCGAGCACTAAGTGTTCCGCGTCACTTCCAAGGACGTGCTGCACGGGTTCGTGATCGACGCCCTCGGCGTCGCTGGCGTCGCGACGGACGCGAACCCTTGGCTGTACTCGGTCGCGCCAGTCGTGAGGCCCGTCTTCGAGGTCCTCGACGCGGCACAGCCGGCGGGAGCCAGGTCCTCGCGAGCTACGCCGAGGAGCCCCATTTGGCTGACAAGACCGCGACAGACTGACCGTTCCTGACCCGATCAATCCCGACGACGTCAATGTCGCGACGAACGGCCAGCGTCGCTGGCCAGGTTGAACGCCACGGCCCGGCTCCAGTTCGGCCGGGCCGTGCGCCTCAGACCTGTGCCTCGACCAGACGGCGAATCGCGTCGAGGGTCCCCATCACCTCGGAATCAGCCGCGTCGCCGCGTGCCGTGGAAAGGAACAGGGTCAGGCGTGACCCGTCGCCGTCGGGGTCGACCTGCATCCAGCCGTGATAGTCGC
>PLXG01000182.1:0-214 GCA_003153195.1 Myxococcales bacterium
GCCACCGCCGCCACCGCCGCCACCGTTGACGCTGGTCGCACCGGGTGCCGCCATGCTCATCGACGCTGCACCCGCGCCACCTGCGCCACCGTTGCCGTCGGAGGCGGACTGTCCGCCCGGAGCCGGCATCATTCCAAGATTTCCGCTTTGGCCGGCGTCACCATTTTGCGGATCCCAGGATCCTGCGCCGCCGCCGCCGCCGCCGTTGGCCGTG
>PLXG01000182.1:258-7236 GCA_003153195.1 Myxococcales bacterium
GGCAGAAATTTGAATCGCGCCGCCGCCTGCGCCGCCATGACCGTGCGTGTCTTTGCACATGTCGCTCGACGATCCGCGGCCACCACTTGCGCCGCCGACCAGCATCATCGATGAGTCATCAAACGTCTTTCCGCCAGTACCGCCTTTTCCGCCGCCGCCGGTGCCAGTCACTCCATCGCCACCGGTCGCGCCGTTCGATCCGAACCCGCCGCCGCCGCCGCCCGGATCACGATCGAGATCCGACTGCCCATCGCCGCCTTTTCCATCTCCGACCAGCGAGCCGCCCGGACCAGGAACGTCCTGATTGGCTTCGCCATGAATCGTGCTGGAGACGATCACCATTCCGGACGCCACTACCACCAGCGGTGACTGTCCGATCACGACGATTTCTTTGTCGACGGTCCAATTTTTGACCGAAAGGACCGCCAGTCCGTCGTCGGTGCGCTGAAAGGGAAATCCGGGCATGGTTCCGGCGCTGCCTTTGACGATGAGCTCGCTGGTATCGATGATGGTTGCGCCCGATAGATCGCCCACATCGAAGTTCAAATATTGGGGGTCGACGTGCGCGGGCTTAAATAAGGAGGTAGGCGTGCTACCGTCGGGCGCCGCGTCGGTGACGCTCGCCTCGGGATCCATGAGCAACGGAACTTCCGCCGCGCGGAAGCTACATCCTGCCAAAATGGCAATTATGAAAAGCGAGCGGGGGACGCCGGCCGACATGCGCCTTCACTAGCACAACGAAGGTGCAGATGCGCCACGGATATTTCGATCGATCGTCGTTTTTTTGGACTCGAACTGTGCTATTTCTGGACAGTCGCTGCACGGGTAGCATGCGAGCTGTCCAAAGTTTGAGCATAAGAAGCGTAACTGCATGATCAATCTACGACCTTACGAAAAGCTGCACACGATCCAGATGCTCAAGGACGTGGTGCGCAAATGGTGGAACGTCGAGCTCGCGTTTGCGGACGCCAAAGGCTACGTGCTCGATCACTCCGAAGGCAAGATCATCCCGCCCAATAACGACTTTTGTCGCTTGGCGCTGTTCTCCAAAGAGGGATTTCGGCGCTGCAACGAGTCGGTCAAAGTCACGCGCGACAAGATTCGCGCGAACGGCCCGACGGCGCTGCGTCGCGCGGTGGTGCACGAATGCCATCTCGGGTTCGATCTGATCGCCTGTCCCATCGTTCTCGACGGCGACTTCGCGGGATTTTTGTTCGTCGGCGGATCGGTGCACGAAGAGTTGACGCCGTTTTCCGAAGAGACGCTGCTGCGCAAGATCAAAGAGGTGGCGGTGCAGGAGGGATCGGGCACCGATCTCGACAAGGCACTCCGCAAAATTCCGCAGCTTAGTCACGCGGAGATCGAGCATCTGTGCGATCTGCTAGAGTTCGGCGCCAATCAAATTCAGGATCATCACGCCGAGGTCACACGCCGTGATCGCGAGATGACCACCATTACGCAAGAGCTCGGACAGCGCTACCGCTTCGACAACATCGTCGGAAATTCGCGCGCGATGCAGGGCGTGTTTCGACTGCTCGAGAAGATCATCGAGTCCGATTCGACCGTGCTCATTCAAGGCGAGAGCGGTACCGGCAAGGAGCNNGTGCAGAACTGCTCCGCGTTCAACGACAACCTGCTCGAGAGCGCGCTGTTCGGACACGTGAAGGGCTCGTTCACCGGCGCCATCAAAGACAAAAAAGGTCTATTCGAGATTGCCGACAGCGGCACCTTCTTTCTCGACGAGATTGGCGACATGTCGCCGGCGCTGCAGGTCAAGCTCTTGCGCGTTTTGCAAGAAGGGACCTTTACCCCTGTCGGCGGTACCGAGCAACGTGAAGTCGACGTACGCGTCATCGCGGCGACCCATAAAGATCTGCAGAAGATGGTCGAGCGCGGCGAGTTCCGCGAAGATCTCTACTATCGCGTGAATGTGATCAAGATTCAGATTCCGCCGCTGCGTGAGCGCATGGACGACCTGCCGATCTTGTGCGAGCACTTTCTGCGAAAACATTTTCGTCCGCGCGCGGGACAGCGCGAAGGTGGGCGCGCGCCCAATGCGCCGCCGCGACTTTCGCCCGATGCGCTCTTGGCCATTCAGCGCTATCCGTGGCCGGGAAATATTCGCGAGCTCGAAAATGAGATCGAACGCTGCATGGTGCTCGGCACCGATCTCGACGAGCTGCCGGCCGATCTACTTTCGCAGCGCGTACAGGACGCCGTACAGGCGCCGCAATCGCGCGCCGGTGGTCCTCGTAGTTCGTATGAAAATGCCGGCTCGCTCAAGAATGCGATCGAGCAGCTCGAGCGCGACCTCATTCATCAGGGGCTCATTCGCACGCATTGGAACAAGTCGCAGCTGGCGAAAGATCTCGGCATTAGTCGATCGAATCTAATTACCAAGGTCGAGCGCTATGGTCTCGAGAAAAAGAATGCGTAGCGCACTCTTCATTCTGGGTCTCGCGCTCTCTACCGTCGCTGGTTGCAAAGTTTTGTCGGTGAATGCGGACGAGTCCAAAGCGAACGACTCGAAGCCGCTCGATGCGCACGCCACCTGCGGGAGAAGTCCGGAAGATCCGGTCAAGCCAGTGCGCTGGCCGTACGGAAAATCGCCGCGCTGCGACGCGCTCGAAACGCGCTGGGCCAACGTGCTGCACGAAGATCTCGCGTGCAAGTCGGACGCGGACTGCATGTTGGTGATGGACGGTGGACACTGCGTGTTCGCCACGCTCAACAAAAAGGCGGCGACCCAACCGCGCTATCAGACGTGGCCCTGTGGCAATCCGGCGGCCGGTCCCTGCGCGGCCAACAGCGAAGTCCCGCACTGCAAATCCGGCTGCTGCACCCGCTGATTCTGATCAGGGGTCACTCCACTCATAGGTAAGCCCTCGTAATCAATCGTCGTATTTTCAACACCGCGAAAACCCGAAAGCGAGGTACCAGAATTGAGCATTTTCGACCGATGAAGGTCTGTCCGAAATCCGGTTTTCGCGTGTTGAAAAAAAACTCTGTGCGGGCGCGAGGTTAAGGGGTAGTGGAGTGACCCCTATCAGTCGTCGGTTTTGGCGGGGTCTTCGCGCTTTGGATCGCCTTCGGCGGGTTCGCCTGCAATGGCGTATTTTCCGCCCAGCCAGTTGCCTAGATCGATGAGCCGACAGCGCGAGCTGCAAAACGGATAGGCTTCGCCTTCGCGCGGCACTTCTTTTTTACAAATGGGACAGGCGATCGACTTGTTCATGGCGTCTTGCTACGGACTAGCTGCTCTTGAGCTCGTCCTCTTCTTCTTCGTTTTCGTCATCGAGGTAGGCGAAGGTGCGGACCAGTTTCATGACATCTTCGCGCTGCTTGGCCGTGAGGTCCATGAACTGCACGCCCATTCCGGGATTGCTGACGCTGCCGTCGTCGCTGGGCCGAAACGGATTGACCCAAATGACTTCGCCTTCGAGCTCGATCTCATCGCCGCTTGGCGAGCGAAATCGCAAATTCAACTTGGTGCCTTTTTCCGCCGGGCTGTTGGTGCGAACGAAGATGCCCATCGCACTGATGTCGGTGATGTACGCGAACAAGAAGGTGTCGTCGGCGCGATAGTCGACTTCTAGATCGACCAAAACTCGCTCGTGAAGCCGGCGAGATCGACTCGAACGTCGCTCTTCGCCCGGGGCCGGCAGCGTATCTCCGCGTCGGTCCTTGATCCGGTTGGTCATTCCTTCCACCTTGTCCTCTTCCGCCCTTGGTTGACGTTTCGCCATACCAAGGAACTTCGGCTCGCAACAAGATAAAACCGAGGACGATTCAAAAAATTTGCTTCGACGCACTGCGGCATAGGAAGAAGTTTTCCGACGGTGAACTACTTCACGTTGATGGTGCCGAGCTTGACGCGGTTCTCGCCGTCCTGCGGACCGGAAGTAACCTTGAGTCGTTTGTCGCCGGAAAAGAGCCCGACAAAGATCTGATAGACACCCGACGGCTGGGTCGCGCGATCGGGCGTGATCAAATGCTCGTCGGTGATGTAGTAGCCGGGGACCCAGTGCGTGGTGGGGAAACGACCTTCGAGCGGCGAGTGATCGCCGTTGAACCGCGTGCCTCCGTCGAAGTGGATGAACACTTTGTAGGCGGCCGGTAGCTGCGCTTTGACTTTGAAGTAGAGGCGGAAACGGAAGTCCTGTCCGCGATTCACCGAGGTTGGCGTGTCGTAACCGATGAGCTCGAGCTTGTCCTCGAAGTTCACCGCCGCCGGGAATTGCGGCTTGGGCGCCTCCGTGCTGATGAACCGCTTGAGCGGGTTCAGATCTTTTTCGTTCGGTCCGAGGCGATTCGACAAGATCAGGTAGTGCGAGTTCGAATCATCGGCGACGACGTAGTCGAGCTTCTTCTGTTTGGCGAATTGATCAATGGCAGGAAGCTCTTCCGATCCGGCCATCACGAACACGCGCTCGCTCTTGGCGAGAAATTGAAATACATGATCGAGATCGGACAGCGGCTCCGGCTTCTTGCTGCCGGCGTAGTAGCTCGAGCCGGTGGCGTTGAAGCGATATTGACCGAGCGGCGCGTTGGGATCGAGCTTCTGCGTCTTGCCGTAAAGATCTCGCGCCGACAAATGTTTGGAGACCTGCGGCACCATCACGAACGCCATGGTGATCGCGAGCCCGAGCGCCGAAAGGAGTGAAGCGCCGAGCATGATGCGACGCCCGCGCAGCTTGGCCCGATCGGAGCTGGCCGCGCTGGCCAGTGGTGCGCCCACACCGAGTGCGATGGACGCGCCCCAAAAGGCGCCGATGGCCATCAGCAGGTTTGGAACTACCACCAACGCGCCTGGCCACCTGGCCGCATCGCTCAGATGCACCGAGATCAATTTTTCCGGCGACGAGATGAAGTCTTGTGCGATCAGCGCCGCGCCCATGGCCAGCATCAATCCGGCTGCCGGCAGCGGCGAAGGCTGATCGAAAATCGGATCGATGAACATCGCCGCGAGCAGCGCCACTGCGGATGCGACCGGTACCTGCAGCTCGCTTACGCCCGCCGCTTGCCAGGTCCCGAATAGATAAAAGGTGACAAACCAGATCGCCACCAGCAGACCGGCCTTGCGCTTCCCGTCTGTGCCATAAAACAGATCGAGCGCGCCGAGCGGAGCGACGACGATCCAAGGAAACAGCGCGAAACCGAGCGTGGCCAAGTGCGAAGTGAAGACGGTGTTGTGCGACATCGTGTGCGGCACGCCACCGAGAATCGCCGAATATCCGGTCCCGTGCATAGCCACCAGCGTGACAGTCAGGGACGCGATGGTGCCGATACCGAACGCCACCGCGATCACGCCGAAGTTCAGGGCGATGGCGGCGAGCGCGACAGCGGACAGTGGCGCCACTACGCCCATGAGAATTCCCGAGGAGAGTTGTCCGATGGCCAAGCCGGCGAGACCGAGCAGAAGGTCGATGAAGAGGAAGAGAGGCGGACGTTCCGGTTTGCGAAATAAGATGTGCGCGAATCCGCCGAGCGCGAGCGCGCTGCCGAGGTGCATGGTCGCCACCGGTGCGAGCTGTCTCGCGCCCAGCAAAACCACCGGCATGGTGCACATGGCGAACGCGCCGATCAGCGCCGCGCGCCGGCGAAGAAACGCCGTACCGGCATAGTAGGTCGCGATCACCGCCAGCAGCGACGCGACCGCCAGCGGAAGTCGGCCGCCCAACTCCCCGATGCCGAAAGTGCGAAATCCCCACGCGATCAGCCAAATCGCCAGCGGCGGTCGTCCAAATTGGGGCCCTGCACCGGTGGCGTTGTTGAAGTTGCGCGCCAAGTCGGCCAGATGAACTTCGGACGGATCCCAAAATCCGGACCAGCTCAGGCCAGGGAAAAAAAGCGCGGCTGCGAGCAGCACGACCAGCAGCGGCGCGAACTTTTCCCACGCCGAACGCGATTCGACCGGTTGCGGCGGAGACTGAGCCGGCGAGAATTCTGAAATCGGTGGCGCGTCGTTCAAGGCCATTTCGACGCCGAGGAGGCTAGCGAGCAACGATCGGCTTTGCAACGCTTTTCAAGGTGAGAGCCCATAGGGACGCTGTGAAAAACGTCCGGTTCCGCACAAGGTTCCCGGAATTTCGGTGTCGGACCTATTCGCGCTACAAAATCGGGGCGCCCTTGCAACCATAGAGGATGTCGATCTTGACCGAGTCGCCGGCTTTCAGCTGATCGCAGCTCGAGCCGTTGAACACCAGCGACTGCGACTTGCCGTCGTAGCTGACGCCGTTGGTCGTATCGTTGGCGATCACCTGACCGTTCAGGTAGGCGCTCAGCAGATTCGGATCGGCCGGCGCGGCGTCGAGGTGATAGGTGCACGACGAAACGCCGCTCACGATGTCGGCGAAAGCGGCTTTGAGATCGTCGGCGTTGTTGGCCTGATAATAGGCGCTGGCGGCGCCGGTGCGATCGGTGTGGCCGGCTTTGGCCCATTCGTTGAGCGTTTGCGGATTGGAGTTGGTCTCGGTGCCGAGGCCGACCACATAGCTCTTCACCGATGGCGTGCGCGCGTAGAGCTGGCCAATTATGTCGGTCACCTGCTTCTCCGAGTTCGCCGAGCAGTTGGGAATTCCGTCGGTCATGAGCAGCACCACGTTGTTGCGCGTGGCGTCGGTGAGCCCACCCGAATCGCGCACCTGTGCCAGCGTCTCCGGCGTGGGCGTTCCCGGCCCGAGCACGTTCGGATCAGTGAGCGCGCGGCTATTGTCTTGGATGCTTTGAATCGGATCGAGGATCGAAAGCACCTGCGTCGCGTCGGCATTGGCCATCGGCGTGTTCACCACGCCCGCCGTGCACTGCGCGGAGGCCTGCTTGGGAAACAGAGTGAGCCCCCAATCGATGTCGGCGTTCTTGGTGGGATCGATCGCCATGCCATCTTCGCCAAACAGCGTGTGCACCGCCGATTTGAGCGAATCCCATTTGGAGAGCGAGCCGGCCATCTCCGACATCGATCCCGAGCGATCGATCACC
>PLXG01000376.1 GCA_003153195.1 Myxococcales bacterium
GAAAAAGTTCGGGCGCTCGGTTATCAGCCGCACAAAATGCCGGGCGCGCAACGGGTCGCGGTGGCCATCACCGGCAACTCGGGCCCAGTCGATCCGGCGCACTTCGCGCTTTTCCCCGGCGTGGCCGAAGCGGTTTCGATTTCAAAACCGTGGAAGCTGGTTTCGCGCGAGACCCATCCTCACGACACGATCATTTCTTTGCCCGGTCCGGGCGGAAAACCTTCGCTCATCGGTGGCGGACATTTTGGAATCATCGCTGGGCCGTGCGCGGTCGAGACGCGCGAGCAAACGTTGCTGGTGGCGCGATCGGTGGCCGTGTCGGGCGCCTGTATGCTGCGCGGCGGTGCGTACAAACCACGCACCTCACCCTATTCGTTTCAGGGGACCAAGCTCGAAGGGTTGAAGATCCTCGCCGAGGCGCNNCAGATCGGCACGCGCAACGCGCAGAACTTCGCGCTGCTCGAAGCCGTCTCGTCGATCCGCAAGCCGGTCCTGCTCAAGCGCGGCATGTCGTCGACGATTCAAGAATTTCTGATGTCGGCCGAGTACATCACCAAAGGTGGTAACTATCAGGTCATCCTCTGCGAGCGCGGAATTCGCACGTTCGAAACCATGACGCGCAACACGCTCGATCTCGGATCGATTCCGCTCATCAAGCGACTTACACATCTGCCCATCATCGTCGATCCCTCGCACGGAACCGGCGACGCGCTCTCGGTGCCGGCGCTGGCCCGCGCGGCGGTGGCGGTTGGCGCCGACGGTGTGATGGTGGACGTGCATCCCGATCCGACGAGCGCGCTGTGCGACGGACCGCAGTCGCTTCAGCTGCATGAATTTGCCGATCTGACGCGTTCGCTCAAAGCGATCGCCGAAGTGGTGGGGATGAAGATTTGAGACGCGTTCAACTTTATACGCGTGTGAATTGTCATCTGTGCGATGTGGCCAAGGCCGCACTCGATCGTGTGAACGCGCGCATCCCATTCGAGCTCGAAGTGATCGACGTGGACAGCGATCCGGCGCTGGTGGCGCTGTATGATTGGGAAGTGCCAGTGGTCTTACTCGACGGAAAAAAAGTGGCGAAGCTCAGGCTCGATGAAGCGATGCTCGAGCGGCGGCTGCGCGGCGACATGAGTCGGAGCGACGAGCTTTGGGACGAAAGCAAATGAAGTGGTTCATCTATTTGCCGTTCGCCGCTGTTGCGATCCTACTCGGATCGCTGTTCGTGATTGCGCTACCGGATGCGGTGGAGCGCGCCAAAGTTGGTTACGATCGCGCGCACGCCAGCGCTTGCGAAGCGCTTCAGGCCGCACCTACCAATCCGGTGCTGGGTCGAATTCCCGTCGACGCGCCCGACTTCGAGCTGCCCAACTTTACTGGACAGTTGGTGAAACTATCGGCGCTGCGCGGCAGTGTGGTGTTGGTGAACTTTTGGGCCACCTGGTGTCAGACCTGCGCCGTGGAGATTCCGTCGATGGAGCAATTGGCGGTCAAGATGCAAGGCAAGCCGTTTCGTATGCTCGCGGTTTCGATCGACGAAGACTGGCCCGTGGTGCGCGAGTTTTTCCCCAAGGGCACACCGCTCGAAGTTCTGCTCGATAAACACAAGACCACTCCACCCCGCTACGGCACCGAGAAATTCCCTGAGTCGTTCATCGTCGATAAGGAGGGCAAGATTCGCTATTACGTGATCAGCGATCGCGATTGGAATCAGCCCGACATCGCCAGCTGCCTCGATTCGCTGGTCGACTAGCCTAGAGGAAGGGGTAGTTCAGTAGGAGGTAGACTTGGTCGCTGCCGCCTTGGTCGGCGCCGTGAGCGTAGCCTAGTTGTAGCGCGGCGGGGTAGTACCAGCCGTACTGCAGGTCCAAAATGATCTCACCGCCGACGCCGAGCCGAAATTTATCGAAGCTGAAGTCGCCCGAGAACGCGCCGCCGTAGTCGAGAAACAATTTTGCGTGTAGTCGTCGCAGATAAATTGGCAGCGTCTGATAGCCGCGCTCGATCCACCAAATCGGAAAGCGAAACTCGACGTTGAGCACGTGAAATTGATCGCCGCTCACCGTGCCCGGCGCATAACCGCGCAAGGTCGCCGAGCCCGGCCGCGAAAAATCGTAGATCGACGACAGGATGTTCTGCGCCGGATAGCCGCCCAGCGAATAGAAGCTACGATGATTTGGATCGCCACCGGAGACACCACCGGAATAGCTGATCGCCAACACCTCGTTGCGAAAAAATCGCGGGCCGCGACTCCAGGGCATCGGCACAAATTCGTCCCAACGCCAGTTGGCGGCGAAGGTGTCGTACTGCGCGCCGAGCGCCCGCGCCGAAAGCCCGAAGTTGACAGAGATGTTGCGCCCCTGCTCTGTCGAGATCGAATATTGATAGCGACGCGTATGCGAAAAGCTCCACCCCAGCCCGACGCCGGCGAATCGGCCCGTCAGCGGAAACATCGGCGTGATCTGATTTGGATCGGCGAGCGGTAGCGGCGTCAGATCGTGCGTGTAGGCGACACTGTACGAAAACGAAAGATCGGAGCTGTTCACGATGCTGCGTAAAAGTGGCAGGCCGATACTGGTGCCGAAGCTCCAATCTTCTTCATCGTAGGCGCGATTGAGCCCGTTGATGATGAGCCCTCCGCGCCGCCCGACCGACCGACCAAACGAAACGGCGAAGTTTGGCCACAGCCCTTCATAGGTGTAGTCGCCCGAAACCACCGCGTCGTCGGCGCGTCCGGCGCCCCAGCCGAACGAGAGGTGCCAAAAGTGGTGACCGATCGCGTCCGCTCCCGAGAGCCGAAGACCAAAGACTTCACCGTACGCGTCGGGATAGGCAAAAAAGTTGTACTGCCAGGGCAGCACCGTGGGAAACGGATTGTATCGCTTGGACGGCAGCGGTGGCTTGGACGCGATCGGAGGCTCATCGAGTCGATCGAGCAGCGCCGGCAGTGCAGGATGAAAATTGGCCGGATCGAGATCGGCGATCTGCAGATCGTACCCTTCGGCCTCGAACCCGACGAAGACGACCTTCTTACCGTCGGGCGAAATGTCCGGATCGAAAACACCGTTCACTACGTTGGTGGCTTGGAAGAGCTCCTTGCTGGCGAGATCGTATGCGTACAAGTTGTAGACCGACGAGCGATCGCTCACGAAGTAGAGATATTTTCCGTCGGGCGAGAAGCGCGGCTCGAGGTCGACCGAGCGATCCCAAGTAATGCGCTCCAGCTCGCGAGTGGCAAGGTCCATCATCCAAATGTCGCGATAGCCACCGCTGCGCCACCAAGAGAACGCCAATTTCTTGCCGTCGGGAGAGAACACCGGCGTGTATGCATGCTCGAAATTCTCCGCTGGAATGAGGATGTCGAGCGGATCGCCGCTCTGCACGGTGTCGGTGCTCGATGAGAACGGAATCCGTGCGATACCGCGCGCTCCTTTGCCATTGAACTCGAAGGCCACCCATTTCCCGTCGGGAGAGATGCCTGGATTGGTGGCACGCACTCCATTGGTGAGCCGGCGACGTTCGTGGGTGATGCGGTCGTACGAAAAGAGATCGTAGTACGAATAGTAGGTGTGCCAGATATCCATACCGTGAAAGACCAGCGTGCGGCCATCGGCAGACAGGGTGGGCCCGCCGGCGCCGTCGATCTTGAGCTCCGGCCGGGCCCGCCCGGTTTGCAGATCGATGCGCAACAGACGCTGCTGATCGTGACCGCTGGTATCGGACACAATCACCTCTTTGCCGTCGGGAGTAAAAACCGGCCGGGCGACTGTAGGGCGGGCGCCGAGCAGCGTTTTGGTAGGCGTGATTCCACGCGTGGCGATCGCATCTCGTTGCGTGCGGTAGCGTTCGTCGAGCTCGACACGAAACTTGGAATACAGCTGAACCCAGGTCTCACCAGTGACACGGCGAATGCTGCGATTGATCGCGCCAGGGATGCAACTCGATCCGTAATCGGCAGACATCTTGGCGATCGATCCGTTGCCGAAATGAGTCACCAAGAACTGCATGAACGCGGATCCGTATAGATAGACCGAGTTTCCAAAGGGGAATTGAATGGGATTGTTGGAAAACTGATCGAGTCGTTGAAACTTTCCCTCGAGCGTCTGCGAACGCAGGTACATGTCCCAGATCGCGCTGCGCAATCGCCCGCCGGAAGTTCGCTCCGACTCTTCGAGCACGGCCAGGCCCTCCAAGATCCAGCTCGGCTGATATTGATTGGGCGCGAAGATGGTCCCGATTCCCCAACCGAGCAGAATGTTCACCACCGCCGCGCAAGGCCCCGAGATGGTGCCGGTGTGCAGGATGTGGGTGTACTCGTGCGTGA
>PLXG01000400.1 GCA_003153195.1 Myxococcales bacterium
CCTTGGCCACGCGCGCCTGCACCAGCAGGTCGGTGGTGTCGCCGGTTTGGTTGATCGCCGAGTTGGCGAAGCGCACCGTGCCGCGGCGCAAACGTTCGACCGAAAGCTCCACGTCGACGAGACCGCGCGCGCCCGCACGCACGATGGCCCGATCGATCGCGACCGAAATCTCCTCGAGCGGATCGCTCATGAGAGGCTGCCGGTGCGAACGCCGGAGAAGCGTGCCGGCGGACAACCATGACCCACCGCCATGAGCTGCATGGGGTCGCCCTTGCCGCAGCTGGTGAGCCCCCACATCTGAAATGCGGCCGGTCCGCCGACGGCATCGCAGCGCTGCCAAAATTCGGGCGTGATCCCGCCGTAGATCGGGTCGCGCAAAATTCGCGTGCGCTTGCCCTTCCGAATCTCCCAGGCGATTTCGCAGCCAAATTGAAAGTTGAGTCGCACGTCATCGATCGACCAGCTGCGATTGTTGCCGATTAAAATTCCGCGATCGGTATCGGCGATCAGCTCCTCAAGCGTCGGCCCTTTGGGATCGGGCTCGAGCGAGACGTTGGTCATGCGAATGATGGGAAAGTGATTCCACGATTCGGCGCGCACGCATCCGCCTGAGCGCTCAAGCCCCAGCCGCGCCGCGGTTTCGCGCGAGGTCAGGTAGCCGACGAACTGGCCGCGTTCGACCAGCGGCGTGCGGCGGGCGGGAGCGCCTTCGTCATCCCAACCGAATGTTCCGAGCGCTCCTGGGGTCAGCGCTTCTGCGGTAAGCGAAACTTTGTCGGAGCCGTAGCGCAATCGGCCGAGCCGGTCGGGCGTGAGGAAGCTTCCGCCGGCCAGCGAGACCTCCTCTCCGAATGCGCGATCCGACTCGGTGGGATGCCCGCACGACTCGTGAATTTGCAGCGCCAGTTGCGGCGTGTCGAGGATGAGCGTGGTCGCGTCTTCAGCGGGACAGACCGGCGCGCGCAGGAGCGCGAGAATTTCGTCGGCGATGCGATCGACATGGCTCGGCAGGTCGACGCGCTCGATGTATTCGTAGCCTTGCGCAGCCACCGCACCGTCGAGATCCATGGGATACGATCGATGCTGAACGAGAGAGCCTTGGGCGGCGGTGAGCTTCATCCCGCAGCTCGAGTGGGTGAGGATCTGACTGACCGCAGTTCCTTCGCTAGTGGCGAGCAGCTTGTGCTGCCGGCGTGCGCCGACGTGAGCGCTGGCCGATTGGGCAAATTCTCCGGCGCGATCGCGCAGGCCGCAGGCGACCGTGCGCAGAAGGTGGACGCGCTCTTCGATCGGTACGGTAAAAGGATCGCGAATGATCTCGGTCTGAAAATGTCCTCGGGCCGGCGCCTCTTTGGTGAGCGTGATGGGCGCAGTGCCACGTTTTCCACGAAGGGCCGCATTGGCGCGCGCCACCATCAAGGCTCGATCGCACGCGGCCAGCAGTGACTGCTCGTCATCGGCGGCGCCGGGACAGGCGCCGAATCCCCACGCACCGTTATATAAGACGCGCACCCCAAATCCTTGCGAGCTGGCGGTCAGGCTACGATCAATCTGGTCGTTTCTCGTGCCGGCGCCCCCCTTCATTGCTATATAAGCGAGCTGAAGTCGCTCGTCGCGCAAATGGCGGACATCGGCGAAGCTGGCGCCCGCTTGGGCGAGTCGCTCGGCTTGAGCCGACAGCCGAGCCAACTCCGCCGTCCGCCCGGCCGTTCGCGCAGTCTCCATCGACATTTGAGCAGTGTAGGCAGAAGTGAGAATGCCGTCGAGGACTTAATCTTTTCGAAAATTTCAGATAAAATAGTTCGGCGGTGAAACGACTTCTTCCGATCTTGCTGCTGCTAGGAGCCGCCGCTCGCGCGCACGCCGGTGGTTTCGAAATCGAACAGTTTCATTCGCCGCTCACCTCGGGCGGATACGTGGGCGAAGAGGGAGCGTTCGTGCTTCCGCATCTGTCGCTGCGCGCCGCGTTCGGAATAAGTTACGCGCACGATCCACTGCTGTTGCGCGATGGATCGGAAATCGCTTCGCACGGGCGGCTCATCTCTCAGCAGATCGGAATGGATGTCGGACTGAGCTTCGGGCTCGTCGATCGACTGGAGCTGGCGGTCGCGCTTCCGTTCGTACCCTTTCAATCGGTCGACAACACGCGCGGTCTGGTGGCCGGCGGTCTTCCGCAAGCTGCGCTCGGCGATTTTCACTTGGCGCTGAAGGGCCTCATCGCCAGCGGTCACTCGGGACAGCACCGGCTGGGATTTTCCGCTCTGATCGGGATGACGGTTCCGTCGTCGACTGGCAACTACAGTGGCGATTCGAACGTCACCGGCTTTGCGCGACTCATCTTCGAGTGGCGTCACCCGCGGGTCGGGCTGGTGGTTCATTTCGGTGCGGTGGTTCGCGGCGATCGAACCTTGAGCACGCTGCTGGTGGGAAATCAACTCAGCTACGGTGCGGCCGCGCGGGTGCGACTGTGGCGCGAGCTGGAAGTACAAGCGGGAGTGTCGGGACTGATCGGAATTCTGCTGCCGACCGACTTTTCTTTTTCTAGCGCCAACGCGCCAGCCGAGTTCCTGGGCGGATTTCGCTACTCGACGCCGATCGGACTTGCGATCTCGATTGCCGGCGGCACTGGACTGGTTCACGGATACGGAACGCCCGACGGACGAGCGGTCTTTTCGCTCGAACTTTCGCGGCCGCTCCGTCCGTCGCGAAAGCCACGTCCCACCGAGGAGGTGCCGAGCCCTGCGCTCAAACCGGCCTCCGCCGCCCCGGTCGACTCCGACAGCGATGGCGACGGCGTGGTCGATCGACTCGATCGCTGTCCGGTGGTCTTCGGTGTACGCGAGAACAACGGCTGTCCCGACCTCGATCGCGACAACGACGGCGTGGTCGATCGACTTGATCGCTGCCCGACCGAGCCCGGTCTGCCCAAGCTGAACGGCTGTCCGCCCGCCGATCGTGACCAGGACGGCGTGCCCGACGACGTCGATCGCTGCCCCGACAAGAAGGGTTCGGTCGCCAATCAGGGCTGCCCCGACTTCGACTCCGACGGCGACGGCATCATCGATCGACTGGACAAGTGTCCGTTCGATCCCGAAATTTGGAACGACGTACTCGATGAGGACGGCTGCCCGGACGTAGGTCCGGCGCTGGTGGAGCTCGAGGACAAACATTTCAATCTGCTCTCGCCCATTGAATTTTTGTCTGACGATTCGATCAACGGAAAATCGCTGCGCGTCCTGCGTGTGCTGGCGCGAATGCTCATCCTCCATGCGGAGCTGAAGAAGGTTCGCATCAACGCACACACCGACAACAAGGGCCACGCGCTCGAGAATTTGGAGCGCTCGCAGCGTCAGGCTTCGAACGTGCGCAGCGCGCTCATCGATCGCTTCGGCGTGGAGTCGGAACGTCTGAGCGCGGAGGGATTCGGCGCCGAGCGACCGATCGCTTCCAATCGCACCGCCGAAGGGCGCGCTAAAAACCGTCGCATCGAAGTGGTGGTAATCCAAAAGAGCGAGCCGGAGTAGGGATACTCTCGCCCATGGCCGCGCCACCACAGCTCTCGAAGGCTGCTTTAGCGCTGCGCGAAAGCATTTTTGCGCGGCTGCAGGGAAAGCTCGATCGGCACGGCGCCGATGGAATCCCACTCCACCTGGGCGACACCTGGCTCGATCCGCCCGCATTCGCGCTGGCCGCCAGTCGCGCGCGCGTTCGGTACGGCGCGCCGGCCGGAGCTCCGGCACTGCTCGACGCGCTCGTCACCAAGCTGAAGCCGCGATTTCCGTGGGTCGAGCGACGCAATCTCCAGCTCACCACCGGCGCCACGCAGGGCCTTTCGGCGGTAATGCGTGCGCTGGTCGATCCCGGCGACGAGGTGATCGTACCCACGCCGCATTGGCCGCTCATTCGAGGCATCGTCACCAACGCGGGAGGAATTCCAGTGGAGGTGCCGCTCACTCAGCAGCTCTACCAGTCGGAGGGCGTCGATGCGGCGGCGATCCTCGAGCCGCATCTGTCCGACAAAACCCGCGTCCTCTACCTCATCACACCCAACAACCCCGATGGCAAAGTGCTTTCGGCCGAACATCTCGGTCAGTTGGCTGCGCTGGCCAAGCGGCGGAATCTGTGGCTGGTCCTCGACGAAGTTTATGAAGATCTGATCTACGAAGGATCGCATCAGTCGATCGCCGCGCTTCAGGAGATGGCGGATCGCACGCTGACGGTGTTCTCTTTTTCCAAGACGTTCGCCCTGGCAGGGTACCGCCTCGGCTATGTGGTCGGCGCGGCGGAGCCGATGCACGCCGTGCGAAAGATCTCCAATCACACCGTCTACAACGTGCCGGAGACGCTGCAAGACGTGGCGCTGGCGCTGCTCACCGATCCGAGCGGCGCCGAGTGGCTGCGCACGACGCGACTTCACTATCTGGACGTGCGCGATCGGGTGGACCATGCGCTGCACCTGCCTCACTTCAAACCGCAGGGCGCCACCTATTTTTTTCTCGATCTGCGCGACCGCATGGAAGGCGGAAGTCTGTGGCCACTGGTCGAGCGGCTGCTCGACGTCGGCGTATCGGTGGCGCCGGGTGAGCAATTCGGACGCGATTTTGCCGGTTACGCCCGCATCTGTTTCACCGCTGCGCCCGTCGAGCGAGTTCTCGAAGGCGTAGCCCGGATCGAAAGGGTGGTGGGCCTTTGAGCGTCCGCGTGTTGCGCCCGAGCTTTAGCCGAGATAACGTCTATAGGATGATCCGCAGGCTCACTTCGTTTGCGCTATCGTTGGTGATTGTCGCCTCGCTTTCCGGCAGCTCGATGGCCGAGCCCAAACCGGCTCCGCCCGGCCCGGCCGCGACCACGGCGCCTCCGACCGTGCCCGCTCAACCCAATGACCCGGTGTTGGATCGCGCGCAGGCCATCGGCGAAGGCGCCAATCTGCTGAAGAAGGCCGACGACGCGCGCAAAAAAGGAAATCGCAACTTCGCCGAGCAGCTCTTCAGCGCCGCCGAGATCGTTCTCGGACCCGAAGCAGTGAATGAGCTGGGGCCGCTCTTCCGCGAAGGCGCGCCGCCGCGCAT
This sequence comes from Myxococcales bacterium, assembly GCA_003153195.1. Classification (GTDB taxonomy): domain Bacteria; phylum Myxococcota_A; class Polyangia; order Palsa-1104; family Palsa-1104; genus PALSA-1153. Next base: position 5,070 of record PLXG01000400.1, read on the forward strand.
CAGCACCAAGCTCACCACGCTTCCCAAAGACACGCCGGCGCAGCCGGTGGTGGCCGGGAGCTCCGACGAGGACGCGCCTGATCCCAAGCCGCTCACCGGCTCTCTGTCGGGCACATTAAACGTTGGTGACAAGCCACTTCAAGGCCGTGGCGTGGTCACGCTCGAGCCGGCATCGGGAAAGTGGCGCGCGCGCGCGCCGCGAACCCGCACGATGGAGCAGCGCAACCGTGAGTTCGCGCCGCGCATGATGGTGATTCCAGTCGGATCGACAGTGCGTTTTCCCAACTTCGACGCCATCTATCACAACGTGTTTTCTCGCTCCGACGCGAACCCGTTCGATCTCGGCATCTACAAAAATGGTCAATCGCGCGATCTCACCTTCGACAAAGAGGGCATCGTGCACCTCGGTTGCAACCTGCACGCGAACATGTCGGCCTACATCGTGGTCGTCAAAGCGCCGCACTACGCCATCAGCGACGAGCAGGGACACTTTCAGTTCCGCAGCCTGGCACCCGGGCGGTATCGCCTGCGCGCGTGGAGTGAGAAGAGCTCGAGCCCATCGGTGGTCGACGTCGCCATCAAACCCAGCAAGAATTCGGTCAGCGTTTCGGTGACCGCGGATGCGGCCCCCGGACTGTCGACGGACAAGTTCGGAGTCGTGCGTGGTAAGTAAGGGAGCGCTCGCCGCCTTCGGCCTCGCCCTCGTCGGCGGGGCATTGGCGCTCTATCCGGCACCCGAGAGCAATCGATCCACCATCGACAAGCAGGCTATCGCGCAGGAGCTCGACAGTTTATTGCGTGAAACCTCGGCTGGCGTTCACTCGCGGGCGTCGACCTTGAGCGAGCTGCCGCGCCTGTCGGCCGCCGTCTCCACCGATGCTGCGACCTTGCGCGATCTAACGCAGGACGAGCTGGCGTTTCGACCACAACCGGGCGAGACCATCACGGTTGGGCAGGTGCCGATCGACGCCAGGCCAAACATCTTGCTGGTCCTTCCCGACGGGGCGAGCGCGGTACACGCGCTCGATAAGAGTGGAATTCGACTAGAGAGCGAAGGCGGCAGGCTTCGCGTGACCGACGTTCAATCGGTCCGCGCGCGCGATCACGGCGACGATCTGCGCGGTGCCATCGGCGTCTCTTGGCCGGTCGAACTCCAATCGGTCAGACAAAAGCTCGACGCGGTCGGCGCCGGGTTGCGAGTCGACGTGAAAAGGGAGAGTTTGGGAATCGGCGCGCATGCCGCGCTCGAAGGAGGGGCGGGGTACAAGCTCGAGCCGCTTTCGCTCGGCAGTGAGCTCGGTCGGACCGCAACCTTCGTCATCGCCAGCGTGGCACCGGCGCCGCCTCTGCCGTTGCGACCGATCGGACTCGGGCTGGCGGCGCTTTCACTACTGGCCGGAATCGTCCTTTTGGCCCGCGGCGGATCGTTCGCCTCGACCGCGCCGGCCAATGCTTCGTCGACAGGCGGTATCTCGCTACCACCGAGCGCTACGGTGACCGCGCAACCTCCGCTCGGTACCTTGCCCGGTCCCGAAGTCGCCGCCGGCAGCGTGATTCAGAATACGTACGAGCTGGTGCGCCCCGTCGGAAAAGGCGGAATGGGTGTGGTGTGGGAAGCACACCATCTTCGGTTGCCCGGAAAAAAGGTCGCCATCAAGTTGCTCAGCGCGGACTTTGGCGCAGAGGTGCTGGCGCGCTTTCAAAGGGAGGCCGAGGTCACCTCGAAGCTTGGCCACCCCAACATCGTCGGTGTGCTCGATTTCAACAAACTCCCCTCGGGGGCGCCCTACATCGTGCTCGAGTTTTTGGAAGGCGAAAGCTTGGGAAAGAAGATCGAGGGCGGACGCGTACCGCTCGATCAGGCGCTCGAAATCACCCGCCAGATCGGCTCTGCGCTTCACGCCGCCCACCGCGCCAACGTCGTGCATCGCGATCTGAAACCGGACAACATCTTCTTGGTGCCCACCGAGGCCGACAGCCCAGTTCGATTTCAGGTCAAGGTGCTCGACTTCGGCATCTCCAAGATTCGCGGCGCGCTCAACAGCCAGACTCGCGACAACGCGGTCTTCGGAACTCCTCAATACATGTCGCCCGAGCAGGCCTACGGAAAAAATAGCAGCGTCGACGCGCGCAGCGACATCTGGTCGCTCGGCGTAATCGTCTACGAGATGCTCACCGGGACGCGGGCGTTCGATGGAGAAACCATTACCGACGTGATCGGACAGATTGTCTTCAAGCCATCGCCGTCGCTAGACTCCACCGCCGGCTTGCCGCCGCAAGTGAGAGCGGCCGTCGATCGCGCGCTTGCCAAAGAGCCGGACGATCGCTTTCCAGACATGCCGAGCTTTGTCGCCGCGTTGACCTCTTAAATAGAGGAGTCGACAGTCTACGGTCGACGGTTTCGGAAGGTCACGGACGGAAAGTCACGGAGTTAACCGTCGACTGTGAACTGTCGACTGTGAACTGTCGACTGTGAACCTCTTCTCTTAGTGTCCGACGATGTCTGGCTTCATGGGAGCGAGCGCGCCGATGAGATCTTTCTGCTCGAGACCTCCGACCTTGAACTGATCGAGCGTGATCTTGAGATCCTCCACCAGCGCATTGAATTCATCATCGGAGATGTTCATTCCGGTGTGCGAAGTTCGCATGTCCTTGCCGGTGTATTTGCAGGGACCGCCGGCGGCCTCGCAGATCTGATCGACCAACATCGCCTTCAGATGCGGAATGTCCGAGTTGGCGAAGCGCGCGTTGATCCGCTGGTCCGCGGCGAGCTTTGCCACGAACTGATCGACCACCGCGGTGATGGCGGGTTTTTCACCCAAGCGATCATAAAGTGATTTGGTCGGCTTGGCCTGTTGCGCCGAACCGGCGCAGGCTGCGAGCAGAACAATGAGAGGTCCCAGTTTCCGCATATCGGCTCCCGTTTGAGATGGCTGCCATTACGCGCCAAGTTTGAGTCGCCGACAAGAAATTTGCGGAAGCTCCAGGATGAAACTAAGAGCGGGCAGACTACGAGCGATGATGCTCGGCGATGCGGGCTTTGCACGCGGCCACCGCATCGGCGCTCACGCTCACGCCCTCGACGCTTTTGCCGGAGAGAATCGGATGCATGCAATCCTTTCTCAGGCCTTTGCCATCCTTGGCACCCCCTTTGACGTAACCCGCCGACTTACAGGCCATTGCCACATCTTTGCAGGGATGTCCGTCTGCCGCTTCATCGGCGAACGCAGCAGTAGTCAGCGAAAGCGTGCTCAACATCACGAGACCGACGATCTTGCGAATCATGGTGCTCCTCCAGTGCGGCCTTCATGGTCGCTGTAGGTAGAACGCCGGGTTCTCACCAATATTCAACCGATCACAAAAGTTCACAGTCGTGTTGCCGGATTCGCCGAGTCGATCCACCTTCTTATAGGTGAGTCACACGGCGAAATATTGGCAGCGCGAGGCGGACGGGCGGCTACTGTGCACGCTCTGTCCCCGCTATTGCCGTCTGTCCGAGGGGCAAGCTGGCTTTTGTTACATCCGCAAGAACGAAGACGATCAGATGGTGTCGCTCGGTTACGGTCGAACCACCGGATTTGCGGTCGATCCCGTCGAGAAGAAGCCGCTCAACCATTTTCTGCCGGGCTCGAGCGTGCTCTCGTTTGGCACTGCCGGCTGCAACCTGGGCTGCAAATTCTGTCAGAATTGGGACATCTCCAAGGCGCGCCTCGACGACAAACGTTCCGCCGAAGTGAGCCCTGGCGACGTGATTGACCTGGCCATCGCCCAGCGCTGTCCGTCGATCGCGATGACCTACAACGACCCGATCATTTGGGCCGAGTTCGCCATCGATATCGCCAAGGAGGCGCGCCGACGTGGTATTCGCTCGGTGCTGGTGACCGCCGGCTATGTTACGGCCGAGGCGCGGCCAGAGCTGTTTTCCGACATCGATGCGGCCAACGTCGATCTCAAGGCGTTCGCCGATGATTTCTATCACAAGGTCACCTTCTCGCACCTCGCTCCGGTGCTGGAGACGCTGCAGTGGATCAAGCGCGAGACCAAGGTTTGGCTCGAAATCACCAACTTGATGATTCCCGAAGAGAATGATTCGCCAGAAGAAATAGAGCGCATGTGCGATTGGATCGTCACCAATATTGGCGACCAGGTGCCCATCCACTTTACGGCATTCCATCCAGATTTCAAGTTGGACTACAGACCGCCCACCCCGCACGAGACTTTAATCAGAGCACGTGAGCAAGCGATCAAAGCTGGTATCAAATATGCCTATGTCGGAAACGTCTACGATTTAGATCGCGAAAGCACTTACTGTCCTGGCTGCGGTGAATGTGTCATTCAGAGAGACTGGTATCAACTCGGTAGCTATAAGATCAAAGATGGCAAATGTGACAAGTGCGGTTTTGCAATTGCTGGCGTGTTTGACGGAGCCAAAGGAAACTGGGGCCGCAAGCGTGTTGCCGTCACTTTTGAAAAGGAAAATTCAAACTGACGTGAACCAATCGATATTCTGGACTTTGTGTATTCTAGCCTTGTACTGAATAGGAATAATCGTATTGTATTTTCGTGACGTGGCGGCGCGCGCTAATTGGCGTGATCAATTTGAGAAGCTTGGCTACGAATTATCCGTCCTTGAAGATCCGGCTTATTGGGTGGAGTCGGTTAACGAGCCATTTTGCGCTGTTTTCTCGCACTCTGAAATTAAGGACACGATTGAGAAAGCGACTGTCGAGTTGTCCCAATTAGCGCTAGAAGCTGTGAATGAAATCTGTCAGGGAGCTGATTCTGAGCGATATTTCGCATCGATGCAGATCCCCTCACATTTTCGCGAAATAATTCGTCAGTCGTGGCGACGGCAGGACCGGTCCTTGTACGGAAGATTCGACTTTGCGTATAACGATGGTGTGCTCAAGCTTCTGGAACTCAATTTTGATGGAGCAACGACGCTTTATGAGAGCGCCGATCTTCAAAAATGTTGGCTTGAAGATCTGCAGAGGCTTGAATTGGTCCCTTTAGAGTCAACGCAGTTTAACTCCATCCAGGAAAAATTGATCTCTGCATTGACAGATTTCGTCGCCAAAGATGAGGTTTTTCACTTCGCGACTTTTAAAGGTGCCGGCGGAGAAGCCGAGAATGTCAGATATCTCAAATCGTGTGCGGACCTAGCGGGCCTGAAAACAAGATTCTTCTATTTAGACGAATTAAAACGTGATCGAGATGGGAGATTGGCGGATGATCGTCATCAAGCTATTACCCATCTTTTCAAACTTTATCCTTGGGATCTTCTCATACACAATGATGAGCAGATTTTT
>PLXG01000146.1:0-11746 GCA_003153195.1 Myxococcales bacterium
ACACGATTTTACTTTCCAGCCACATCTTGTCGGAGATCAGCCAGACCGTCGATCGAGTGCTGGTGATCAACCAGGGCGAGATCGTCGCGCAAGGCACCGAGCAGGAGCTGGCGGGACACATGGGTGGCGGGGGCATCGAGATCGAAGTGGTGGCCCCTGGCCTTCCGGCAGCGACGCGACTTCGGCACTTCGGCGAAGCGCAGATCATGGACGAAACGAATGGCGTGGCGCGAATTCATCTGCAGGCCTCGCCCGACAAACGCCCCGAAGTGGTATTCGCGCTGTGCGACGCCGGCGTTCAGGTACTTCGCATCGACCGAGCGGAAGCGCAGCTCGAATCAATCTTCCTCTCGCTCACCAAAGGAAAAGCTTCATGAGACCGATCTTCCTAATCGCCCGTCGCGAGCTCAGCGCGTACCTGCGATCGCTCTCCGGCTATGTGATCATCGCCGCGCTCCTGTTCATCTCTGGCCTCTTGTTCAACGCCTTCGCGCTCGGCAACGGCGAGAAGCGCTCGTCGGAAGTGCTGAGCGCATTCTTCTACTTCTCATTCGGCACCACCACCGTGGCCGCCATTTTACTATCGGCGCGGCTACTGGCGGAAGAGCGACAAAGCGGCACCATCTCGCTGCTCTACTCTTCGCCGGTGCGCGACGCTGAAATCGTCATCGGCAAATTCTTGGCCGCCATCGGGTTTCTCGCCATCGCCACGCTGGTGTCGATCTACATGCCACTGCTCGTGATGGTGAACGGCAAGATCTCGTGGGGCCACATCGCCGCCGGATACTTCGGCCTGCTTTTGGTCGGCTCGGCGGTGACCGCCATCGGCACCTTCGGCTCTTCGTTGGCGCGAAACGTAGTCGTGGCGGCCATCATTAATGCCTGCATCGTAGTGGCGCTGCTGGTCACCTGGATGCTGGCCAAGGTGACCGATCGTCCGCTCACCGACATCTTCACCGCGATGGCGCTCTACAATGAGCACTTCGTTCCGTTTCAGTCGGGCATCGTCCATCTGCGCGACGTGGTCTACTACCTGGCCGTGACCTACCTGGCCCTATTTGGCGCCACGCGCGTCCTCGAAGCACGGAGGTGGCGCTAATGAGTGGCTTCATCTGGTCGATCGTTTATTTCGCCGGCGTGCTGCTGATCTTCATCGGTGAGCGTATGGTCGGCTCGGGCAGCTGGCGCGGGCTGGGAGTCGCTGGCCTCGTCGCCATCATCTCCGCCATGATCGCGCGCGCGGTCCGCATGCGCAACGCGCAAGGCGAACGCAAAAAGACCGAGCTCATTTTCCTCACCCTCTACGCGGTCGGGCTCGGTGCCATCTTCCTCTATGGCTTTCAGTCCGATCTTTCGGCGAGCCTGTTCGGAAAGCCGCTGGAAAAAGATTGGCCCAAGCTAGCAGTGATGCTGCAAGCGCTGTGGCCGGCGCTGTTCACCATTTCGACCGCCGCCATCGCGCTCACCGAGATGGCCTACGCGTCGGTGGCGCGCGCCCCCGAGATCGATCGCGGCCGCATCGGCGACGCACTACTCTCGGGCATCGGGCTCGGCGCCGCGCTGGTCTTCGTGTTCAGCATCACCTACGTCGCCACGCAGCGCGACAAGAAGGTCGACCTGGCCTACTTCCGCACCGCCAAAGCAGGCGAGTCGACCCATAAGATAGTGCACCTGCTCGATCAAAACGTCGACGTGGCGCTGTTCTTCCCGCCGGCCAGCGAAGTGCGCGACGAGGTCGAAGGCTATTTCAAGGATCTCCAGCAAGAGTCCACGTTTTTAAAAGTGGGCGTCTACGACTACGCACTCGATCCGCAGAAGGCCAAAGAGTTCGGCGTGAGCGGCAATGGTACGGTGGTGATCGCGCGTGACAAGAGGCACGAGCCGATCTCGATCGGGGTCGACTTCGAAGCCGCGCGCACGCAACTGCGCAACCTCGACAAAGAGGTGCAAAAGCGCCTGCTGCTGGTCGCGCGTCCGCAGCGCGTGGTCTACTTCACCAGCGGTCACGGCGAACGCACGCAACAGCCGACCGACGAGAACGACAAGCGCGCCACCGACAAAGAGGTACGCGATCTACTCACGCAGCAGGCCTATCAGATGCGCAATCTGGGCGCGGGCGAAGGTCTGGTCACCGATGTTCCCGCCGATGCGACGGTGGTGATGATCCTCGGCCCGCAGAAGCCATTTCTCGATGCAGAGCTGACCTCACTCGAGCGTTACATCGCGCGCGGCGGACGACTGTTCATCGCGCTCGATCCGGAGTCGGGCGTCGATCTCAAACCGCTGCTCGACAAGCTCGGCGTCAAGTTTGTGCCGACGGTGCTGGCCAACGATCAGTTTCACTTGAGTGTGAGCGGCGCACCTTCCGAGAAGACCAAGACAGTGGCGATCGGATTCTCGTCGCACCCGTCGGTAACATCGTTCTCGCACATGGGACGTCCGGCCATGGTCATGGACGGCGCGGGCTCGTTCGAAGCGCTCAAAGACAAACCCAAGGACGTCACTGTCGATTTCACCGTGCACTCGCCCGCCACCACTTGGGCCGATGCCAACGGCAACTTCACATTCGACGCGCCGGCGGAAGTACGAAAGACCTTCGAGCTGGGCGTGGCCATCGTAAAAAAAGCGCCGGAGGAAAAGGCACCGGCGCCGGCCAAAGACGCCGCGGGAAAAGTGATCCCGCCCAAGGACACCAAGAACCTCGACGGGCGCGTTGTGCTATTTGCCGACTCGGACGCATTTTCGGATCACCTATTCGGGGCGCTGGGAAATCCCTACTTTATCTACGACGGAATGAAGTGGCTGTCGGGCGACGAGGCCATCACCGGCGAGGTCTCGAGCGAGACCGACGTTCCGATCGCGCACACCCGCAAGCAAGACGTGGCCTGGTTCTATTCGACCATCTTCTTGGCGCCGCTGGCGGTCATGGGGATTGGAAGCGTAGTGACTAGACGAGGACGGAAACAGCGGAAACGCCCCAATTCTGTCCACAATAAGGAGGCAGCATGAAGACGCGAAGTGTAGCGCTCCAGTGCGGCCTGGCCGCGGTCGGATTGGCGCTCGCCTATTCGACCTGGCAACGCGAGCCCGATCACGCTCCCGGCGAGGTGGTGGTGCTCGATCTGAAGAAGAACGATCAGCCGAAGATTCGCTACGAGGACGGCGACAAGTTCACCGAGCTCACCATGTCCGAAGAGGCCGGCGAGCCGGTGGTATGGCTTCATTTGTCTGGCAAGCCAGAACAGAAGCAACCGGTACGCGAAGTGCGCTCGAGCGAGCAGGGCGTAAAGTTGATGGAGAAATTTCTGCCGCTGCGCGCCAGTCGCGCGCTCGGTGTGCTTTCGAAGGACAAAGAAAAAGAGTTTGGATTCGCCGACGCCAAGAAGAAGTTGATCATCGAGACGCGCGGACAGTCTCACAAGTTCACCGTTGGAAAGTCGCCGTTCAACGTGGGCGAGCCCTACGTGAAGGACGAGTCCGATGGAAAAATCTATGTCCTGGGAAATGGGATCTTGTCAGACCTCGACACGGCCAACGTTCGGCTGCTCGACCGTAGCTGGCATCCGCCGGCGTGGAATGAGTACGATCAGATCAAAGTTACGGCGGGCGGCAAGCAGCGCACGCTTACGACCATTCCCGGCGCGAACGCGTTTCAGACCAAGCTGGCCTCGGCCAAGACGCCGGCCAAAGCCGACGATCTGGCCAAGAACTGGCACGACAAGGTGTTACGCCTGTCCTCGACTGAGGTGCTCGGCAAAGGCGAAAAGCCGGTAGCGGGCGAACCAGTGATCAGCCTCAAGATCGAGTACTCGTTCAAAGGAAAGCCGGTTACCTGGTTGGAAGTTGGGCGCGTCGCTTCCGTCATCGGCAATCAGAGCGGCCCGCCGACAGGCGCGGAGTTCTATCTGCGCTCTAAGTCCACCGCCGGCTGGAATCGCACGCCCACCAGCGACGAGATCCTCACCGAAGGCGCGAAGGTAGCCGGGACCGAATAGGCCCGAACGTGGCCGATCTCGCCCGATTGGTAGACAAATATCGCATCATGGTGCGCCTGCGGGCCGCCAAGGTGGGGAACGAAGCGCGAGCCGAGCTCTCGGCTCTGGCGGAGGAATTTCCCGCTGCGCTGCGCGAGCTCGATACCCTCACCGACGACGAGCTTCTGCGACGGGCCGATCTCCTCGAGCGGGTGGCGATGGGCGGTGCCCCGGTAGAGCCGTGGATGATCTGGCTCAGCGACTATCACCTGCTCATGCGGGTGGCGCTGCGAGTCAAACGGCGCTTCGCGATGAACAAACCATCGCCGACCGAAGCCGACACGATCGCCGAGCGCGAGCACGTCGACGCCGGCTTCGTTCACGCCGCCGCTTCTCCTCCGCACGGCCGATTGAACGTGGTGGTGTTCGACGCGCTGGCACGCGCGCACGGTCATTCAGCCGCCGAGATCTGGGATGCGCTCTTCCCGCGGCGCGGCACTCAGGCGCGCAGCTATCGCTGAAGCTTGGCGATTTCTTGTGGAATGAGTTATGAATCCACCGTGCAACCGCCCTCAAAAAAAGAGGTAATGCTGGCGCTCCTCGAGAGCTCCGAAGCGCGCGTTCACCTCGATGCGCGGCGGCCCGGCGTTCGTTTGCCGCCGAACCTGCTCTCGGATGGTCACGTTTGCCTGGACTATGGATACGCGCTGCGGCCACCCATTCACGATCTCACCATCGACGATACCGGAATCTCCGCCACGCTTTCATTTCGCAGCATGCCCACCGCCACTTTCATTCCCTGGAGCGCGATCTTTTTGATCGCCAACTTCGAAGGACGTGGCTCGGTTTGGCAAAACGATCTTCCCGCCGACCAGCTCTCGGGGCCGCTCGCGGAAGCCGGAGCTCTCGCCGAAACCGAGACGCTGCCGGGCAAACCCGCGTTGGCCGAAGCGCGCGCGCCAGCGGCCGCCCGAGCGCCGCGACTGGTGGGAATGCCGAGCGAGCGAGAGTTGCCATCGTCCGGCCCGGTCGAACGAAGCGAGGATTCATCTGCCAAGCCACGTCCGTCCCATCTCAAGTTGGTCAAGTGATCGGGCCTTCGTGCGTCACTTGAATCGTCTTTTGCTCGGGCTTGTCTGCAGCGCTGGGTGTCAGAGCAGCGGCCAATCCGGATATTTCAAGGCCACCATCAGCAACTCCACCGCCACTCCACCCATCGCCGCCAAGTGGAACAGCAGCGACACCCAGCAGCTGGTCCTGTCCGGCCCAACGGTCTGCCTTTTGGCCAGCGATCACACCGTCGACAATCCTAGCGGATCGGGTCTTCTGATCGTGCTGCCCACGCAGCCCAATGCCGGCCAAACGTTACCGGTACCGGTCGATAGTTATTTCAGCGGCGCTGCGAACTACATCAGCTTTACACAAGCACCGGGGAATCTGGTGTGGGCAGCCACCGGCGGGAACATTCAGGTGAACAAGATCGATCCGTGGCAGGTTGCGCTGAGTGCCGTCACATTCGCGCCCACTGGCGGCAGCGATCCCAACATGGGAGCCTTCACCCTCGACGGGGAGGGCGAGTTTCTGCGCGATCCGACCTACCAGCCCACTACGCCCTAAATCGACGAAACCAGCGTCTTACCGGCGGCGACAATCGGCTTGGCCCAAGACCAGGTCTGATTTTTCACAGCGGGCAGGCTCACGTGCTTCCACTGGCCCAACCCTTTTTCCAACAGCGCAACTGCCCTCTTCGAAATCGACTTGTGCTTGAACGGCGCCGCCAACAACGCCACGGTCGGGAGCGCGCGGGGCACTTTGCGCGGATCGGGCGCCAATCGAAACGCCGGCAAGATCACGCCTTCACTGAGCGCCCACACCAGCGTCATTCTGCCGTCCTAAGCACATCCACGCGGTGTTGCACCGAGGCCGCCCGCGCCTAAAACCCCTCGGTGGAAACGCACGCCGCCGAGCCGAAACTTTCGAATCTTTCCAAGGTTCTCTATCCCAAGGTCGGTTTCACCAAAGCCGAAGTCATCGACTACTACCGCAAGATCGCCAAGGTGATGCTGCCCCATTTGGACGGACGCGCCGCCACGCTCAAGCGGTATCCCAACGGCGTCGATGGAGAGTTCTTCTACGAAAAAAACTGCGCAACGCATCGTCCCGACTTCGTGCGCACCGCGTCGATCTGGAGCGAAGGCAATCAGCGCCACATGGACTACTGTGTCATCGACAGCGCCGCGACGCTGGTGTGGACGGCCAACTTGGCGGCGCTGGAGCTGCACACCTCGCTGGCCAAGGCCGACGCGGTGACGCGCCCAACGGCGATGGTCTTCGATCTCGATCCGGGAGCGCCCGCTGCGTTCGTCGAGTGTGCCGAGATCGCACTGCGTCTACGTGCGCTCCTCAAAGCCGCCGGACTGGAGAGCTTTCCCAAAACTTCCGGAAAAAAAGGTCTACAGGTCTACGTGCCACTCAATCGCAACGCCGATTTTGTGGAGACCAAAAATTTTGCGCACGCAGTGGCGCAATTGCTCGAGCAGCAGAGCCCCGACAAAGTGGTGTCGCAGATGAAGAAAGATCTGCGAGTGGGGAAGGTCTTCGTCGACTGGAGTCAGAACGATCAGCACAAGACCACCGTCGCGGTCTATTCGCTCCGCGCCGAGCCGGAGCCGACCGTTTCTACTCCCGTTGACTGGCGAGAAGTGGAGCATTCGGCGAAATCCAAAGAGGTGCTGCGCTTCACCTACGATCAGGTGCTGGCGCGCGTGAAAAAATATGGCGATCTGTTCTCACCAGTCTTGAAGCTCAAACAGTCGCTGCCAACCGCTGCACAGATTTCTTCGCTGAGCTCATCGTCCCGGTCGTCGTCGCGGTCACGGTCAATGTCGTCCGCGAAGGCGCGTCCACCAAAGTCGCGGGCGCTGCGCGAGTACGCGGCCAAACGCGATTTCAAGATCACCCCCGAGCCACCGCCGGCGCGACGTGCGCAAAAGGGCGAGCACCCGAGTTACATGATTCACAAGCATCACGCCTCGCGATTGCATTACGATCTGCGTCTCGAAATGGACGGCGCGCTGGCGTCGTGGGCCATTCCCAAAGGTCCGACCTACGAGCCCGGTGTGAAACGCCTAGCGGTGCAGACTGAGGATCATCCACTGGCCTACGGCAAGTTCGAAGGGCGCATTCCCGATGGAGAATATGGTGCGGGCGATTCGCTGATTTGGGATCGCGGTTACTTCGACACCATGCCCCCCGGACAGGCTTCGGTGCAGCGAAAAAAAGGTCATCTCGATCTGGTCTTCGCCGGCGAGAAACTGAAAGGGCATTTCCACCTGGTGCGCACGCGCACCGAGCGCGGCAAATCGAACTGGATCTTCTTTCACGCCAAAGACGATCCCACCGCCCCGAGCCGAGGCGACATGACCGTCGAGCGACCGGAGTCGGTGGTGAGCGGAACGCGCGCGACGCGCGGGCCGGAAACCAAGAAAAACCTACGCGCGTCACATCCGAGCTCGGAGGCGCTGATCGAAGTTGGATTTCCACCGATGTTGGCCACCCTGCGCAGCGATCTGCCCCAGCCGGCAATAAACTACTCGTTCGAGCTCAAGTATGACGGCTATCGCGGAATCGCATCGCTGTCCGGCGGCAAGCTCACGATGTGGACGCGCAATCGACTCGATTTGACCGCGCGCTTTCCCGCCATCGCCGCGGCGCTGCAAAAGCTGACCGTGGCCGAAGCGGTTCTCGACGGAGAAGTGGTCGCGCTGGATAGCAAAGGGCGCTCGCGTTTCGCACTCATCGGCGAAGGTGAACCGCATTATTTCGTATTCGATCTATTGTGGCTCGACGGCCGCGACTTGCGTAAAGAGCCGCTCGAGACCCGCCGCGAGCTCCTCGCCAGCTTGCTCTCTCACGCGACCAGCCGTATTCACATGAGCGAAGAGTGGCGCGGCACGCCCGAAAAGCTGTTGGCTCGCGCGCGCAAGCAAGGACATGAGGGCGTCATCGCCAAGCACGTGGGCTCCACTTATCAGCCGCGGCGCTCGAACGATTGGATCAAGCTCAAGGTCGAAAATGAGCAAGAGCTGGCCATCGTCGGCTACACCGCGCATTCGAAGACCGCCAAACAGATCGGCGCACTGCTGCTGGGCGTGGCCAATAAAAAAGGTGCGCTCGAATATGTCGGAAAAGTCGGCACCGGATTTAGCGCCAAGATGCGCGAGCAGCTCTACAAAGATCTGCACCGCGACGAGGCCGACCAGGCGCACGTAAAAAACGCGCCGCGCATGCGCGATGCAAATTGGGTGAAGCCACGTTTGGTGGCGAAGGTTCGATTCAGCGAGTGGACGGCCGACGGGGCCCTGCGCCACCCGACGTTCATCGGGTTGCGCGCGGACAAGAAACCCGAGGAGTGCGTGCGGGAAACTACTTCGAAGCCAAGAGGTGACGGGCGATGACCATGCGCTGAATCTGCGAGGTTCCTTCGTAGATCTCGCTCAAACTTTACGGACGATAGTACCAGAGATCGGCAAGACTAGATGACATGGTAAAGGGTACGGGTTCACCACCGAAGACGAGCAAACCTCCGCGGTACGCGCCGGCGCTGTGATAGCGGCGAACCGGCGGAGGATTGTTCGGAGCAAGGTCGCTCCACAGGTTGTTCGTCGGATCGAAGGTATGAATGTCGGCATCTCCAGTTCCTCCGGCATCAAGGTTCGTGCTGCCGCCGCCATACACGTAGAGCTTTCCATCGAGCGCGGTGAGTGAATGGCCGGACCGTGCGCTGGGCGCTTGGTTCATTGGCGAGATCTGTTCCCAAGTCGACGTGGACAGCGTGAATGCGTGCAGGTCATTGAGCGTCGTTGTGTCGCTGTCACCTCCAAACAGGTAGAGCTTTTGGTCCAGCGCAGCCGCGGCAGCGTGCTCCCTGGCGGATGGACCGTCAGGCAGCAACTGCCAACTGTTCGCTTGCGGATCGTAAGACCAGAAGTCCTGTATCGTGTTCGGTGCGATGTAGCCACCGAACAGGTAGGCGACGTTGTCGATGGTCGCTCCGGCACCGAACTGCCGCGACGGTGGAACACAGGTGACACCAACCGGACAGTCGAAAGCATCGGGAACGCCCCAGCCCGAAGTTGGATCGAATAATTCGAACCAATAATTCGTATCGAACAGGACCAGGAGTTGACCTGATACCGCCAAGCCCAGCCCGCCGGAAGGTACCGCGTTCCCACCGGACTGGCCGGCCGGTCCGAGCCCTAGATTGGACCATGTTCCAAGCGGCTTCAGATCAAACCGAACGATTTGCGCCGACCCCGTAATATCGTTGCGGCCGACTCCATAGCTGTAGAAGGCGTCTCCCAGAATCGCGCTCGACGCTTGAGTCTGCGAGTGAGGGCTGTCTGGACAGCGACGCCAGGAGTTACCAACAAACAGCGGCACGGATGCAAAGGTGAAATAGGTGGTGGTGGCATGAATTTGCGCGATGCCATCCGAGTTGGGCGTGACCTCGAAGGCGGCGGTGCCTTGATCATCCGTCGTGACAGAAGTGCGATCGACGAGGATTGGAAGATCCGCGACGATCTGCACGCTCACGCCCGAAATCGCCTCACCTTCCGCATCTCGCAGTGTGACTGTCACCTTTGTGTTCACGCACTCCTCTGTGAGCACCATGCTGCTCTTCGACGAATCTGCGGCGGGAGTGAATTGCAACAGCGGTTCGCTCGCAAACGTGAGTCCGGACTCGACGTCGGTCACTTGAGCCATGGCCAGGCCGGGATGAGTCGAGGTGATGGTGAGCGTCGCGAGGCCGGTCTCATCCGTCGTTTGTGTCGGGCCGGGAACATCCGACTCGCCGCGCGAAGAGCTCAGCGCGACGGTTCGGCCAGGGAGCGGATCGCCAAAGTTGTCCCGCACGTCGACCAGCACGGTCGCGAGCGACTGGCCATCAGCAGGAACCGTAGCGAGTGTCGCGGTGACCGAGCTACGCGCGTCGCTCAGCTCGTTGATACGAAGGACGGCCGTCAACGCCTCGAGCTGCGGGTCATCCAAATCGATCGCGATGAAGGAGGCACGCCCCGACTGCGTGGATGAGACCGTGAACGTGACGATTCCGGTGCTCGGGGTCCTTTGGCTGGTAGGCACCAGCACGTCGACAGCGCCTCGATCCGACTGAATGGAAATCCGTCGGCCCATGAGGGGTTTGTTCAGCGAGTCGACAATCTTGACGGAGATGGTTGCGTTTGCTTGACCGTCCGCGGCGATCAGGTCGGGATCGATCGAGATTGTCGACAGTGAGGAAGGGACGATGTGAAATCGCGACGGATCATCGATCGCGGTACAACCCATCATCGCGACGACGAGAACCAATCTGCGCATCAAAAAGCGACTCCGAGGCCAGCAAACCTGATCCCCAAAGGCGCCTGCGCTCGATCGGTTTTGGGTGGACGGGTCTCGACGGCGTAGATGACGATCGTCGCCACCGCGGCCGCAATGGCGATGCCCATGAATACGTCGGATGCGATCCCAAGTTGTCTTTCGCGCTGGATATCGTCGCGCCGACCGCCGTCGCAGCCGGAATTGAGGCAACTCTTCGTCAGATCGCCGTCCAACTGGTGCGCGGCCAATCCGGTGCCGAGCGAGGTCGCGAAAAGTGCGAGGGTCGTCCCCCCGACAATGAGACTGTTGCGATGTCGAACCCCCCAAGGCCGGTGATCAACGGGAACTTCGCGCAAGATGATCTTCTTGGGCTGGCTGGCCGCGCGCAACTCTTCGAAGCGGGCGATACGGCGCTCGACTTGCGATCGATCATCCGCGTTCGGACGCTGCGCTAGGTACTCGAGTAGAGTTGCGATTGCATCGTCCCAGTGCCCTAGCCGCTCCTGACAGCGCGCGATGTTGTACAAGAGGTCGACCCGCTTCGACAGGCGAAGGGCTTCGCGAAAGTCTTCGATGGCCCCTGCGAAGTCTTCGCGCTCGTATTTTGCCGCACCCTCGAAGAACCGAGTCTTGGCAGGTTCGAGCTGGTTAGAGCTGCCAATCAGCGATTCGAGAAGCGCGATTCGGCCTTGGATTTCGGTCCGATCTTCCGCGCCGGGAGTTGCGTCGAGATAGCTTCTGAACGCCGCCGCTGCCTCGCGATATTGCGCGAGTCGTTCATGGCAACGAGCAATATTGTAGAGGATCGCCGGCCGCTGCGATATCGCATAGGCTGACCTGAACTCGTCAATCGCCCGGTCAAATTCGGTGCGCTGGTAGTGTGCCGCACCTGCTTGAAAAAAAAGCTTGGCCGTCTCTAGTTGCTGCTGATCTTCGGCACGCGCGATCGACGACCATCCCGAGATCAAAAGAGCTGCCACTCGGAGGATGCGTGCCAGCACTGGTTTTATTATAGACCATCTTGCGGTGACGTGCGAGAGGCCCGCATCAGCCGAGCTCCAGAAATGGAAACCGAAGAGTGCGTGCGGGAAACTACTTCGAAGCCAAGAGGTGGCGGGCGATGACCATGCGCTGAATCTGCGAAGTTCCTTCGTAGATCTGCAAGAGCTTCGCATCGCGCATCAGCTTCTCGACCGGATATTCTTTGGTATATCCATAGCCGCCGAAGATCTGTACCGCATCGGTGCTGACGCGCATGGCGGCATCGGCGCCATAGGCCTTGGCGTACGACGAAACCACCGAATCGAGCTTGCCGGAGTCGACCATCCACGATGCCTTCATATAGAGCAGTCGCGTGGTCTCGTAGGCAATCGCCATCTCGGCGAGCATGAACT
>PLXG01000146.1:11760-29799 GCA_003153195.1 Myxococcales bacterium
CATCTTGTTCTCTTTTTTGCCGACCTTCACCCCAGGCGTGTTCATGTCGACCACGAAGGCGGTGATCCCTTTGTGTTTGAGCTTGGGATCGAGCGTCCCGAACATGGTGCAAAATTCGGCGACTGCGCCATTGGTGATCCAGCGCTTTTGGCCGCTTATCACGTAGTCGTCGCCGTGCTTCTCGATTTTCGTGCGCATCGCCGCTACATCCGAGCCGGCGTCGGGCTCCGAACATGCGTAGCAGCCGTAGACTGGCTTTCCGCCGTTGCCGGAGACCATGCGACCCAAATATTTCTTCTTTTGCTCATCGGTGCCGGCAATGATGAGCGGCATTGCGCCGAGCATGTTGGCGGTGATGGTGGTGTTCACGCCGGCGCATCCCCAGGAGAGCTCCTCTAGAATCAGCGAGTGAGTGAGGCAAGACAGTCCCAGCCCACCGTAGGCTTCCGGCACCTCGAAGTTGAACAGTCCGGTCTGGAACGCCTTGGCCAGAAGCTCGTGGGGAAACTTGCCCTCTTCGTCGAGATGGCCAGCGACGGGTGCGATCTCTTTGCGCGAAAAATCACGCGCGGTCTCGATCAAGGCCTCTTGTTCTTCGGTCAGCGACAGATCGAACATCACACCCTCCAGCCCTTCGGTTTCGAAACAAAGGGGACCGATACGATGAAGCCGAGCGGTCGAAGATGTCAAGGCGGTCGATCTCTGCTATTTTTTGAGGCTTGGCAGCTCCATTCGGTAGATACGACCTGCGGCGCAAGCTGGCGGAAGGCGGTATGGCCGAGCTCTTTTTGGCGCGCTCCACCGGCGTCGAAGGGTTCGAAAAGCTGGTGGTGGTCAAGCGCATCCTGCCGCTCTATTCGAGCGATCCCACCTTCGTGAAGATGTTCGTCAACGAAGCGCACACGGTGGCGCGCCTCAACCATCCCAACATCGTGCAGATCTTCGATCTCGGTCGCATCAACGATCAGTACTTCATCGCCATGGAGTTCGTGCACGGCGAAGATACGCGCAAGCTGGTGAAGCAGATCGAACAGACGCGGATTCTGCCCTCGCCGGCCCTGGTCTGTCGCATCGTCGCCGACGTACTGGCCGGCTTGCACTACGCGCACACGCGCACCGGTGCCGATCGCGTGCCGCTCGGCATCGTGCATCGCGACNNTCGACTTCGGCATCGCCAAGGTGACGCGCGGGATCAACGCCGAGCAGACGCAGGCCGGATTTCTCAAAGGAAAATTCTCCTACATGTCGCCGGAGCAGGCGCGCGGCCGCGCGGTCGATGCGCGCACCGACGTGTTCGCCGCCGGCATCATCATGTGGGAGCTGCTTGCGCTCAAGCGCCTGTTCAAACGGCCCACCGAGATGGAGACGCTGCTGGCGGTCGCCGAAGAACCGGGGCCGTCGCTGATGGCGATCAATCCGGACGTGCCGATCGAGCTGGAGCAGATCGTCCAGCGTGCACTCGAAAAGCAGGCCGACAAAAGATACGCCACTGCCGAGCAGATGCGCTCCGCGCTGGAAGGGCTGATTCGCAAGAAGGGCTGGGAGGCGGATTCGCTGGCGCTGTCCAGCTATATGCAAAAGCTATTTCACGACAAGCTCGAAGCGCAACAGGCGGACGTGCATGCGGCTGGCTACGGCACGCTCGAAGACTTTCTTCTGCAAGTCGAGGAGAAAAGTCAGATCAAATGGATCGATGCGCCTACGGCTATCGACAAGCGCACTCCGTCGGTACCGATGGAGGCGGCCACTGCCAGCTCGACGCCGGCGCCCATCCCCAAGTCGACCGACAAACTTCCGGCGCCGCTGACCACGGTCATCGTTCAATCGTCCGTTCCAGCGCAGGCTCACTTTCCATCCCTCGGTCTCGGCCGATCGGAAGCGGCCACCACCATTCGTCCCAAAACCAAGCGACGTTCGCGCACGACGTGGCAGCGACTACGCGTCATCGTTGGCGTGGTCATCTTGGCGGGCGTGGCCTTCGTGCTTT
Source organism: Myxococcales bacterium (assembly GCA_003153195.1). Classification (GTDB taxonomy): domain Bacteria; phylum Myxococcota_A; class Polyangia; order Palsa-1104; family Palsa-1104; genus PALSA-1153. The sequence goes on from PLXG01000146.1 coordinate 13,748, forward strand.
GGGACTCCCCGCCAAAGAGCGGTCCCGCGCTGCTCGATGTCCGCATCGATTCGCCGGCCACCATCTCGATCGATGGAAAAGTGGAATCGCTGTCGGTCTCCAGAGAGATTCCGGTGACGCCCGGCGTCGATCATCAGATCGTGCTCGAACGCCCCGGGGAGCCAGCGCGCAAGATGGATCTGCCCAAGCTCAGATCCAGCCAACACGTCGCGCTGCGCTACTGACATGCATCAACCGCGAACAGTACCAACGTCGACTGCTGAAGTGGCGGTGAGCGCAGGAGACGTAGGTTCCTTTTTGAAGTCATACCCGGAACGCTGAAGATTGAAGAGAGCGAAATAGCGTTTGCCGAGCGACATGAGCTCCTCGTGCGTCCCAATCTCGACCACATGCCCCTCTTCGATTACGGCGATCCGATCGACGAGCTTTAGCGTCGAGAAGCGGTGGGTCACCAGGATCACGGTCCGGTCTTTTTTCCACTCTGCAAAGCGCGCGAACATTTCGTCCTCCGCGCTGGCATCGAGCGCGGCGGTCGGTTCGTCGAGAACCAGCACCGGGCTCCGGCGCATGAGAAGCCTCGCCAGCACTAAATTTTGCCACTGGCCGCCCGAAAGATCGATTCCGCCGAAGGCAGGGCCGAGCGCCGTGTCCAGTCCCCCAGAAAGGCGCGAAATCAGTTTGTCTGCACCTGCACTCTTTACCGCCTGCTCCACCCGCGAACGATTGTCGATCTCGGGCACCCAGCCTAAGGCGATATTTTCGACGGCGCTGAAATCGAATCGTAGGTAGTCTTGGAAGAGAACTCCGATATTTTGGCGACGCCAACCGCGCCGTTTGGTGCTCGCATCGGTCTGGTCGATCAGAATCTTTCCCTCGAGTGGATCGTACAATCCGGCTAGTAATTTGACGATGCTCGTCTTTCCCGCGCCGTTTAGCCCGACGAGTGCCATCGCCTCGCCAGGGCGGATCGCCAAATCGAAATCGCGCAAGACGTCCGGACCGCTTCCGGAATAGGCGAACCGCACCTTCTGGAATTCGATGGAAGGGGCGTGGTCGATGGTATCGCTTGGGTCGATGGCGCTCCCAACATCGTCTTCTGGCAGCGCGAGATACTCGAAGAGGTTGGACATGAACAGATTGCCTTCGTACAAACTGGCCAAACTGATCATCGACGAGCCGAGCGCATAGAGCGCCTGTTGGAACACGGAGAGATAAAGGGTCATCGTGCCAAGCGTGATTCGTCCAAACATCGCTTCCCGCACAACGTACCCATAAACGGCATAGACAACCAAGGTTCGCAGGAGACCAAGAGAGCCCGTTCCAAAGAAGAACTTTCGTAATTGACGCGCCTCCTTGGTGATAAACACTTGTTGGAGGTCTTTATATTTTTTTATCAGCCACGGACCGATCGCGAGCGCTTTGACCTCCCGGGCTGGCCCTTCGGTAGTGAGAACCCATTCGAGATACCAACCCTTACGATTACGTTCGGCTTGGTCATGGGCGAGCTCAAATGTCGCGGTCCCCTTTTTAACCTCTACCCAAAAGGGTGGCAGCACTGAAGCGATTAGCAGCACGATCATCCAGGGTGCAAAGGTCGATATGACGATCGTGTAGCTCACCAGCGCTACGCAAGATTGGAACAGCTCGACCAGCTGAAACATCATTTCGATCGGCCGCTGTTGGCACTGCTCTCGCGCGCGCGCCAGTTGATTGACGAACGCTGGATTTTGGAAGTGAGAGAAGGTGAGGCTACACGCCTTGGTCATGATCCGCGTGCTCAACGACAGTCCGACACGAGATCGGAGGAGAGGCTTGACGTAGTTATTCCAATCGCGCGTCAAGGATTGAATGACCACGATCCCGCACTCGAGTGCCACCCATCTCAGCGCCGAAAAATAGCGAGCGGTCGTCGCCCCTTTCGCGTGGATCTCGACGACCGAATCGATTATTTGCTTGGAGACCAGCGCTACCATAAGCGGTGTTAACGCCTGGAATAGAGCGGCGATTCCGAGACTGATGACCAGATACGGAGCGGTCTCGTATACGAGACCGACGGTCCGCACGGAATTGGAGACGAAGCGGCGTTTCTTCGCCGACTCGGTGAAGGGCAGTTCGTTCATCGGAGCGGATGCGTTTTAAGGATGTGCATCTCGAACCAAAGATTTTGCCATCCAATACTGAAAATATTTGTGCTACGCGCGGCAATACGGCGTGCAGAAGAGCACATCGGCTTTTCCGCTGATGAATTGCTTTTCTACCTCTGCAAGATACTCGGGGTGATACCAATCGTCGCTGTCTAGGAAGGTGACGACGTCCGCCTGCACTTTTTCGACTGCCGCGTTGAACGCCGAAAGCTGTCCGCCATTCGGCTTTGCCACGATCTGAAGATTTGGAAGCGACGACTTGAGATCATTCAATACCTCGAGCGAGTTATCCGTTGACCCATCGTCCACTACGATGATCTGGTCAGCCGCTCTCACTTGGTTCTTTACCGAGAGGAGCGCCTCGCCAATAAATCTGGCGTAATTATAATTGTCAACGATCACTGCGATTTTCATGGGGATCCCAATCTAAAGAGCTCGGCTGAAGCTAGCGTCAGCGCCAGACTGGTTGTACGCTGGAATCATCAAACTCACGGAGGGAACGGACATCCGAGCACCTCTCCGTAGTATTTTATCATACTCGGTAATGTTTGCGGAAAAATCGCTGGAATGATTACGTCAGACAACCGGGTGACGACTTCTGATGGGCAGCGATTCAGCGACCTGCCGAGTTGTCGGTCAGCAAAGACAATTCCCTGTCGATGTTTTCGCGGTCGATCGAAACGATCTTCATGTCGGACGTGCGGACGTAGATGCGGTAAGGATAGAAGGTGGTGTAGCGAAGCATCTGTCTCTTCGAGTCGAGCGCCAGTGCGAAATGCAGATCGTGGAGCGCTTGCCAGCGATCTAGATCCGCTTCGGTCGCACCTCCGACTTCAGGATCGAACCCCTGCGTCAGTACTTCCAAGAACCGCACGCCGCGGCTCTCATATTTCTTTTGCGCATCTGCGAGCGCGGGCTGCTCCAAACTGCACGGCTCGCTCCAACCGGCGACGGCAAACAGCACCAGATACTTCACCGCCGAGTTTTCATGGTAGGTCGCCAGATCGAGTGAGTTGAGCGGCAGCTGATCGTAGGAAACAGTCCCCGCAGATCCGTTCTTGTCCGCCTTACCGAGAAAAGAGAGGTTGGCGATGGTCGAGTTGGTGGCGAAGCCGTACGGACAATGCGGATAGCCGGGTGCGTTCTCGTCGGTGCAGGTTCCTCCGTCTGAATCCACGGTGATGATTTCGTAAAGGTCAGTGTTGGTGTCGGTGTCGGTGTCGGTCTCAGTGTCGGCGGCTTCACTACCACAGGCCGAGGCAAGCAAGAGGGCCATGCAGAGAGTGCGGTTTGTCACATCGATTAGATGCGCGCCGGCTCTCCAGCGTTCACCCACACTCTAACACCTCACATCTTCTGAGCCATTCCAATGTAGCCAGTTGTAGTTCGGGTACCAAAACGGAATTCGAAATCGTCTCCGACGGAGCCACTGGCGAGCATTTTGAAAAATGCGCGACCGATCTTGGGCGCCATCCCATGCAAGATCTCGATCCGCAGCCCCGCATCTTGGCACATTCTCGCGACCTCTTTCGGTTTCAAAAACATTCGCAACAGGTGCATCTCGCGCGGCGTGTTCTTGACGAACCATTCGACGCCTTTGATCACCACCAGCCAGGAGAGGAAGTTGCGATTGAAGGTATGAAAGAAAAATAGTCCGCCCACCGCCAGCACGCGACCTGCTTCGGCAATGACTCGCGCTGGGTCGTCGACGTGCTCGAGAAAATCCATGGCACAGACCACGTCGAATGCACCATCAGAAAATGGCAGTTGGTGCGCGTCTCCGGTTTGAAAGCGAACGCTTTTCGTCGAATCGTGACGTGCCGCGACCGCCAGACTTTCTTCCGACGCGTCGAAGCCCACTACTTGATGATCTCGTTGCGCCAAATCGTTGGCGAGAAATCCTGCGCCACAGCCCACGTCGAGGATGTTGCAACGTCGTTCGCCAAAGGCGTGGACAATCTGCTCGGCGATCCATGGATTGCGACAGCGCGACTCCGCTCGCAAAAGCGCGATGGGATCGTCTTTGGCCTGATACCAGCGCTCACCAAGCTCGGAATAGATCGCGTTGTTTATGGTCGATGTGGCTTCCACAGAAAACTCCAATACAGAAGTTGGTATAGACCGAATCCAAAGATGAGCGCGGCTTGCACCCACAGAGCCGTTCGCGCACCGCTGCGCCACAGAAGCGCAGTGGTGAAAAACACGATCGGGTGGAGTACGAACAAGATCGCGTGCAGCCAGTGCTCTGCCGGCTCGCACATCTTCGAGTGAACCCACTCGTCTTTGGTGATGAACAGCGAGGAAAATCCGGCGAGGGCGATATAAGCCGCCAGCGCGCCCTTCGCATTTGGCGGAACGAACAGCACGAACAGAAAGCAGATGAGCACTGTGAGCGTATCGAGCGGGTGTCCGATGCGCTCCCAACGCGGCAGACCACGCCGTCGGTGAAACCAAGCCTCATCGAGAATCATCGCGCCACCCTGAATTGCCAGCGGAAAGAGCAGCAGAATCACTGTTTGACCATGAGCGCGCCGCACACCGTGAGGCCAGGCCCAAACGCCAAGCTGGCGACGATCGAGCCGGTCGGTACCTCCGGTGCCGCGACGAGCTCCCCCCAAACGTGCGGCAAGGTGGCTGACGACATGTTGCCGAATCGGCGCAGCACTTCGCGACTCATGCTCACCTGCGCCTCGGAGAGCTCGAGCACATCACGCACTCGATCGATGATCTTGGGGCCGCCCGGATGCACGGCGAAAAATGTTTCGGATCGACGTTCGGCGAGATCCAGACCCGCGCGCGCATACAGGCGCCGCAAAAACAGGAGCAGCGCTTTGGCGATTCGCTCCGGCACGTCGCGCGCCAAGGTCATCTGCATGCCCCATTCCGAGCACATCCAGCTCATCGAGGCCGTACTGTCGGGCAAGATCGCCTCGTCGAGCGCGAGCACCTTCAGCCCGGGGCGATCACTCGCCTGCGCGACGGAGTAGCGAATGTAGCCATCGGCAAACAGGCTCTGCACCACCAGTTGCTCGGGCGAATGCTGACTCGGATCGAGATGGAGCGTGCACAGCTCGGTGTGCGCGATGTCGATGCGTGCGCCGGCGTGGCTGCGAAAAGAGGAAGGTGAGTGCGCAAAGCCGCCAGCGATACGCAGCGCCGGGAAAGCGGCGTAACAGCCCATGTGATAGGCGTGGGTCACGCGGGTGCGATCGCTAAAGCCTCGGCGCGCGACCAACCGCTGCGCACCACTCGGCGAAAGATACCCGGTGCAGGTGACGTGAATCAGGTCGCCCGGCGGCTCGACCTCTTCGGCATAGGCACGATCGAAATAGTTGGCAACCGCGTTGGCGAAGAATTCGGTGCGTGCGCGCATTCCGCGGCCTTGCGGATTTTCGTCGAGGCGATAGATCGCCATCTCGTTCCAGCGGGTGTGCTCGAAATCGGAGAGCTCGCTGCCGCGGCTGGCGATCTGTGATGGCGCACAGCAGACGCGATGGATGACTTTTTCGAGTCGCTCGCGAAACGACTCTGATAAGCCCACCTGGTTGGTACGCGTCCACTCAGCGCGCGCGTGGGCGGCGGCTAACCAGGCGAGAGACTGTTCCTGTTTGATGGTGAATCGCGGACGCTGCGGCCGAAAATCACCGATCCAAATCTCGCCTGACGGACCAACGCCCATGCAAAGGATCTAAGCCGCTGTCGCATCCCGTCCAGATTTGGAAATGAACGTTGCAGATTTGGAAACGAACCTTGCGGATCTGGAAATGGACCGCTCGACTGCTAAGAAGGCGAGGGCTTGTCCGCTTCGCGTTTGGCCTTCCGTTCGGCGCGCGCGCGATCTTTTTCGGCCTGGCCGGCAAAGGCATCTCGGGCGGCGCGGCCGCCGAGGACGAATCCAATCACTACCCCGAGAACCAGCACCGCCGGAATGTAGATGAAATGCGCGGTGGTAGGCATCTTACGGGTTCACGAGGCACGTTTTTCCAAACGAGCCTTGAGCGCGGTCAGCTCTTCTTCCACTCGCTTGGCGCGTGAGGCCACTGAGGCGGCATAGAGGGCCACCATGGCGAAGATGAAACCGTAGGCGCCGGCGACTAAACGACTGGCGGGAATCGATTCGCCCTGCTGCAGCATGTCGCCGTTCACCGGGACGAAACCTTCTGAATCTTTTGGTGCGATCGAATCTTTTTGTGCCACCTGCACGGTGTCGGGAGCGGGCGGCAAATTTCTCGGAGCGGCGACGTCGAGCAAAACAGTCAGCGCGAAAATGAAAGGGGTCATGCGTCTCCATCCAAAAGGCCGGCGTCTTCCGCGGCGAGATACAGCTCATCGAGTTTGGCGCGGCTGCGTTCGAGTGCCATGCGCATTCCGAAAAGGACGACGAACAAACAGGCGAAGGTGGCGAAGGCCGCCCAAAACGGTCCGCGCATTCCCGGCTGCAGAGACGAGACCACCGTGGTCTTCGGATGAATTGTCCGCCAGATGCTGACCGACAAATAGATGAGCGGAACATCGGCGGCGCCGAAGAGCGCTAGCCCTGCAGCCAGCTTCTTCGAGCCCGGTCCGCCGTAACGTCGAGAAAAAAGATAGGCGACGAAGATCATGAGCAGGAGCAGCGTGGTGGTGAGTCGCACGTCCCACTGCCAGTAGGCGCCCCATGCTTTGCGAGCCCACAGCGGCCCCGTCACCAGCGTGCAGATCCCGAACAGAACGGCCAATTCTCCGCCGGCAACGGCGACGCGATCGCCCGCTTCCGATTTTCCGAAGAGGTAGGCCGCCGAGCCACCGGCGCACACGAACACCGCCATGAAGCACAGCCATGCCGACTGCACGTGGTAGTAGAAGATCTTCTGCACGAATCCCATGGTGGTTTCGCGCGGCGCCAGCACCACCAAGGTCGGACAAATTGCCAGCCCGATGACCGCCACCGCCAAACACAAAAGATAAAAGGGTCCCAGTCGCTTCATTCAGACACCGCCACCGGTTCGAACACCCAAACTCCGATCGAGATGAAGATCGCATCATACACGAGCAGGAACTTGAGCCAGAAGCTCGCATCTTCGCCGAGGAGCAGCGCGGTGGTGGCGCGGGTGCCGGCGATCAGCACCGGAACCGACAGTGGGTAGACCAAAAGCGGCAAGAGCACGTCGCGCGAGCGAGCGCGGCCGAGTGCAGCGCCGAACAGCGATGCCACCGCACCGAATCCTACCGTACCGAGCAGCAGCAGCGCGGCCAGCGAAAGAACGTGTTCGATCAGCGACGCATGCAGCATGAACGAGAGCAGCACCGCCACCACCAGCTCGACGATGGCCATGAGCAGTGCGATTGCGATCAGCTTGGAAAGGTAGAGCGATGAGCGCGAGATAGGCGCCAGCAAGAGCGCGCGCAGCGTATTGCCTTCGCGTTCGCGCTCGAACGCTCGGCCGATGGCCAGCGTGCCCGAAAGCGCGATGGCCACCCACAAGACGCCCGACATCACGTCGACGGGCGGGCGTTCGCCGCCATAAAATGCGAAGGCAAAGATCAGCACCAAGATCGCACCGAAGAAGACGGTGCCGAAGAGCAGCTCTTTGGCGCGCAGCTCGACCACGACGTCCTTCCATAAAAGAAGGGCCACCTCGCGCACGACGCTCACCCTTTACCTGTACCAGCGGCCGAAGGAGCGCGCAAACGTTGAGCCGAGGTATAAATGCGTTCGATTTCGACGGCGGTACATGCGCTCGGTGCCGGACCGTCGTGCACCAGGGCGCCGCGGCTGAGCACCAGCACACGATCGACCAGGCCGGCGATGGCTTCGAACTCGTGGGTCACCACCAACACGATGGCGCCGCGCCCGCGCTCTTCGCGCAGAATCTGGGAGAACATCTGCACGCCCGAGCGATCGAGGCCAGTAAAGGGCTCGTCGCACAAGAGAATGGCGGGCGAATGGATGAGTGCGCGCGCCACCGCGAGGCGCTGCATCATACCGCGCGAATAGGTGCGGGCCGGACGATCGGCGGCGGCTTCGATGCCCACGCGTGCGAGCAGCGCGTCGGTGCGCTTCATAGCGTCGGCAACGCGATAGAGCCGTGAAAAAAATGAGAGGTTCTCGCGACCGGTCAGATCGCCGTAGCAAAAGCTGTCGTGCGCGATCACACCGATGGTGCGCCGAAGCGCTTGGTCTTCCAGCGCAACGTTCCCAGGCGCGTGATAGAGCACTTCGCCCGAGCTGGGAGAGATCAGGGTCGCCAGGATCCCGAGCAGTGTCGATTTGCCGGCGCCGTTTTCGCCGAGAAGCGCGGTGATCTGATTTGGCTCGAGCGTGAGATCGACCGGCTGGAGCGCGCGCTGTCGCCCGTACACTTTCGCAACTCGTTTTGCTTCGACGCGATCGAGCCGACGCTCGTCTGCCGGACTCAGAGCGCCGCTCGAATGAAATGAGCGGCGCCGCGGAGGGGGACCCGTCGGGCTTCGCACGACGGGGGAACCGCAGGTTCGTAGATCGACTGATAGTGCCGATCACTTCGAGTGAGCGGCGCTATCAGACGTTCACCTCATCGAGCTCGCGATAGGTGTCTGCCAATTTGCTAGTCAGCTCTTCTCGCTTGCGCGCGCGCTTGGCCTGATCGCCGCCTTTTGATTCGAGCGCCACCAGCTCGGTGAGCAACCGCTCCTTCCGATCGAGGAGCTCTTGATGAAGCGATCGCCCGCGGAAGGCGAAGATTCCAAAGCCGAACACGATGGCGATGGAAAGTCCCGCTGCCAAAAATCGCCAGGTGGGATCGGAATGGGGCAGCCCGGTCACCTCCAGCGAGAGCATCTGGCCGGCAGAAACGCCCGGGCCGCGATAGATGAGCGCGGTGCGACCGCCGATCTTTTGCGTCTCCGACGACAGCTGGTTGCCGTGAATCTCGAGATTCTCCATCTTCTCAGCGAGTACCAGCACGTCGTCGAGCGCCACCGACATCGGCTGATGCACGCTGACCGAGTCGCCCTTGTAGGCGAGCACGTAGGCGATGTCGATTTCGGTTTCGCCGGGCGGAATCGGGCCGCGCCACAGCGCTTCGTGACCGCTCACCGTCAGCTCGGGACGCGGCTGCGGGGCGACGCTGGTGGCCTGCACCGCGCTCTCGGGAAGCGGAATGTGCAGCCCGCCTGAACCGGGATCGATCGGCGTGGTTCCCGGATTTTCCAGGTGCAGCATCTCGGCGACCTCGATGGCGTCGTCGAGAACCTGGACCACGAAGCGGGAGGCCTTGCCGAACTTGAGCGTGCCGAGATCGCGCGAAACCGGTCGAACTTCGATCACCACTCTCGAGCCCATGTTTTCCGAGATGCGAAATGGCTTCGACGAAAAGCGCGCGCCATCTTTCAACACCTCGGCCAAATATCCCGAAGTAGGCTTGGCGTCGACGCCTTCGATTTTTGCTTCACCATTCTTGTCGGTCTTGGCGCGAAGCTCGCGAACCTGCGTCTCGCCTGAGCGCATGTGTCCGACTACGACATCGAGCGCAGAAATGCCTTTGCCTTCGCCATCGACGGCTTTGACGACGATGGTGTTCGGGGCCACGCTCTTGTCGGGGCGCGCAACGCTGTCGGCCGCGCCCGGACCGCCGGCGGGAAATACCAGCATAGTGGCGATTCCAGCATTGGGCTGAAGCTCGATCGACTGCGAGGTGAGCTCAACGCCCTCGGCATCTTTGGCGTGCGCGATGTACGGACCGCCGGTGAGCCCCGAAAAAGTCGCGCGCGCTGTTTCACCTTCGGTCTTGGCGGACAGGCGATGTCCTTCGCCGTCGGTAAGCGTCACGTCGACGCCCACCATGTTGTGGGTCAGGTCGCCGCGAATCACCCGCACGGTGATGGTGCCGACGGGAATGTTGGGATCCGGTCTAGGAATGCCGGACATGCGAGACGGATCGATCATCATCGGTCCCTGCCCGCCGCCCATCATCGGTCCCTGCCCGCCGCCGCCCATCATCGGTTGCGCGAACGCTGACGACGAAACGATCGCCGACGAAAGCGTGAGCAGGAGTGCGAGCCTCACGCCGACACCTTGATGCCGCACTTCTTGCAGAATGCAGCGTCGGCATCGTTCACCGTGCCGCACTGCGAGCATGAGATCGGAACCGTCTGGGACCGTTGACCGTCGACCGTCGACCGTCGACCGTCCTCCTCGACCCCTCGTCCCTCAACCCTCGACGCTAGACCCTGCACGCCCAAACGCGCTGCGACTTCGCGCTCGATCTGCGCGCGATAGTCTCCACTCGCTTCGTCGAGTTGGCGGAGTACGCGCACCGCGCGTTGACGATAGAGTCCGCCGATCTCGCGAAAGTCGGAGTCGGAAATCTTGCCCATCTCATGATCGAACTCGAGCTCTTTGATCGCTTTGAGCAGCGCCTGCTTTTCGCGCTCGAGCTCTTTGCGACGACGCCCGGTGGCCACCCTCGCCTCTTCGGCCTTGGGTCCAATGGCCAACATGGTCGCCGAGCGAAAAAGAATCCACACGGTGAGCATGAGGACGAATGCGGCGACGCACAGGCAGACCATCGCGCCGGTAAAATGGCCGCCGGTGCCAGCCCCGCTGCCCACCGACAGGTAGACCGCGACGGCGGCGACCAAAAGTCCGCTGACGAGCAGGTAGATTTGTTTTCCGCGCGAGCGCGGCGCGCTAATCGAGCTTGTCGAGCTCATCTTCCAATTTGGCTTCGTACTCGCCGTCTGAGGGATTCGCGCGCTCGGGCGTTCTCGACGCAGGCGCGGGCGGCTTGCGGGTCCACTTTCGTCCAACGAACGCGAGCATGCCTACAGCGCCAAAGATGGCCGCGTAGGGCAATCCCCAGGCAATGCGATTGATGCCCTTGTCGAGCGGCATGAGCAGCACCTGCTGGCCGTAGCTGCCCACCGACCAGTCGATGATGTCCTGCTGCGATTTTCCAGCGTCGAGCATCTTCTGCACTTCGAGACGGCGCTTCACGCCCGGTCCACACTCGCTGCCGCATTCGTCGAGGTTGTGCGGACAGCCGCACAGACATTTCAATTTCTGGAAGAGAGCCCGCTCGTCGCTACTGCGCGCCGAATGTAAGTCGGTCATGTGCGCCTGCTCCATCTGTGGAGCGTCCTGCGCACGTGCTACCGACGAGAACAGAAAGAAGAGCAGCAGCGTGGCCACTGCCCCGGCGCTGGCGCCCTTGTCCGAACGCGCCGCCGACGCCGCCAATTGATAGGCGCGATCGGGCATGAAGGCGATGGCGGTGCCCAGCACCAAAAGTAGAAAGCCCATCCAGATCCAATTGATGAGCGGATTGATCACGATCTTGATGTTGGCCATTTCGCCGTCGTAGCCGTTCAAGATCAAATAAAGATCGCCACGCACCATCTTTTTGATGTCGACTTCGGTGGTCGGCTCGTCTTCGTGATGGCGAAAGATCCATTTTCCCGGCGCCATCTTGGCGAACTCTTTTCCGTCGGCAAAGACGGTCAGGTTCGCGGTAATCATCTCTTTTTCTGAATCGGACGTGTGTGAAAGCCCGTCGAAGCGAACGCTGTAGCGATCGAGCTGCGCCGACTTGCCGCGCTCGAGCGTCGCTTCGCTCTCCTTCTTATAGGCGTCGCCGGCAAAGCCGATGAACATCAGCACCACCGCCACATGCACCAGGTATCCGCCGTAGCGACGCTTGCCGCGCGCCACCAGACCAATCAGCGACGTAAAGAAGTCGAGCTTGGTGTGGGTCTGCCTGACGCGCGTGCCGCGATACACTTCCTGTGTGATGGTGACGAATACAAAGGTGCACAGACCGAAGCAGAGCACCGACGCGGTGAGCGGAATTCCGAAGGTGAACGGGTGCGCGGTGCCAAAGCTCCAGCGCATCCAGCCGCGCAGCCCCGGCACAAATTGCAGCGCGCCGATGGTCAGCACCATGCCGATGAATGGATTGAGAAACTGCTGCCGCAGATTTTCGGTCGACGCTTTACGCCAGGCGATGAGCGGTCCCACGCCGGTCAAAAACAGCAAGGTGAGCCCGATCGGCGTCATCCATTTGGTGAAGAACGGCGGACCGACGGTGATGCGCTCGCCAGTGATCGCTTCGGAGATGGTGGGAAACAGCGTCGCGGTGAGCACGAAGAACGCCGCCGACAGCAGAATCCAGTTGTTCACCAAGAACGCGAACTCGCGCGAGATCCACGAATCGAGCTCATTGCGACTGCGCAAAAGCGGCAGACGATAGATGACGAATCCAAACGCGAACACCGCGACGACGAAAATGAAGCCGCCGAAGATCCACGCCAGCTCGGTGTCTTGCCCGAACGCATGCACCGACTGAACGATGCCCGAGCGGGTCATGAAGGTGCCGACGATGGTGAGTAGGAAGGTGATGATGACCAGGCAGACGTTCCAAACTTTGAGCATGCCGCGCCGCTCTTGAATCATGATCGAATGCAAAAACGCGGTGGAGGTCAGCCACGGCAAAAATCCGGCGTTCTCGACGGGATCCCAGCCCCAATAGCCGCCCCAACCCAATTCTTCGTAGGCCCACAGCGATCCGAGCACCAGACCTTGCGCGAGGAAGTACCAGCTGATGATCGCCCAGCGGCGCGTCGAAGCGAGCCAAGAGTCGTCGAGATTTCCGGTGATGAGCGCGGCCATTCCGAACGCGAACGGAACGGTGGCGGACACAAAGCCGAGATAGAGCGACGGCGGATGGGTCGCCATATAGGGATTTTGCAGAAGTGGATTGAGCCCTTTGCCCATGTGCGGCGCGTCGGCGAGAAAAACGTCGAACGGACGCTTTTCGAAAATGATCAGAAAGAGAAAAAATCCGACCACGGTGAACAGCACCGCGGTGACGTAGGGAATCAGCTCGCGATGTCGCTCACGATTGAGAAAGATTGCCACCGACGAGAACAGCGCCAGGAGCAGCACCCAAAACATGATCGAGCCGTCGAGCCCACCCCAAAACGCGGTGATCTTGTAATACCAGGGCATCGACGCGTCCGAATGGTGGGCGACGTATTTGACGGTAAAGTCGTTCGCCATGATGAGAAAAAACATGATGGCAGAGGCAAAGGTGATGAGTGCGGTGGCGCCATAGGCGGCGTAGATGCCGGAGTACTCGAGCTTGCGTGAGCCGCGACGCGCGCCCGCCACGGAAGCGGCGACGGCGTAGGCGGAGACCACCAGCGAGAGCAAAAGCCCAGCGTGACCAACGGTGGCGATCCAGTTGGTCTCGGCCATCAGTTGACCTTGGTCTCCACGTTTTTATCGCCGTGCGTGCAAAGAGTCTGCGCAGGTCCATCGGGGCGCGACTGATACTTCGACGGACACTTGGCGCTGATCTCGTTGGCCTTGAAGCCGGTGATGGCGCCCGCGGTGACGTCGAGCGTGCCTTTGACCACCACTTCGGCGCGATCTTTGAACGTGTCGGGCACGGTGCCGGCGTAACGAACGTCCATCGTCTTTTCGCAGTTGGTCGCTTGGAATTTGTATTCGATCTGCTGATGCTCTTTGTCGATCCGCTTCATGATCGAGCCGGGCACCACGAAGCCGTGCATTTGCAATCGCTTACCCTGCCACTCGCTCGGGCTGGCCATGACCTCATCGACGTGCTTGTAATACTCGAACGCTTCGCCGGACGAGGAGTAAAACAGATAGGCGACGCCCGAAAAAATAATGGCGAGCGTGGCGATCGCCGGAACCAGCTTTTTGCTCCTTGCCGACATCGGCCGCAGTATACGCTAATTCTCAGGGAAAGCTTGTGAACAGCTCGCTGAGGTTGGTGGCGGTCTGGGCCGCCCGCAAATAGGGACCGACACCGAAAATATCCTGCATAGTCCGCAAGGTAGACGAGTGATCGTAAGCGGTAGCGCTCGAAAATCCGACTTTCGCAAACGGCGAGAGCACCATCAATCCGATCGGCGAGTTGAGGATGGTGCCGATGGTGTCCGGCTCGTCCCAAGCGACGAAGATGGCCGCGTGCGCATATTCGCTCGATGCCTGAATCATCGGGATGAAGCTGGCCAGCCAGTTGTCGCCCTGCCTGAGGTTGTTGTTAGTGGGCGCGCAGCTGTTGTGCATGTCGTGGCACAGGTTGGGCGTGATGAAGTTGTAGCGCGCGGTGGTACCGCTGGCCAGATCGCTGGTGAGCTCGGTGAGCGGGCGGACGTGCGCGATGCAGTAGGCCGACATGGTGTCGAGCGGATGGCTGACATCGCTCGGCGCGCCGGTGGCGTTCACGTCGTCGAAGAAGACCATCGGGTTGTGTTTGGGTGCGTAGTTGTTGATGCCCGAGAGCGGACAGACCACGCCGGTGATGTCCTCCTGATACGACTTCCAGGAAATTCCGGCGGCGTTCAGCTGCGTGACCAGGTGATCGGTGGTGGTCTGATGGTGCGAGCTCGACGGGTCGTCGTCGGTGGAGAAGCTCAAATTGTCGCCCGCCTCCAGCCAGATGTAGTTCGGCTCCGACGGAGCCACCAGCTGGCTCGGCTTCTTGTAGTTGGTGAGATAGGCGCCGTGCGTGAGGATGGTGCCGTTGATGTAGGGCGCGTCGGTGGAGGCTTGCACGTCCGACCACGATAGATTTTCCATCAGGATGATGAAGACGGTTTGAATGTTGTGAGAAGCAACCGAACCATCAGTAGCGCCGCTTAAATCACTTCCGTTCAGATCGCCGACCTTCAGATCGAGTACTGAGCTGTCGAGCGCGCCGGCAAAGTCACGCGCGGAGAGATCCATCGAGGTATTCATTTGGTCGCCCGTGGTGGTCGACGAACAACTCGCAAACGCGATCAATAACAATACAGCACGAACCGACATCGATTCCCTCCATTGGGCGGCTTATAACATTGTCTTTATGTCGCCGGGACCGGTTTCCCTTCAACCGCCGATGGCGACCATGTGCCGCTGTGGCCCGCCGGTCCCACACGAGGTAAAGCTGTGGCCCTCTTTTTTGACCCGGACTGCGGCGCTCACCAGCGCGAGCAGCTGTTCATCGCTGGCGCCGGCTCTGAGCGGGGTGCGCAGATCGACTTCATCGTCGAGCGCCAAGCAGGTGTGCAGCTTGCCCACCGACGAGATTCGCACGCGGTTGCAGGTCTCACAGAAGGGTTCGGTGACCGCCGAGATGATTCCCAACCGGCGATCTCGATAGTGCCCGCTGCGAATTTGCTGATAGCGCGCGGGGCCGGCGCCGGCTGGCGCCAAGGACGCGGACACGAGCGCGCCGAACTCGGCTTCGATGTGCGCGCGAACCTGCGCGGCCGACAGAAATGTTCCCGATTGAAACAGCGCGCCGCCCGACATCGGCATGAACTCGATGAAGCGCGGGATCAGATCGCGGTCCCATGCGTAGCGGCAGAGCGCCGGGATTTCGTCGTCGTTGACGCCGCCCATGGCCACCACATTGAGCTTGGTCGAGGTAAAACCGGCGGCGCGCGCGGCTTCGATTCCGTCGAGAACAGCGCTGAGATTTCCGCGACGGGTGATGGTGCGAAACGTTTTTTCTGACAAACTGTCGAGGCTGATGTTGAGGCGGCCGAGACCCGCGCGACGGAGCGGCTGCGCCAACTCGGCCAGGCGCTCGCCGTTGGTGGTCATGGCCAGATCCTCGAACCCAAGCGCGGACAGTCGCTCGACCAGCACGACCAGATCGCGCCGGACGGTCGGCTCGCCGCCGGTCAGACGAATCTGGGTGACGCCGAGGCGCAGGAAAATTTTGGCGACGCGCTCGATCTCTTCGAAGGAGAGCACCTCCGATTTGGGCGAAAGGTCGACGCCCTCCTCCGGCATGCAGTAGGTGCAACGGTAGTTGCAACGATCGGTGAGCGAGATGCGCAGGTAGCGCACCGTTCTCTCGAACCCATCGCGCAATACCGGTAGCACTCGCTTGGAATAGCACACCGAGAGCGGTTTTCGCGGTGTTGAAAATT
>PLXG01000043.1 GCA_003153195.1 Myxococcales bacterium
TCATTTTAAGATGATACCGGTCTAGGAGAGTGACCTCTAATCAGTTGGCGTAGAAACCGTCGATCAGATCCTTGAACTTCTCGGTGGCGAACTTGCGCTTGACCTTGAGCGTCGGCGTGAGCTCGCCGGTCTCCTGCGAAAAGTCCTTCGGCAGCACCGCGAACTTTTTCAACTGCGAGTAGGACGGCAACTTGGCGTTGAGCTCGTCGACATATTTCTGCACCAGCGCGCGCACCTGATCGCTCATGGAAAGCTCGGCGATCGATCGACCGCCCAAACCTGCGCTCTCGGCCCACTTGGCCGAGTTCTCTTCGTTGAGCGTGATGAGCGCGACCAGATAGGGGCGCTTGTCGCCGTGCACCATCACCTGCGAAATATAGGGTGTGGATTTGAGCGCGTTCTCCAAATTCTGCGGCGCGATGTTCTTGCCACCGGCGTTCACGATGATGTCTTTTTTGCGATCGGTAATCTTGAGCATACCGTCGTCGATCACGCCGATGTCGCCGGTGTGAAACCAGCCATCCGCGTCGATGGCTTCGGCGGTAGCTTCCGGCTTGCCGAAATATTCCTTCATCACGCCGCCCGAGCGCACCAGGATCTCGCCGTCAGCGGCGATGCGCAGCTCGGTGCTGCCGACCGGCTGCCCGACGGTGCCGAAGGAATATTTCTCCACGCGATTGAGGGTCGAGCCGGCAAAGGTCTCGGTGAGTCCCCAGCCCTCTAAGATGAGCACGCCGGCGGCGTGAAAGAATTCGGCGATCTCACGCGACAGCGGCGCACCGCCGGAGATGATGAAGCGCATGCGCCCGCCCAGCACCGCCTGGATTTTCGCGAACACCAATTTAGTAGCGATGGCGTTCTTGATCGACAACACAAACGGCACGGCCTGCCCGCGCTGCCGATAGGCCGACACCTGTTTCCCAACGGAGAATGCCCAATCAAAGATCTTTTGTCTGACTGGAGGTGCGGCGTTGCGATTGCCCAAAATGGCCAAATAAACTTTCTCGAGCACGCGCGGCACCGAGCACATGAAGGTGGGCCTCACCTCGGCGAGGTTCTCTTTCACCTTGGGGATCGACTCGGCGAATGCGCACTTCGACGCGGTAGCGATCACCACCCATTCGATAATCCGCGCGAAAATGTGCGCCAGCGGCAGGAACAGCAGCTGCTCGTCTTTCTCGTTCACCTCCAGCACGTCCTTCATCGCGTCGCATTCCCACAGCACGTTGGCGTGGGTGAGCACGACCCCCTTCGGCGGGCCGGTGGTGCCCGNNATGTAGACGATGGTGTAGGTGGAGGCGCGGGTAATCTCGCTCCAGCGCTTTTCGATCTCGGCAGCATCGCCACCCAGCCAGGTGCGGCCGGCTTCGCGCAGCTCGCTGAGCGACATGACCCAATCGGACGCGCTCGGCGCGGGGTCGATGCAGATCACCTTGGCTACTCGCGGAAGCTTTTCGCGCTCGGCCACCAGCTTGGCCAGCTGCTCGCCATTTTCGGCGATCACCACTTTGGCGCCCGAATCGGTCAGAACGTACTGACACTCATCGGGCAAATTGGAGGGATAGATCGGCACCGTGATGGCGCCGGCGAAGATGATTCCAATGTCGGCATAGAGCCATTCGCGACGGCTGTTGGCGATCAGCCCGACCCGATCGCCGGCCACTACGCCGAGCGAGGCCAGCCCCGCTCCAATCTCGCGCGACGCCCGATCCCAATCGCCGAAGGTCTCGGTTCGCCAGGTGCCGCCCTCTTTCCAGCGCACCGCGACTTGGTGTGGCGATTGTCTCGCACGCTCACGAAATAGCTCGATCGCATTGGCCATTCCGTCGGTGTTCGGAATGCCCTCGTTTTTGACCCTCACTCGTTGCCCTGCGGTCTCGGTCTCCACCTTGGCGTCCCTCCAGCCCCAAATGACTATCAAAAGGATGCATTTAGGGGCCGAGCGGAAGCCGGTGTCAAGCATGACCTACGGATCACGGTCTCGCTTGCTCTTTGCCCCTCATCCCCACTAATATGAATGAGTTAGACGGGAGGGCCGATCCACATGGATTGGCCAGGGGGTATGACAGCGGTGTCCACTTGAGCGCCACTTGAGCGATCGCGAAATAGATCGCCAGACCGGAGCCAAATCGGTCGACATCCGCTATCAACTGCTCGAGGAGGTCGGGCAAGGCGGCATGGCCGTGGTCTACAAAGGCACCGACAAGACGCTCAACCGCGAGGTGGCGGTCAAGGTGCTGCACCCGCATCTGGCGAGCCATCCCGAGTCGCGCGCGCGACTGCAGCGCGAGGCGCATGCGGTGGCCAAGCTCAAGCACGACAACATCCTCGAGATCTTCGACTACTCGGGGCCGGACTCGCCCGAGAGCTACATCGTCACCGAGTTCATTCACGGGCAGACGCTCAAATCCTTTCTCGGCGTCCACGCGCTGCCGTTTCCCGAGCTGGCCGAGATGATCGTGAGCGAGGTGGCGGCGGCGCTCGAGCATGCGCATTCGGTGGGCGTGATCCATCGCGACGTCAAGCCCGAGAACGTGATGATTCGCGACGACGGGCGGCTCAAGCTGATGGACTTCGGCATCGCGCAGATCGTCG
>PLXG01000163.1 GCA_003153195.1 Myxococcales bacterium
CCGGCTGCTGCCAACGCAAGCGCGGCGGCACGGCCGATCCCACGGCTGGCACCAGTGACAACCGCAACTTTGCCCACCAGTGGGGAAGAGAGCACGCAACTCCTTTGTTTCAGCGTACCGACAATGAAGCCTTGCGGTCAAGTTTTACTGCGGCGGCCGAAAGTTCTGTAACTATTTAATTCTAAAGAAAATCTATCTGATCCAGTGGTCCGTATTCAGGGTGTCTTTGCCGCGCCCAATCCCACGTACGAAGTGTAGCGCCACCGCAACGACCGCAAGAACCAGTAGGACGTGAATACCAGCCGACGCCACGTGATAAACGCCGAAGCCGAAGACCCAAGCGAGCGCCAACAAGGCAGCCAATAGAAGCATCATGGGGGCACCTCCTGATCGGAGGTTTTGCATGCCCCCTGCCAAGCTGCTTACGATTCGTTGATGCCGTGCTTGCGCTTGATCTGTTCCATGGCCTTGGCGTACTCCAGATCCCACGACTGAGTGCCCTCTTGGAGATTCTTGATGCGCTTGCGAACCTCCTCGTCGAGCTCTTCGTCGACTCGCATGTGTTTCGCGAGGATCTCTTTAACCTTCTTCCGCATCACCACGTCGTCAGCGAAAACCTCTTCGATGTGTGGCGAGTGCATGAAGATCTCGAGGATCTGATTGGCGAGGTAGGAGCCCGACTCGTCGCCGAGCACCAGTCCACGCTCGTCGGCGAGGGTGCGCTTGAGCTTGCCAAATTGTGAGTAGGGCAGGTTGCGCTGCTCCATCAGGTCTTTGGCTTTGTCGGTGCACTCGCGGTCGAGCCGAACATACTCTTTGAGCACCGCTTCGATATCGAGCTGTGCTTCATTGGGGTCGGCAACTTCGATAGCGGCGTCGATGTCGCTGCCTTCGACCTGGGTGGGACCGCTCAAGGTGCGAATGATCTCTTCTGCGATGGTTGGGATTTTCCCTGTGTAGAGCTTCATTTCCTCTGCCTTTTTGCGGAAAACCATAGTTTAGGAGTCACCCGCGGTCAAGGACTAGACCGAGTATTCGCGAGTGAATTTGATATAAAGACATCGCAATGTCCGACCGAAAGCGAAAATTGGTGGTGGCGGCGCTCTGCCGTGATGCCGACGGTAAGATCCTGCTCACTCGGCGGCGACCAGACCAGCCGATGCCGAACCTGTGGGAGTTCCCCGGCGGGAAGGTCGAAGCGGGTGAGGCGCCCGTCGACGCGCTCGCACGTGAAGTGAAGGAAGAGCTCGGATGCGCCTGCGAGGTGGGCGCGATCGACGAGGTGGTCTTTCACCACTATTCCGAATTCGATCTGCTGATGTTGCTCTATCGCTGCCGCCTGCTGGGCGTACCGAAAGCGGTCGAAGTCGCCGACCTAGCCTGGGTCACTCCAGCCAAGCTGCTCGACTACGAAGTCCTACCCGCCGACATTCGGCTCTGCCAGCGTCTCGCAAAAGAGTCTGCGCGCGGCAACCGGCAGCAATAAACTTCAGAAATTACCCTCTAAAACCGAGCGAGCAGCCCCAAGCACAAGGCGGCGCGAGCACCGGAGCGGAGGGTACGCTTTGGTACGTGAGCACCGGAGCGGAGCGACAACGCAGCGATTGGGGCGCGCAGCCGGTTTTAGTGGGTGATTTTGGCTTTGGGCGGAAGGACGAAGGTAACGCCGAGATTCACCACCAGGTTGTTCTGAATGCTCTCGTCGTCTCCAGTCAAGCGGCGGTCACCGTTCGCGTCGAGTCCACCTGGATTGGCAGACACAATGTAATCGCGGAGCTCGATCATCAGGCCCACCCACTCATTGAAGTACAAGTGAGCGCCGACCGAGAAGGTACCGCCAACTTTGTAGCCGGCGTACTGCGCGCCGCTCTGAATGTTCGGATCGGGCACGGTCACCGGCGTGGTCGGCGTGATCCGGGTGCAGCAACCGTTCTGCACGTAGTTCACGATGCCGAGGCCGCCGGTGATGTAGAGATCGTAGTTCAAGAACAGCGCCGAGAAGAACGAGAACTTACCGGAGAACGGCGTCACTGAGACGAACGCCGACATCAGTCCCTGGATTCCCAGCACGTGCTGATCGTGAATGCTGAGGAACGGTGCCGGACCGTCTACTCCGTACTGATAGTCGCCGGCGGGCTTGTTGGTTAGCTTGCCGCGAATCTTGTCTTCGAGCGCTGTATTGGTGTTGAAGGTGTACGAACCCTCAAAGCCGACGCCGAGCCAGTCGAAGATGTTGAAGCGCAATTGTCCGCCAAGACCGATCGCGTGCTTGTAATCCTGATTGGTCGATGCGGTAAATTGCGGGGTGATCTCGAACCGATGCTTACGCATTTCAGATCGGTTGCGAACGGCCGGCTGTCCGGCGAGCGGGTTACGACGTTCGGCCTGAGCGGTGGCGGCCAGCGAAGAAATTGCAACCGCAGCGATGACGACTTTCAGAGCGAAGGAGCGGGTGCGCATGGTCTTGTGCATCATCTCCTCCACTATCGGGTGAACTTGTAGTCGAAGCCGGTGGGCAGGAACATTCCTACGCCGACGCCGAACACGAGGTTTTGGACGAAGACCGAATCGCCAGCGGGCACTTTGCCTCCCATTTCAGCCATCTTGGTGACACGATCCGCCGGTTCGAAGCTGTCCACCAGCATGTAGTCTTTCAGGTAGACGTGAATGGCGAGCCACTTGGTGAGGAACATTCGCCAGCCGAGATCAACGTGCCAAAGAACGTCGAAGTTGTTCTGCGCGCTGTTGGCCGGATCGCGCGGAATCCACTGACTCTCAATGACGCCGAGACCGGCTTGAATGTAGGTCTCCCATTGGAAGATGAACTTGTTGAAGAGCGCGAACTTTCCATAGATCGGCACGTACCCGAAGTTGAGCGCCGCCGACCAGATAAAGCGATTCGCCGACGGCAAAACGCGATCGTCGAGGCCGCGCAGCGTGTAGTGCTCGAGCAGCTGCGGCTGGTGATAGCTCGCCTCGAGACCAATGTTCAGAGTCTCTGAGAGGAAGAAGTTCACGATGCCGCCGAGTGTATGCTCGCGCACCACCGAGTTATTCAAGCTGACGTTGTAAGTCGGAATCAGCTCGACGCGGTGAAACTTGAGGATCGGCCGGCGAGGCACCGTGACGATGTCTCGCCACGAAACCGATCCGAGTCGTCCGCCCACTTTGGGCGCCTGTCCCGGTGGCGCTGCTTCGGGCTTTTTCTGTCCCGGCGGCGTCGGCTCCGAGCCCGGTGGAGTGGGCTCGCTGCCAGGCAGCGACGGTTCAGAGCCGGGAACACTGGGCTCGGGTGGAGTCGGTTCGGGAGCAGGTGGCGTCGGCCCGGCTGCAGGAGGCGATGCCTCTTTCTGCTGCGCGCGCGCCGTCGTCGGTGAACCCACTAGGGTCACCGCCAGGGTGCTCAACAAAAGGGCCTTCCCAATCTTGGTTCGAGCCCCAAATCTCGATCTCGTCATCATCACCTCGCGAGCACCGCGCGCTGATTTCTCATTCTATTTCGCATACTTAGGCCATGTCCCCAAATAGTTTTGCGACTATATCATGTGGATTTTCCAGCGATCAAGAATTTTCCAGAAGAAAACGCGCAGTTCGGCTTCATGAAGTTCTTCCTCGCGCTCATTAATTGGTTTACTTCAGGCCGCACTTGGCATCCCGTTTTGCGGATAGAGCGCGGCCACAAACTCGTTTGGGTCGAACTCACGTAAATCGTCAACCTTTTCTCCGACGCCGACGTAGCGAACCGGAACGCCGAGCTCGTCGGAGATTCCCAGCACCACGCCGCCCTTGGCGGTGCCGNNCGCTGCCGTCGAGCTTGGTGAGCACGATGCCGCTCACCGCCATCACCTGCTTGAACAGCGTCGCCTGCGCGATCGCGTTTTGGCCGTTGGTCGAGTCGAGCACCAAGAAAGTCTCGTGCGGCCCGTCGGGCAGCACCTTCTGAATCACGCGGCGCACCTTCTCGAGCTCTTGCATGAGCTCGGTCTTGGTGTGCAGTCGCCCGGCGGTATCGGCGATCACCACGTCGAATCCTTCCGCTTGCGCGCGCTTGGCAGCTTCGAAGATCACCGACGAAGGATCGCCGCCTTCTTTTCCTTTGACCACCGGCGCGCCGACGCGCTGACCCCAGATTTCGAGCTGCTCGGTGGCAGCCGCGCGAAAGGTGTCGCCGGCGGCGAGCAAAACTTTTTTGCCGCGCTTGCGCAGTTGCTCGGCGATCTTGCCGATGGTGGTGGTTTTACCGACGCCGTTCACGCCGATCATCAAGATCAAAAATGGTTTGGCGCGATCGTAGTCGAGCGGCGGCGCTGCGGCTTGCGTGCGCGACAAGATCGCTTGCGACTCGGCGCGTATGATGCGCCAGACTGCGTCGGCGTCTTTGAGCTCGTTCTTCGACAGACTTTGTCTGACAGCTTCCAGTAGCTTGTTGGCGGTGCGCGCGCCGATGTCGGCCGTAAATAAGATCTCTTCCAGATCGGGCAGCATCGCTGCGTCGATCTTTTTTGCGCCGAGCAGATCGCCGATGCGTGCGATGAAGCCGGAGCGGGTTTTCTCTAGACCCTCGGTGAGCGCACGGCCTTTGACCGGCGCCGCCTTTTCAAGGCTGGGCGACGGAAGCGCGTCTACCTTCGACGGTGCGCTGGGCGGAAGTGCCTTACCGCGGCGAACGATCCAAGCGACGAGCCCGCTCGCGACGACAATCGCGAGTGCCAAAAGCGAGTAGAGAAGCTCCGAACGGCTCATCGGGTAGCGCACTATAGAGAGGAGGGGATGCGCGGGTCAAGACGATCGATTCGGATCGGTAACTTCCGTCGGCACTTCGCTGCGCACCTCGTCCCGCAGCTCGTCCCGCAGCTCGTCCCGCAGCTCGTCCCGCACCTCGTCGAAGATGGGAGCGAGCGCGGCCAAGATCTCCTCGCCCGGCGTCTCGGCGCCGTAGCAGGCCTGCTCCACGCGATCGGCGATCCGATGCAGACGCGGCGAGGCGGGACGCGCGCGCATTGCCAGCTCTCGTGGTGTGAGAACCAGCGGTCGCGGTGGTGGAACCCGCTGGCGCGCCGCTTGGTCGAGCGTTTCGAGCAAACGATGGCGAACGGGAGTGAGTGAGATCTCGAGACCGCTCAGCTCGCCGTGATGCGGAAGCGTGCGGGTGAACTTCTCACTCATGTATCCGCGCGCGGACACCGAGACGTTGAGCGATCCCGCCGCGAGTGGTGCGCTTTCGAATCGTCCGTTCGAATCGACTCGTAGCTCCGTGATCAGCTGCGCTTGATGCAGCGAGACCAGAGCGCCTTCGATCGGCCGGCGATGAATCATGTCGACGATGATTCCCGCGATGGTCTGCTCGGTCGCCGAACGAAGCGCGGCGAAGCGTGGACGTGGAGCTTGCCTCACCGTGGGCGGCACAGCCTGTTCGGACGCCGATCCGCGCTGGGTTGGTGCCCGCCGCGATCGCCCGCGCGCGTGAACCCACCACGCCGACAGCAAAAGGCCGGTGGCGAGCGGCGGAAAAAGATAGGGCCAGTGAGACGGCGTCGAGCCGGTGGTAGATGGCGTGGTTGACGAAGCGGTGACCGATGAAGGGGCGGAACCGATCGCCGGTGTGGACTCGCTCGAGATCTCTCCCTGCACGGGCGTGGGCGCGGCGTAGTTGCGATCTTCTTCTACCTCGAGCTGATATTGAAAATGTCCGGCCGGCGTGGAGATTCGAAAACGTCCGTCACTCGCGGTAATCGCCGATCGTACGACTGCTGACCCCGGCGACCCCGGCAATCCCGGCAGGCCGGTCAAACGTGCGGTGATGCGCCTTCCTGAGACGGGCGCGCCATTTTCATCGTGCAGCGTGCCAGCGATGATCTGATTTCCGGCCGCAAAGGTGAGCTCGGCGCGAGCGCGAACCTGAAGGAGCGGCTCTTCCGCGTTCGCACTCGTCGCAACGAGCACCGCGCAGAACATCATGAACCCGAGAGCGCGCACGCTTTCCAAAGGCTAGCACCGGCTGACAGTGACGATTGCATCATTAATACATGCGTAAAAAACTGGCTTGGGCTATGAAGTCTCGGGTAGGGTCGAGCCGGTGGCGCTTTTCGGTTGTATCGATGCGCCAACGCTGTTAGGCTCCACTGCGTTACAGTACGTTACCATATGTACTTTACCTAATTTTTTTCGGGTGGCGTTAGGTAGGTTGGTGGCGACATCGCACGGGAGGATGGATGCGAATCAAGCGTCTTGAAGTCGCGGGTTTCAAATCATTCTGCGACCGTACGGTCCTACAGTTCAACAATCCCATTACCGGCGTGGTTGGCCCCAACGGATGTGGAAAGTCGAACATCGTGGACGCCATCCGATGGTGCATGGGCGAGCAGTCCGCCAAGCATCTTCGCGGCAAGTCGATGGACGACGTCATCTTCTCGGGATCGGATTCGCGCGGCCCGCTCGGCATGTGCGAAGTCACCTTGGTCTTCGAAAACGACGGCCGCGTTCCACTCGAATACTTGGCCTACTCGGAAATCGCCGTCACGCGAAAGCTGTATCGCGATGGCACGTCCGAGTACTTCCTGAATAAAGTGCCTTGCCGTTTGCGCGACGTCACCGACTTTTTCCTTGGCACCGGCATCGGCGCCAAGGCCTACTCCATCATCGAGCAGGGCCGGGTCGGCATGATCGTCTCTTCCAAGCCGGAAGATCGCCGCTTCTTGATCGAAGAGGCCGCCGGCATCACCAAGTACAAGCTCAAGAAAAAAGCGGCCGAGAAGAAGATGGAGGCCACGCGGCAGAACTTGCTGCGCGTGTCCGACGTGGTGGCCGAGATCGAAAAGCAGCTGGGCAGTTTGCGGCGCCAGGCGCAGAAGGCCGAGCGCTACAAGCAGTACAAGGCCGAGCTCAAGGACATCGAGCTTTGGAACGCGTCGCAAAAATGGCTCGGCATTACGGCCGAAGAGCGCGTGACGGCGATTCATCAAGAAGCGCTCACGCTGGCCAAGGAAACGACGCAGGGCGATCTGTTCTTGAAAGAGTCGGAGATCGAGTCGGCTCGTTTGCACTTGGCGCATGAAGAGGGCCGGCTCACCGAGCTTCAGCAGTCGCTGTACGAGCTCGACAATCGCATTCATCTGGGCGAGGCCGAGGCCGATCATGCCAGCCGCGAAGCGCGTCAGCTGCTCGAGCGCGGCATCGAATCGGAAGCGGAGATTGCGCTACTAGGAACGCAATCGGGCGATCGCCAGGCGGAGATCGACGCAGCGCAAGCGGAGCAGAGCACGCTCACCGAATTGGTGAGGGGTCTTGGCACCACCCAGGCGGCCCGTGAAGAAGAGCTGCGTCTCGCCAAAGAGTCGTTCGCTGAAGGTCAGCGCGCCACCGACGGGGTTCGCAACGAAATCGCCGAGTGCAAAGGCGAGATCGTCCAGGCCGAAGGCGATGAGCGCCAAGCGGTTCGCAGCCAGACCGATTTCAGCGATCGCAGAGCGCGCGTGGTGGAAGAGGCTCTACGTACGCAAGAGCGCCAGGAGTTTTTACGCAAAGAGACCGCGCGGCTCACCATCGAGCTGGCCGATCTCAAGCAGCTCAAGCTCGATCTGGCGTCGGAGCAGACGCGATCGGAAGCGCGCGTACGCGAATTGAAGATGCTGCTCACGGACGGCGAAGTTTCGCTGGCGAAGTTGTCCGAAGAGCTGCATCTGCGTCGATCGCGTCGCGCATCGCTGGAAGAAATTCACGCGCGCTACGAAGGATTTGCCAACGGCACGCGCGCGATCATGAAGGAAAATCAACCGCGCTGGGGCGTGGTGGGATTGGTCGCGGATCTGGTCGATGCGCCGCCACAGTTCGAAGCGGCGGTCGAAGCGCTGCTCGGCGAGCGACTGGGGGCGGTGGTCACCGAGACGCAAGACGCTGGCGTCGACGCGATTTCGTTCCTGAAGGATCAGAACCAAGGTCGCGCCAGCTTCATTCCGCTCAATCGCTTTCGCGAGGCCGGTGAGCCGTCGACGGAAACGACGCTCGAAGGAACCAAAGGCCGTCTGCTCGACTTGGTGAAGTTCACGGGTGATTTTCAGCCGGTCGCCAATCAGCTGTTCTCCGATGTTTGGATCGTCGACGATCTTTTGACCGCGCTCGACTTGTGGCGCTCCAATCGTTCGGCCGAGCCGCCGGTTCGTCGCGGTTACGTGACGCTTGAAGGCGAGCTGGTCGACGCCGACGGTGTTGTCACCGGTGGATCGCGGGACGTGGCCGGCGCGGGAATCTTCGAGCAGAAGCGCGAATTGCGCGAGCTCGACGAGATGCTGATCGATCTCGAAGCCAACCACAGCCAAGCGAATGCGACGCACGTGCAGCTCAAAAACGAGCTGGCGGCGCTGTCGAAGTCGCTCGAGACCGTTCAAAAAGACTCGCACCAAAGCGAGATGGAAATTCTCACGCGCGAGAAGGATCTCTCTCGTGAGCGCGAAGAGCTCGAACGCCTGAACGCGCGCATGGAAGTGCTCGGTCGCGATCAAAACGATCTCGGCGAAGCGGTGACGCAAGCGTCACGCGAGGTGGAAGAGGCGCGTATTCGTCTCGGTCAGGCGCGTGATCGGCTGGTCACGCTCGAGGATCAACTTTCAGGCAGCGCGCACCGTCAGCTCGAGCTGCTCGAGCGCGTCGAATCCTCGCAAGAGGCGCTCACTGCCGCCCGCGTCGAGCTGGCGCAAGGTCAGGAAAAATCGATCTCGCTCACGCGCACGCTCGAGCGACTGTTCGAAGAGCAGGCCGACAAGGCCGGCCGCATGGAGCGTCTGCGTCGCGGTATTCAAGAAGGTCAAACGCGAGCTGCCGATCTCGAGGCCGATGTCGCGCTCAAACGCGAAGAGCTGATTGCACTCGTCGAAGGCCGAAGTGGCCAAGCCGAGACGCTCACCGTCGCGCGCGGAAAATACGAAGCCGATCGCAACGACCTCGGTACGCACGAGAGCGCGCTCAAGAGCACGCGGTCGGAGCTGGAGAATCTCACGCAGGAGATGACCCGCGCCGAGCTCAAGCGGCACGATCTGCACGGGGCGCGCATGCACCTCGAGGAGACCATCGCCGAGCGCTATCGCATGATCCTGGCCGAGCAGGTACACGATCATCACATGCGCCCGCTGGTGACCGAAGCGGAGGAGAAGCGTCTCAAGGAGCTAAAAGAGCTCATCGAGCGCATGGGCGAAATCAACCTGAACGCGATCGAGGAGTACAACACGCTCGAGACGCGCTACACCTTCTTGACCGGTCAGAAGACCGATCTCGAATCGGCGCTCACGCAGCTCGACGAAGCGATCGCCAAGATCAATCGCACCTCGAAGAAGCGATTCCGCGAGGTGTTCGACTTGGTGAACGCCAAGTTCCAGGAGATCTTCCCGCGCTGCTTCAAGGGCGGACATGGCCGACTGGTGCTCACCGACGAGGAAAATCTCCTCGAGTCGGGTATCGAGATCATCGCGCAGCCGCCGGGCAAGAAGAACACCACGGTCGAGGTGCTTTCGGGCGGCGAAAAGGCGATGACCGCGGTAGCGCTCATCTTCGCCATCTTCCTCATCAAGCCGTCGCCGTTCTGCTTGCTCGACGAGGTCGACGCGCCGCTCGACGAAGCGAACGTGGGTCGCTACAACGATCTGGTCAAAGAGATGACCGACCGTTCGCAGTTCATCATCATCACCCACAACAAGCGGACCATGCAGGTGGCCGACACGCTGTACGGTGTGACGATGGAAGAGCCGGGCATCTCCAAGCTGGTCTCGGTCAACCTGAATGCCGTCGGCAAAGACACCGCCGAGCGAAACAGGGCCAAGGCCGGTATCGTCGCCGCTTAATCGGTAAAATCGGCACTCTTCGTCGTAACAACCCTCCGAATCACAAATAGTTACGCGCCTCCCTGGTCCGACGTTGAAAACGGTCGGTCCAAACATCGACAAGTCGCCCGACCGATGCAATGATCTGCCCAATGAGACTCGTCTTTTTGCTGGCCACTCTGCTCATCAGCGCGACGGCCATGGCCAGCTTCGAGCTGGTCGCGACCGTTAACATCAGCCCGGCGCCAGGAAAACCGAAGGTCGATGCGTCGCTTCTGCGCGCGCGCCGAGAGGACGGCGGGATCGAACTTTCGATTCGGCTGAAAGGACAGACCACCTCGGTCTACTCGAGTGGCGGAGACGACGACGGTCCGTCTGACAAAGACGTCCGCTCGGTTTCGGTCTCTCCATTTTCGCTTCCCGGCGGAAAAAAGATTCTGCGCATCGACATGATCTACCGCGCGCCCGACGCCACCGCCGACGAGGAGAACGGACTGTCGGTGCTGGTGGCGATCGACGATAAGCCAAGCCGCATGGTCGAGATCGAGACGGTGACGCGCCGCAAGCGCAGCAAGACCTGTCGCGAGATCACCGAGATTGCGCTCGCCGCGCAAGATCGCAACGGTGGAACCGTGCTGGTGGCCACTACCGGCAAGACCGCCGACCCCGCGCTCGGCGACGACGATCTGCCCATCGACAAGACCTGCAAGGCGCCGCCGGGAAAGACCGAGTCTATCTACCGATTGGTGGGCGGAAAGTTCATCGATACGTCGCGACGTGCGGCACCGCCGAAGCCGACACCGGCTGCCGCAACCGATGACGATGACGAAGGCTAAGTAATCTCCTCTAACTCAACCGCTTCTCTAGTGCAGGATCTCTTTCAAAGAGCGCGAGCCAATCGAGACTGAGCCCGAGCGGTGAGGCCTCGACTCGATTTAGCCTGAGCGAAGCGAAGGATCGAGGCCGAACGCAGCGAGGCGAGGCAGTGGGCTCTGCGCGACTGAGGCCCATGATCTCGCCGAGTGAGGCCTCGCCACAGGCTCGGCACTGTCTTCCTTCGGGTGCACTCGCTACGCTCGCCGCTTCGCGCCCTTCGGTCGGAGGTAAGCCGGGATCAGGCCGAGTGGATCACGCGCGACTACTTGCGGAAGCGCGAGAGGTTCGCCGGTAGGGTGGCGAGCTCCGGAAACTGCTTGTCAGGATGCAGCTTGCGCGCTCGATCGAGCAGTACCTCTTCGCTCTCGAGATTGTTCGGATCGGGAATACAGCATTCGACCGGGCAGACCGCCTGGCAGGCTTCATAGTCGTGAAATCCGACGCACTCGGTGCAGAGCTTGGGATCGATGATGTAGATGTCATCGCCCTCGGATATCGCTTCGTTCGGACACTCCGGCTCGCAGGCGCCGCAGTTGATGCATTCTTCAGTGATCATCGTGGCCATGGATATTGTGGCCCTCCTTCACAGGCAGTCAGTTAATAGGATATTCGCGCGCGCGCGTCAATTCCCCAAAAAAAGTTATCATTTCGCACTTAGATCGTCGCTGAAAGGGCTTGCGCGATGGCCCAAAGCGAGTCAGCGCATTTTCGCCGCCGCTGCCACGGCGAGGGCCAGAACCAGCTCGCGGGCACGTGGACGAAGGCGACTCGCGTTCGTGCTCCGTCGCCGGCCAATCCGAGCGCGATGAACAGCGCGGCGTTGCAGCAGAACGTTCCGGCATGAAAGGAGGGCTCGCAACGCGCGCCGCCGGCCGTCCCGGCCTTGGCGACAGCACGCACATCGAAGGAGACCTTGCGCGCCAGCTCGGCGCCCGATTGGACAGGTTCGCCACGAGGTTGCGCGCCCAGATTGTCGGGGATGCGCGCGTCCATCAGATTGAGCGCGATCTGCTCGACCCGCAGCACGCGGGTTTGGTGGGATTCGCCCACCAGCAGAAGTACGCGCGGACCTCGGTCGACCAGCGCCTGTAACGCGGCCGGCAGTGGCGCAAACGCGGTGGGCAGACGCGAAAGGGTCACGCCATGCAGGCGCGCGAGCGTCTCAGCGGCTTCCAGTGCGGCGTTGCGCGAGCGGCCCCCGAACGGTTCGAA
>PLXG01000005.1 GCA_003153195.1 Myxococcales bacterium
GCGCCGGCATAGTGCTCGATCAAAAGCGCAATGAAGCGCTCGAAGCTGCCGAAAATCGCGCGATGGACCACCACCGGACGATGTTTTTTCGAGTCTTCACCGATGAAAGTCAGATCGAAGCGTTCCGCCTGTTGGTAGTCGAGCTGAATGGTGGCGCACTGCCATTTGCGTCCGATGGCGTCGGTGACGTCGAAGTCGATCTTCGGGCCGTAGAAGGCCGCCTCGTTGGGCTCGACGTGATACTGGATGTTGTTTTTCTCGAGCGCCGCCGCCAATCCCTTTTCGGCGATCTCCCAGGTCTCGAGAGAGCCCATGAACTTGTCGGGATTTCTCGTCGACAGCTTCACCTGATACTTGAGATCGAAGATCTTATAGACCTTGTCGATGAGCCCGAGCAGCTTGGTGATCTCTTCTTCGATCTGCTCCGGCCGCAAGAAGATGTGCCCGTCGTCTTGGGAAAATTGTCTGACACGAGTCAGTCCGCCCAGCGTGCCCGAGGCTTCATTGCGGTGCAGCACGCTCTGATCGTGGTAACGGATAGGCAGCTCACGATAGCTGTGCAGCTCCATGCCATAGATCAGATAGTGACTGGGACAGTTCATCGGACGAAGACCAAACTGCTGATCCTCCGACTCCACTTTGAACATATTGTCGCCGTAATGTTCCCAGTGTCCGGACGTCTCCCAAAGCTTCTGGTTGAACAGCAGCGGACCCTTGACCTCGACGTAGCCCTGGTCGGGCGCGGTGAGGAGCCGGCGCATGAAATTCGAAAGCGTGTTGTAGAGAATGGTTCCGCGCGGCAGCCAAAACGCAGCGCCCGGCGCCCACGGATGAAAGGCGATCAGCCCAAGCTCTTTGCCAAGCTTGCGATGGTCGCGCTTCTCCGCCTCTTCGCGCTGCTTGAGATATTCGTCGAGCGAGGTCTTGTCGTGAAAGGCCGTACCATAGATGCGCTGCAGCATCTTGTTCCGCGAATCGCCGCGCCAATACGCGCCCGCGACCGAGAGCAGCTTGAGCGCTTTGATCTCGCCCGTTGTCTGACAATGTCCGCCACGACAAAGATCGGTGAACTCACCGTGCGAGTGAAGCGTGATGCGCTCGCCCTCGGGAATTCCTTCGGCCAGCTCGACTTTGTAGGGCTCGTTTCGTTTGGTGAAATAGTCGATGGCCTGCGCGCGGGTGATCTCCTCGGCGCGAAACGGCAAGTTCGCCTTCACGATGTCGCGCATCAGCGACTCGATCTTGACCAGATCCTCGTCGGTGAACGGATGCTCGACATCGAAGTCGTAATAAAAACCATTCTCAATCGGCGGACCGATGGTGAGCTTGGCGTCCGGCCAAATGCGCTTAACCGCATCGGCCATCACGTGTGCCGCTGAATGCCGAAGTTTTTCTAGGTCGTTCATGAGAGGGTCTACAGTCGACGGTCTACAGTCGACGGTGCGGAGAAGGAATACGCCTGCGGTCTGTCTCGTCCCGACGACAATCTGGAGCTACCCACGCGCATCGCGCGAGAAACGCGCGGTGGGGGGAGGCTCCCAAGGCTGTGCCGAGGGAGGGGGGACGGGAAAGTCCCCCAACAACAAACAGAGATTTACGCTGGGAGCGACTTTGTCGCGCTTGGACCAGCAAGAGGATTTTTTATGGCTGGAAAAAAGTACAAAGCAGCCGCGGCGAAAGTCGACCGCGAAAAGAAGTACACCGTCGCCGACGCCTTTGCGCTGCTTCCGCAGCTCAAGATCTCGGAGAAGTTCGACGAGACCGTCGACCTGGCGATTCGCCTGGGCGTCGATCCGAAGCACGCCGATCAGATGGTTCGCGGCGCGGTCAATCTTCCGCACGGAACCGGCAAGACCGTTCGCGTGATCGTATTCGCCAAGGGCGATAAGGCCAAAGAGGCGCAGGACGCCGGCGCCGATGCCGTCGGTTCTGACGACTTGGTCGAGAAAATTCAAAAAGAAAACTGGTTCGAGTTCGACTCGGTTGTTGCCACGCCGGACATGATGGGTACCGTCGGTAAGCTCGGACGTGTGCTCGGTCCTCGCGGGCTCATGCCTAACCCGAAGGTCGGAACCGTTACGTTCGACATCAGCCGTACCGTCAAAGAGCTCAAGGGTGGTCGCGTCGAGTTCAAGGCGGAGAAAGCGGGCGTGGTTCACGCGCGCATCGGCAAGATGTCGTTCGGTGGAGACAAGCTGCGCGAAAACGCGTGGGCGCTGCTCGAGCTGATCTACAAGCTCAAGCCGTCTACCGCCAAGGGAACTTATCTGCGCTCGATTGCAGTTTCGAGCACGATGAGCCCGAGCGTGAAGATCGACGTCAACGAAGTCGTGGCGAAGTTCGTCGAGGCTTAGAGAGTCGACGGTTTACGGTCGACAGTCGACGGTTTGGGAAGAGACTGAAACGAAGTTTTTACTGTCGACTGTCAACTGTTGACTCTCGACTCCGAAAAAAGCAGTCGTCGCAATGGTGCGACTTGAAGAGTGGTCCGAGACAGCAGGTGTCGCATGGGGCGACTTAATTTAAGCCTGCCGAGACGGGAGGTACGATGGACCGAGTAACTAAAGAGGCACAGGTAACCGAGCTGAAGGAAAAGCTCGCCCGTGTGACCTCGATCGTGCTGGCGGATTACCGCGGGATTAACGTCCCGATGGTGACCGGTCTGCGCGATGAGTTTCGGAAAGTGCAGTGCGAGTACAAAGTGTTCAAGAACACTTTGGTGAAGCTCGCGATCAAGGGAACCGCGCTCGAGGGAATGTCCAAGTTCCTCGAGGGACCGACGGCGATGATTCTCTCGTACGAGAGTCCTTCGGCGCCGGCCAAAGTGGCGACCAAGTTTGCAAAGGAACAAGAGAAGTTCGTCGTCAAGGGAGCGTATTTCGAGGGGACCATATTCGACGCCAAGGGCGTCGCGACCTTGGCAGCGCTGCCTGGACGTGAAGAGCTGCTTTCGAACCTTGCGGGCTGTCTGCTCTCGCCGGCGATGAAGCTGGCGGGCCAATTGATGGGACCGGCGCAAACGCTCGTCACCATCTTGAAGCAAAAGGGCGAAGAAGCCGCAGCGGCGTAGGAACGAAGCAATTTAACTAAACGATGCGTCGGCTGAGGCCGACCGAAATTTTAAGGGGACTAAAAATGGCCGAGTTGAATGTTGAGCAGTTTGTTGAGCAGTTTGTGGGTCTGACCATCAAGCAAGCAGCCGAGATCGCCAAGATCCTCGAAGAGAAGNNCAACAAGATCGGCGTCATCAAGGCGATTCGCGAAGTCGTGTCGGGTCTCGGTCTCAAGGAAGCCAAAGAGCTCGTCGACGGCGCGCCGAAGGAAGTCAAGGCGGGCGTCTCGAAGGAAGAGGCCGACACCATCAAGAAGAAGCTCACTGATGCGGGCGGCACGGTTGAAGTTAAGTAACTTCGTGCTAGTACGTCTCAGCGTTTTGTAGGTTTGCGATCAGCCTGCGGGGGAAAGTTCCCCCGTGGGCCGTTCGCATGTTTGGGTGTTTTCAACAGAAAGGTCGTTCATGGCTTCTGTGATCCAGAACAATTTTCGAGTTCGGAAGAACTACGCCAAGATCAATAAGATCATCGATATTCCGAACCTGATCGATATCCAGAAGCAGTCGTACGAGAAGTTCCTGCAGAAAGACATCCCGCACGAGAAGCGGGAAGACGTCGGTCTGCAGGGCGTGTTCAAGAGCGTGTTTCCGATCAAGGATTTCTCGGA
>PLXG01000246.1 GCA_003153195.1 Myxococcales bacterium
CGTCGACCTTGCCGTTGTTCTTGAGTGCGATGGTCTTGCCCCAACGCTCGACGCTGACGGTGGTGGCGATGCCGTCCTTGTAATAGTCGAGCTCGGGCAGCGGCCATTTGCCGGCCTCGAGAATGTCTCTGGCGATCGAGATGCGAAAAAGTCCGGAAGAAAAATGGCGCAGGTCCCACTTCGGCAGCGCCAACACCAGCGCGCAGCCCGAAACGAGAATGAGCGTGGCAGGAAGAATTCGACGCCGTCCTATCCACGCCAAGATCGCGGCCAGTGCAACGGTGGCGATGGTGGTGCCTTTGAGCCCGCGCTCGAGTCCCCAAATGGGAAGCACCGCGAATCCGGCGGCCGCCGATCCAACGATCGCGCCCACGGTGTTCATGGCGTAGGCCTTGCCGACCTCTTCGCCCACCTTGTCCGGCCGCGCGGCGAAGATGCGAATGGTGAGCGGGAGCACGCCACCCATGCAGAGCGTGCAGGGCAAAAGCGCCAATACCGCCAGCAGAAATTGGCAGAAGAGAATTCCGTCGACGGTAAATTCGCCGCCGCGCAGAAACGCCAGAAAGGTCTGCGGCAGTTTGTCCATCATCAGATACGAGCCCGAGGCGGTGACCGCGACCATGAGATGAAGCGCGATCAGCCAGTCGAGCGGCCGACTCGAGTTGGCGGTGAGCCGCGCCACCAGCGCCGCGCCGGCCGAGAGCCCGATGAGAAACGCCAGCAGAATGAGCGAGAACGAATAGACCGACGAGCCGATCACGATTACGAGCGATCGGGTCCACAGCACCTGAAAGATCATCGCGGTCGCACCCGAGCAGGCGAACGCCCACAACACCGCGCGTCTCACCGCCGGGGAGGGGACGTAGGTGGCCAGGGGCGGCGCCTCTTCGATCGCGGCGTAGGAAAAATCGTTCGAACGGGCCAGTCGCGCACCCCGCGCGAGAAAGACTCGGTCGCCGAACAGCACTGCCAACGCTAACGCCAGATCGGTGATCGCCGCTGCCGCGTTGGTGGCGCGCTCGCCGAAATTTGGCAAGAGGACGAACCCGCCCAGAAAAGTTCCCGCCACCGCCCCGACGGTGTTCACCGCGTAGAGGCTGCCCACCGTGCGCGAGATCGAGCTGCCACTGCCGGCGCGCGCGACGAAGTGACGCGACAAGATCGGCAGCGTGGCGCCCATGCAAGTGGTGGGAATGAGCAGTACCAACGTCGCGGCCAAGAAGCGCAGCGCGGTCAGCTCCGTCGAAGATCCATCGCCTACCATGCGAAAGATGGCCGCGTTCACCGCCGGGTAATGCGCCAGCATGAGCGTGATCCCGAGCGCGTAAACGCCGATGAGCGCCTCTACGATCGCGTAGGCGAGCGCACGCCGTTCGATGCGATCGGCGATCTTGCCGGCCAAAAAACTGCCGAGCCCGAGCCCGCCCATGAACACCGAAAGCACCGTGGCCATGGCCAGCGTGGTCGATCCGAAGACGCGGCCGAGCTCGCGCGTCCACACCGTCTCCAGCACCAGGCTCGAAGCACCCGATAGAAAAAAGCAGCCGTACAGGAAGTTCAGCACGAGCCGATCAGTTTTGCTCGCCTTTGCGGCGGTCGAGCTCAACCAAAACGTCGCTCACCTGCGCCAAGGTTTCGAGTCGTCCGGTGAAGGAATAGTAGTAGGCCTGATCAACCGGCGGAGCGGTGGAGAGCGCCTCTTCGAGCTGCTCCATCAGATCGCGCCGCACGGTGAACGAGCTGTCGAATCCATCGACGTCGCCCTCCGCCAGCGCGGCCGCCGCCATTCCCACCGGTGAAAAAGAGAGGCCGCCTGAGCCGAGCACGATGCGCCAATTCAAAGGTTCGAGCTGATCGGCTGCGTCGCCGGTGCTCGTCTCCCAATGTCCGCCCAGCTTGGCGATGGCGATCTCGCCGAAATAGGCGGCCAGCGCCGGGGCCACCAGCGCGATCAGCGACTCCATTTTTTCTTCATTTATTCCAGAAGACTGCGCGATTCCAGCGATGCGCACGTAATGGTCCACGTAGGCTAGCGACGCCTCCGATCCGTCGAGCTCGATGTCCTTCACGCCGGCATCAGCTAGCGCGCGCTGAACATACTTTTGGGCGGCTTCCAAAAACGGCTGAATGTAGGCAGGTGTGCTTTTCATCGAAGACCCTTCTTTTCTTTACCAAGGAACCACCTGCCGTAGCAGAAAACAGGAGATTGTCTACTCAGTGTCCATCTGCTCGTCGGAGGTTCACGTTCAAGTCTCGGGATCTACCACGATCACGAGATACATTCTCCTGCTTCCCGACGGACATCGCCTTCGCGAGAGGGTCGAGCGTTACCAAGCCAAATCGAACTGAGTGGGTCTGGCGCGTCGCGCTTCGCGAAGACGGTGGCCGCGTCGTAAAACTCCGCCTTCGCCTCTTGCCGGAAGTTGAAGCTTCACGCTAAGATTGATGCAGAATGCGGGTTGGCATTTTCTCAGATACCCATTCGAACGTGGAAGCACTGACCGCAGTGCTCGCCAGTTTGAAGAAGGCCGGAGTCGACCAAATGGTCTGCCTCGGCGACACCGTCGGCTATGGCGCCAGTCCCAACGAATGTTGCGACATGGTGCGCGCGGAGTGCGTCCACACCATCTTGGGAAATCACGACGCCGCCGTCGCTGGACGCATGGACTACAGCTACTACTACGAAGCTGCGCGCCAGGCGCTCGATCTTCACGCCGGCATGTTGACGCCAGTGAACATGAACTGGCTCAAGGGACTGCCATACGAAGTGCGCGAGAGCCACATCTCGTATTGTCATGGCGCGCCGGTGAACATCGAAGAGTTCGACTACATCTTCGCCCCTGAGCAGGCCGCACGCTGCCTGCCCGAATGGGAGAAGCTCGCCGACGTGACCTTCATCGGCCACTCGCATCTATGTAAAGCGTTCGCGCTCGAGCCGGCCGACGTGAACGAAGTGNNCAGCCGCGCGACTACGATCCGCGCGCTAGCTACACCATTTACGACAGCGAGAAGCGCCACTTCGAATTTCACCGCGTCGACTACGACATCGATGGCGCCGCCGAGAAGATCTTCCGCACCACGCTCGAACGCAATTTCGGAAATCGGCTCTTCGCCGGCGTCTGATTTTTTTCCTGCGAAATTTCGACGCGACTCGTTCGCGCTTTACATGCCGCCGTCGGCCGAGCTGGCGTTCGGGTCGCAGGTGGATGGAATGGTGCAGCTCTGCTGGCAGGTGAATTCAATCTGCGGCAGGTAATAGATCGGTGAGTCGAAGCTGGACTTGGCCGGAATGGTGATTCCCGACTGGCAGCTCATGCAGAAGTTTTGGCAGCTGGAGAATTTGTGCGCTTTCCCGTCGGCGGGAATGATCACGCCGGTGTCGAAGCAGCCTTGCGCCGCGGTCACGCCATTACAGTTGGTGTAGGTTCCATCGGAACCTAGTACGGCATCGAGCGCGAACTCGGAGTCGCCCTGCACGCAAGAAGGGCAGAAGTAGATGTACACGTGTGCCTGGCTGTAGCTGCACACTCCGGCAACGCAGCTGCCCGAATTGCCGCAGATTTTTCCGCACACTCCGCAGTTGGTCGCGTCGGTTTTGAGGTCGACGCAGGTCGTTCCGCACTGAGACTGTTCGGCGGTGCAAGGCGAAGGTACGCACTGGTCCGACTGCTTGTCGGCGAGGTGTCCATACTTTTTGCCCGACGGACAGGTGGCCGTGTCGGTGGTGAAGCTGCAATAGTGAGTGTCTTCGCAGACGCCCTGATTTCCGGTTTTGTCGATGCATTGCGGATTGCTGGTGCAGTGGAAGCCGGTGTTCAGCTCACAGCCACCGAGCGTCAGGATCAAACTAAACAGGGTCAGATGCGCTGAGATCCAACTCAAGCGAGCGAAGCGAGTGTTGGCGACGTCTGGCGGCGCCGTGAGGCCGCACCATGGGTGCGGCACTTCCTGCGGGCATGGTTCGCTGCGCTCACCGCTTCGCGCCCTTCGGTCGCAGGGGGGAACCTCGAGGCCGTGCCGAGAGGGGTGAGCGGAGCACCGCGTCTCAGCGGACTGTGACGCGAACCGGCACGCCCGTGTAGATCGACTAAACAAGGACAGTTCCTCGTTCGCGCTTAATTGATCCGCAACCCGTCGGTCCTTGTTTAAAACGCATGATCGTAGCTCACCATTCCGCCGCCCACGATCGGTGCGGCGCCAAAACTGTTTCCCCGCCAAGCGGAAGCGCTTTTCGCATTACCGCGGCTTTTGAGACCGAGATAGGTCCAGCGCGCCGCGCCGGCGATGGCGACCGCCGCGCCCACACCTACACCAATGCCACCGACGATCACCAGGTTCGATGCGCCGCTCGCGCTCGAAGATTTGTTCTGAAATGAGCCATACGAGCTGGCGCTGTTGGCGTCGGAGATCTCCGACGCGCCGACACCCAATAGTGCGGCGCCGATGACCGCCACGCCGAGACCGGTGCCGACCAGTGCGCCGCCAATCTTGTCCTTGTACCAAGGCGGCGTCGCCTGTTTGCGGGCCAAAGCGGCATCAGCGTTGGCCCGCTCTGCCTCCCTCGTTCGCGCTTCGGCTTCGCGATTGGCAGCGGCTTCCTTGTCCATCGCCGCTTTTTTCTCCAGCTCGGCGCGACAGCGATCGGCGTTGGCTTTGGCGACGGCAGCTTGCACCGCGTTGGGGCTCACGCTCATGAACGTTTCGTAGGCGATCTGCGCTTCGCGATAGTCGCCTTTGAGCCGGTAAGCCTGTGCGAGCGAGAAGATGAACTCCGGCCGCTGATCGAGCGTGTAACCGGCTTTGAAATCGTTTACTGCGTCGTCGTACTTTTTAGCGGAGTAGTTGGCGACGCCGCTCTCGAAGTAACGTTGCGCCGCCTTTTTCTTGTCAGCTTTGTTGTCGGCGAACACGGTCGATGCGATGCACAGGACCACCCCAATCGGAAAGAACGCCCGGGCTAGATGCACAGCCCATCATGGCAGTTCTACCTACCATTTGCCAGTTTCCCGAGGCTGCGTTGGCGACGGAAACAGGGCGCAGGCGACCAGCTCTAATGCGGTTCCATGTTGGCGCGACGCTCGGGTCCGACCCACTGCATCTCCATGAGACGGCGCTCACGGCGATCGCGATCGCACGGACGGCGACGGGTGTGCAGCGTGGCTTGCGTGAGGAGCATTTCGCACAACCCGCCGAATCCGATGGGCATGCTGTCGGCCAAAAGCGCGATCACGCTGCCATCGCCCATTTGCGGTTGGGTGTCGATCTCGAGCAGGTATTCGTTGCCACGATCGGAGATGATGAGATCGACCTCGCACAGCCCGCTCGACTCGAGCGCGCGCTGCGCTTTGATCGCGAATCGAATCGCACCGCGCAGACGCTCTTCGGTCAGCGACTTGGGCGGAAACAACAGCTCCGCGCCGCCCGATCCTGAACGCGCCGCGTAGTCGAAGATGGGACGATCGCGCGCGATCTCGACGGCGCCGATGGGCTGACTGCCGACCAGCGCCACGTGTACTTCAGTGCCGTCAATGTGACGCTCGACGAGAACATGGTCGTCGAAGCGCAACGCCTCTTCAATGCCTTGCTCGAGCTCGTCGATCTCGCGGACGTAGCACACGCCCAGCGAGGATCCTTCCGCGCGCGGCTTGACCACCGCCGGAAAACCGAACGAGCCATGTTGCTCGACGGCGCTGCCGGCGCCGCGTCGATGAACGTAGTAGGGAGGCGTCGGCAGGTTGTGCAGACGGAACAGCTCCTTGGCCTTGAGCTTGTCCATCGCCAGCGACGAGGCGAGCACGCTCGACGCGGTGTAGGGAATTCCGAACAGCTCGAGCAGCCCTTGAACGCAACCGTCCTCGCCATAGCGGCCGTGGAGCGCCAAAAAGGCGAGATCGATCCGCTCCGAGCGCAGTGCGATGTCGAGATCGCCGTCGACGAAAATTTTCACCGCGTCGTGCCCACGCTCGCGGAGCGCATTGAAGACCGCGTCGCCCGATCGGATCGACTGGTCGCGCTCGCTCGAGAGGCCTCCCATCAAAATTCCGATTCGTTTTCCGATCTGCATGGTCTGCCGGCTCCTTGACGATTCTCAATCCAAGTCGCGTACCGACTCCAAGTAGCTGACTATGCTACTGTTTTATAGAATCGAGCGCGCGCAGACACGATTCTCCGTGTCTCTTTAGACCAGTACCTGGTCGCATGCGGCGGCGCAAATTTTTTGCAGTTTTTTCCTTGGCTTGACACCTCACCGGCGGCAAAGGAAACTGCCCGCGCCTCCCTCGGGGCACGAGATAAAATGACGTTTTTGGAAGCCGCAATCGAGTTGCTCAACGCTGAAGGCAAGCCGCTCAGCGTGAAGAAGTTGGCCGACCTGGCCGTGAGAAAGAA
Source organism: Myxococcales bacterium (assembly GCA_003153195.1). GTDB lineage: Bacteria > Myxococcota_A > Polyangia > Palsa-1104 > Palsa-1104 > PALSA-1153. Next base: position 6,388 of record PLXG01000246.1, read on the forward strand.
TCTGCTATCGGTGGTCGGTCGCGATCCGGAAGGGACCATGCAGGCGCGGCTGACCGACGCGCTCGATCGCGAGCAGTATCGTCATCTGTTGGTGCAGCTCAAGCCGGACGTGTTCGGTTTGCGCAGCTATGCGGGCGGCGGCGCCGCACCGTCGGAATCAGAGGAAGAAGCAGCCTCGGAGGTCGTCGCCAAGGGCGGTAAGGCCGAGGCGAAGTCAGATGTAAAGCAAGAGGCCAAGTCGGACGCCAAGCCCGCCAGCAAACGTCGCCGTGGTGGACGTGGACGAGGCGCAAAGGGCGCGCCGGAAGCGAAAGCCGAGGCCGCCGCAGAGTTACCGGCGAAGCCGACCCGAGCGGCCCCGCGTCCGAACGTGACCGCGTCGTCTTCTACCGCCGCTGCGTCGTCGAAGACCGCCGAGTCGTCCGATGCGACCGCCGAGTCGTCCGGCACAGATGGGGAAACGTCTGACAAGAAGGGCCGCCGTCGGGGAAGGCGGGGTGGACGTGGACGCAAACGCAGCGGGCGTGAAGCCACCGTGGACACGACTGCCGAAGCGCCGGTCGAATTGGCCGTCGAAGTGTCGGTTCCGGCGGAAGTGGAGCAGGACCTTCCCGCGCCGCTCCCAGCATCGCCGCTTGCCTCGGAGCCCGCCATCGACGTGAGTGACGCGACGCCGGTGGACGACTTCGCCGAGAGCTCCTCAAACAATGAAGACGACGAGATCGACGCGCTGTCCGGTCCGCTGCTCGCGCCAACCCACGGTTCAGAAGATCTGCTTCGCAGCGACGACGAGCGCGAGATTCGCGGAGCGATCTACGGGCGAAAGTCGGACGAGCATGGCCGTCGCCCACGTCGAGATGGGCGTGGCGCTGGCCGCTCGGCGCCACCGGACCGTCCATCAGGATCGGGACCGTCACCTTCGCATTCGTCACCTTCGCATTCGTCACCTTC
>PLXG01000252.1 GCA_003153195.1 Myxococcales bacterium
GTCGGACATGGCGAGTGAGCATGGCGATGATCCGCACCGCCGGTTCGCGCACCTGCTGCATCGATCCCAAAATCGCAGCGCATCGCCGCGACGTCCCTGTCCCACGGCGTTGCCGAGCTCGAAAATATTTCGCTGACGTCCGCCTGAGACCGCGGCCTCCACATCCTCGACGCCGATCCGCTTTCGGTCGCCCACATAGATCGCCAGTCGCTCCACCGCGTCGGCCAGCTGTCCCAAGTCCGCACCGATTTCGTCGGACAAAAGCTCGGCCGCGCCCGCTTCGAACGAGACCGACTTGAGTCTCGCCTCGTCGCGGACGAAGCCGGGGAGCTGCCGTTCGTAAAGTGGATCGAGCTTGATGAGCACGCCCTTCTTCTTGAACTCGGTGAAGAACTTGATGCGCTGATCGATCTTCTCACCGACGAAGACCAGGCAAGTTTCCGGCGCCGGGTTCGACAGATAGGGAATCAGTCCGGCCAGCTCGTCGGCCTTCATCTCGTCGGCGTCGCGCACCAAGATCAGGCGGCGCTTGGCCATCATCGGCAGCGTGCGCGCGGCCTGCAAAATGCGACTTGCGCCTGCCTCTTTGCCGTAGAGAAGCTCGTAGTTGAAATCGCGCGTGCGTGGATCGAGCGCCTTTTCGCGCACCAGATCGACCGCGCGATCGACTAGGAACCGCTCTTTTCCGTAGATGAAATAGAGCGGGCCGGGATCGCCCTGTCGAAGTTGCGCTAGTGGATCTCCAGAGCCGGCCATTTTCGGTATAGTTGTCCCCTGGGAGGCGAAAGGCAACCATGATCCTCACGTCGGATGTCGCGCTGGTCGACGGCAAGCCCCTGCCCCACTTCGCCGTGCGCGTCGAAGACGGAAAGATCGTCGCCGCCGGACAGCAGCTCCCCCTCTCGCCCGATGAGAAAGTGCTGAACCTCGGAAGGCGCGCCATGCTCCCCGGCGCCGTCAACGCGCACAACCATTCCTTTCAGTCGCTCCTGCGCGGATTCGGCGACGACCTGCCGTTTCTCGAGTGGCGCGATCGCGCGCTCTACCGCTACTCGCCCAAGCTCGGGCGCGAGGGCGTCTACACCGGCGCGCTGATGGCGTTCGGCGAAATGGCGCTGCACGGCGTGACCACGGTGTGCGACTTTTTCTATCTAAACGACGGCGGCAACGAAAATGCGCGGGCAGTGATCGCCGCGGCGCGTGCGCTCGGGATGCGCATCGTGCTGGCGCGCTGCTTTTACGATTGGGACGGCGCCCCGGCGCAATATCGCGAGACCGCCGGCGACGCGCGAAAGAGATTCGCCGAGCTGCACAAAGAATTCTCGGGCGCGCGCGACGTGATGATCTGCGCCGCACCCCACTCGCTCCATGGCGCATCCGAGGCGATGATTCGCGCCGGCGTCGAATCCGCTCAAGAAGAGGGCGTGCCCTGGCATATTCATCTCGCCGAAGAGCGCTATCAAGTCGACGAAGCGCTGAAGCGATACGGCGCGCACCCACTTCACGCGATCGAACAAATGGGACTCCTTGGGCCCGACATGGTGGCGGTGCACGGCTGCTGGTTCGACGAAAACGAGCGGGCGCTCTTGGCCGAGCGCGGCGCCAAGCTGGCCTACAATCCCAACTCGAACATGTTTCTCGGCGACGGCGTGACTGACATCGTCGACTTGGTCGCGCGCGGCGTGAAGATCGCGCTCGGCACCGACGGCGGCTGCTCCAATTCGCGAGTGAGCGTGTACGACGAAATGCGCGCTTGCGCGCTTTTACAAAAAGTATCGCGCGCGATGGGCGAGGATCCCAACGCGGGCCAGGCGATCGACGCCGAGACCTGTTACAAAATGGGCACCGAATGGGGCGGCGAGGTGCTGGGCCTTCCCGTCGGAAAGTTGGCGATGGGTTTCGAGGCCGATCTCACCTTCGTCGATCTCGACGATCCGTCGCTTTGGCCGGAGCAGTCGCTGGCCAAGAACATCGTCTACTCGCTTTCATCGCGAGCGATCACCGATGTTTTCGTGGCTGGCAAACCGATCGTTCGCGATCGCGCGCTGGTGAACGTGCCGCTGGCAGAGATCGGTGAGCGCGTTCGCAAGTTGACCCATGATTGGGGACGCTAAAGCGAAGTTCACCGCACTCGACTCGACCTTCCAATGTGGCACTTGACCCCACCCCCCCTCCTGAGCTTTCATGTCCGCCAATTAGGGAGGATCTAAAGCATGCAGCGCCTTGTTATCTTATTCGCATTCGTCACAGTCGCACTCGCGGGGATCGTCATCGCCTCTTGTGATTCGGATAAGAATGGGGGTCCGGTCGTGGTCTTGGATCTGACCCAGGGCCCGCGGGATCTGTCGGGTGATCTGTCGGGCGACCTGTCTGGGCCGTCCGATATGTCTTCATCTTCGTCGGATATGTCGGGTTGCGGCGACATGGAATGCAACCCGCTGCCGCTTCACAATCGCACTTCCGGCGTCAGCAAGGCTTTGCGTCGCGTCTCGTTCGACGGATACATCGCAGTCGGCGATCAGGGTGCGCTCACCACTTCGTCCGATGGAATCACCTGGACCGCAGGCAGCTTTGGCGCCTTCGCCTCCAAGTCGTTTACCGGGGTCGCCGCCAGCTCCACCGCCACCAATCATTATGTCGCGGTGGCCGGCGATACCATCGTCTACTCCACCGACGGAACCTCGTGGACTCAGGCGTCCGGCAACGGCGTGCCGACCTCGGCGACCGACATCATTTGGAGCGGATCACAGTTTGTGACGATCGGAAACGGAGGCGTATTTGGCACCTCCACCGACGGAGCAGCTTGGACCACGCACGCGGGCGGAAGCGGCTTCGCCAATACGTACGCGTTCTCTGTAACCTATACCGGAGCGAAGTACGTGATGGTCGGCAGTCTTAGCAACGGACCGTTCGTAGCGACCTCGCCCGATGGCGCAACGTGGACCGCGCAGTCGGGAATCTCGAACGCGACCTCGCAAGGCCTGAACTTCGTCGCGTACGGCAATTCGCTCCTCGTCGCACTAGGAGGCGGTCCATCTCCATGCGATATCGTCACCTCGACCGACGGCGTGACATGGACCAAGCAGGCTTCGGAGACAACCCTTAGTCTGTTCACGGTGGGCTATACCGGCAGCCTGTGGGCGGCCTTCGGCTATAATGGACTGGTGTTCATCTCGTCGGACGCCATCACCTGGCAGTCAGGAAGTCCGGTCGGTAACCAATCGATCTATGGAATGACCAACGCCGGGCCGCGCGGCCTCGTCGCGGTGGGCGATGTCGGCGCCATCGTGACCGCCGAAAAATAGTCCTCAGAACTTTCCGAACCTTCAGAAAGTTCCGAACGTCGCGAGCCCGCCGCCGCCAACCCATCCGATCGGTACAAACCCAATTCGCGCGCGTCTATCATTTGGCTGAGACGAGCCACGCTGTGAGACCCATATCGCCGCCGCGTTTGGATCGAATTCGAGAGCGGCCATGGCGAGCGATTTAACACGATCGTAGCGAGCCGGCGAGGAGAATTGCCAGCGGCTACGCGCGTGCGGCGCGAACCAGCGTGACCACGGTCTCGACGTGAGAGGTATGCGGCATCATGTCGATGGGCTGCACACGCGCGATTTCGTACCCACGTGATTTGAAGTCGGCGAGGTCGCGCGCCAGCGTCATCGGATCGCACGAAACGTAGACGATTCGCTCCGGTTCGAGCCGCGCGATGCCGGCGATCGCCTCTTTGGCGCCGGCCCGCGGTGGATCGAGCAGAACCCGATCGAACTTGTCCGCCGAAAGCTGCGCCAGCGCAATCTCCGATGGAAGCGCCAGCACGCGCGCGCTCGATACATTCTTCGAAAGCCTCGCCGCCGCCGCACGATCTGATTCGACCGCAACGATTTTCCGCGCGTCGGTCAGATCGCGGGTGAAGTTTCCATCGCCGGCATAAAGCTCCAGCAGATCGTATCCGCCAACGTCCAGCGCATCACGCACCAGCGCACGCAGCACGCGATTTTGCACCTCGCTGGCCTGCTGAAATCCCGACGGCGAAGTAACATGTGAACGCTCCTCACCGACATCGATCAACTGCTCTCCATCGGTGGAAAGTCCCACTTCCCCCTTGGGGCTGATCACCGCCGAGACCGAATCTCCCTCGGCAAGTTTGGCCAAGATTTTGGCGCGCGACTGATTTAGCGCCGCATCGAGCCGTGGATCGAGCGCGACGCAGTGATCGATCGCCACCAGCCGGTGGCTCTTACGCGCCTGAAATCCCAGCACTCCCTCGCGCTTGGTCATCTTGACCCGCGTGCGATATCCGAGCGAAGCCGGCGCCTCCAAGATGGGATCGATCTTGTCAGACACGCGCCCGAGCGCCCGTCGGACAATGGTCTCTTTCTCGCGAAGTTGCGCCGACACCGCCACCATCTGCCAGGGGCAGCCGCCGCATTCGTGCGCGATCGGACAGGGCGGCTCGATCCGATCGGGGGAAGGGCGAACGACGCGAACGATCTCCGCGCGCGCAAACCGAGGCTTTCGCTCGACGACACGGACTTCGAGCTCGTCACCCGGCACGCCACCGGCCACGAACAGCACCAACCCATCGGCGCGCCCCACCGCTTCACCGCCGAAGGCGAGCGAATCGATGATGACGATCACAAGACCTGCGCGGAGCGGCCCTGCCTGACGACGAAGTCAAAAGTGCCCTCGAGGTGGCCTGCCACCGACGGTGTGTCATTGAGATCGCCGGTGTCGCCGAGCGTGGTGACGCGACGATCGATCACGTCGAAGACAAAGCTGGCGGTCAGCCGATCGCCGAAGGCAACGCGAAAATCGTATCCCGGCGTCAAGCCCGATTCGGCGCCGCCAAAGGCGGTGAAGTTGATCGTACCGTCGAGCTCCGCCTGCACGGCGCGATCGGGGCAGGTGGCGTTCATGTCGAGCGCGGCCCGAATGTTGGTCGCTGGCCCCACGGTGATGGCCTGCCCAAGCACCAACGCAATGTCACGCACCGATGCCACGTTCACGTAGAGCGCATCCGCCTCTTCGAAGCGATTGCCCGTCGGCTGCACACGAATGCCTAACTTGTTCATCGGCATGGTCTTGGGGAAATCGTCAATCGGATCGGCGACGAAAAAGGTTGGTTTCATATCGTACAGCGCTGGCGTGGCGAAGGAGCCGATGTCGGCGGTAGTGGTGCATTCGCGAATGAACAGCGACCCCTTGAGCGAGCCCTTGCCCTCTCCAATGTCGAAGCAGCCGGCCGACGCGACAAGGAGGCTGCAGACGACAAACTTCATCCTCTTCACCATATGCCCGCACCCACCGATTGACAACCCTTTGTCGTCGCATACGATGCGTGGAGACTCATGAACAAAGTATATAAGAACGCGGAGGCGGCGCTTTACGACGGACCGAACGGCCTTGCCGATGGCGCGGTGCTGCTCTCCGGCGGATTCGGGCTGTGCGGCAATCCTGAAAACGCGATTGCGGCAATTTCGAAGCGCGGCACCAGAGACCTCACCATCGTCTCCAACAACTGCGGTGTCGACGGCAAAGGACTTGGAGTTCTGCTCGCCGCCGGCCAAGTAAAGAAGATGATCTCGTCGTACGTGGGCGAGAACAAGATCTTCGAGCGCCTCTTTCTTGACGGCAAGCTCGAGGTGGAGCTCTGTCCGCAAGGCACGCTGGCCGAACGACTGCGCGCCGGCGGGGCGGGCATTCCAGCTTTTTTTACTCCCACCGGGGCCGGCACCGTTCGCGCCGAAGGTCGCGAGAGTCGCGTCTACAATTTGGGAAACGGGCCGCGCTCCTGCATTCTGGAGACCGCGTTGCGCGGCGACTACGCCATCGTCAAAGCCTGGAAAGGCGATCGCTGGGGCAACCTCATCTACCGCAAGACCGCGCGCAACTTCAGCCCGATGATGGCGGCTGCCGGTCGCATCACCGTCGCCGAGGTCGAAGAATTGGTGGAAGTCGGCGAGCTCGATCCCGATCAAATTCATACGCCCGGTATCTACGTGCAGCGAATCTTCAAGGGCACTCAATATGAAAAGCCGATCGAGCAGCGCACCATTCGCAAGAGACCTGTGAAATGAGCAAGGTCAAGTTGGGATCCTTTGAAGCCATTTCGGAGGCGGTGATTCGCGAGGCACTGGCCGACGCGGGAATTCCGGTGACCGATACTTTGGTAAAACGCGACGTAGGCTTTTTGCTGGTGAGTCGCACCGACCAAGTAGATTTGGAAGTCGACGCCGATCGTCTGGTGGAAGCGCAAGCCGTGATCAAACGAATCGAGGACGACGCCGAGCAGGCAGCGACGCGTGAAGCGGCCGAATCGATCGGCACACCCGGAGCCCAGTCGCCGCCGCGCGGCCCCTTCGAGTGGCTGGGCGGCCTTCTCGACAAGCTGAGGTCAAAATGAGCACGCGTCTCACCCGGGAGCAGATGGCCGAACGCGTGGCCAAAGAACTTCGCGACGGCTACTACGTCAACCTCGGCATCGGAATGCCGACGCTGGTATCCAACTACATTCCCGACGGAATGGATGTGGTGCTGCAATCGGAAAACGGCATGCTCGGCATCGGACCGTTTCCCTATGAGGGCGA
>PLXG01000477.1 GCA_003153195.1 Myxococcales bacterium
GTCGACGCGTGGAGAGATAGATGGCGCCGAGACCGCGATACACTTCACCGCGAAGCACCGAATCGGAGATGCCCGCTTGCAGCGCGGTGCGATAAGAATCTTCGGCGGCGTCGAGGTCTCCGCCCCGTCGGTAGATTTCACCGAGCGCGACATGCGCTTCGGCCAGCGGGGTCTTGCCGCCCGCGGCGCGCAACAGTGCTTCGAGCGCACTTGAATCATCGCCCTTGCGGGCGTGCGCGAGGCCAAGCAGATAACTGGCGCGCGGATGATCGGGCCTAATCTCAGAGGCGTGTTTGAGCTCCACGATGGCGGCGTCGAGATCGCCTCGCTCGAGATACGCCGCTCCCAGCTCGACGTGCACTCGCACGTCGTCGGGAAGGATTAGGTCGCCGAGCTCGGCGGCGATTCGATCGAGGCGCTCGAAGATTCCCACAACTTCTCACGTAGGGTGGTTTGACGTGCTTCCAGCGAGGCCAAGCGATCGAGTTGATGGGCGATTTCGTCTCCACGCGTGGCCAAATCGATCCCTTGCGCGCGACGCTCGGAGAGCGCGCGATCGAGCACTTCGCCGATGCCGCGATGAAGCGCATCGCCGGCGGCGGTGACGAAATCGGCCAGCCTTCCTTGGAAATCGTCGACGATCTGCTCGAACTTCGGCAGCGTCGCGGCGCGAGCTTTGCGCAAGACCTCGGGCGCGTGCTCCTTGGCCTGCGTCTTGATTTCGCCAGACATCTTTTCTTTCAAGACGACCGCGAGGATCGGCGCGGCTAGCGTCAGCACACCACCGACCAGCGTATTGACGAACAGGAAAATGCCGGTGCCGAGCGCACCCAGAGCAAAAACGCCAACATCATATTTGAGCGTATCGACTTCGAGATCGATTTTAGTGTCGGCGGGACCGAGCTCGCGCGCCAGGGTGGTCATGGCCTCGGCGATGTTCTCGTTGGTGATCTGAATGATCTCCTCAGCGAGCTTTTCTAGCTGGCCGGCGACCTTTTCGCCCTCTTCTTCGCACCAGCTCTTCCAGGTATCCTGAATGAAAGGCGCTAGAAATTTCTTCACGTCGGCGCCGTCGACCTTATCGATCTCGCGCGGCAACTTTTCCAAGAACTCGTCGGTGAAGCCGTCGAGATCGAGGCCGATGTTGGCCTTCACCGCTTGTGCTTCGGCACGAATTTTCGCGTGATGTGCGCGCAGATGCGCCTTGGTGCCATCGAGCTGCGCGCGAACTTTGGCAATGCGCTCTTCGAGCTCGACCACGCTGAGCTCGAGCGAACGTTTCTTGATGCCGAGGTTTTGCTTCAGATATTGAAGCATGCGCAGGCCGTCGCCGATGCCGTTATCGAGCAGAATTCGCCCGCGTTCGTCGGCCAGGTAGCGTTGCAGATGGGCGATGAGCGGCGCAAATCCCGAGCTCTCGCGCTCGGCCGCATTTTGCGAAAGTGCGCGCTTGGCCGAGACCACGAAAATGGAAGGCTCCGAAACGATGCGCGACAGATTCTCGCGACAGTAGCGCAGCGCCTCTTCGCGCTCTTCCGGCGTCAGCAGATCCGCTTTACCCAGAACGAAAATCAGTTTGTCGCGCGAGCGCTGCAGAATTCGCTCTTCCAAAAATGCGCGCTCGGACTGCTTGAGCACCTGCGCACCGTCGAGAAGAAACAAAACCGCGTCGGCACGTGGAATGTATCCGTAGGTGACTTCGGCGCGTTGCTCATTTATGTCGTTTACGCCGGGGGTGTCGACCAGTGTGACCTTGTCGCGCAGAATTTCGGCCGGCCAACCGACTTCCACAAACTTCACCTGCGACGTTTCGCGCCCTTCGATGGTGACGAAATCGCCAAGCGACTTCACGTCGAAAGACTTGCTGGTGCCATCGGTGAGATGCGCCGTCGCCGACGGCGTTTCGCTCCAGTTGAGGTGATTGATAATGGCGGTAGTGGGTGTAATTCCTGCCGGCAAAATCGGCGCGCCGCACAGCGCGTTCACGAAGGTCGATTTGCCGTGATTGAACTCGCCCAGTACCACCAGCGCGAAGCGCTCTTCTTCGAGTTTGGGAATCCGCGTCTGCTCGAGATCGTTCGCCAGCGTGTCCATGCCGATTTCCCGCGCCAGCACGGAAGATTCGCGCAGCGACGCGATGAGATCATTTTTGAGCGCCTTATGATCGTTCGAGATGGCGCTCATTGGGCTAAAAGCTCCGCGACTTTTGCATCGCATTCGGCGACGCTGATCCCGCCCGATTGTCCTACCACGCCGGCGTAATAGGCGCTCTTGGCAAACAGCCGCAGCGCTTGCACCCGTTTGGTCAAATAGGGATGGTCTTGGAACAGCTCGGTGTACTTGGCCGGGCCGCCTTTCGATTCGTCGAGCTGCGCTAAAAATGCCTCGACGTTCAAATCTTGGTAGAGCTTCTTCGATCCGAGCGCGAGCTTGAGCAGCGTGCTTTCACAAACCGCCACATCCCGTGTGCAGATGAGCCCGGCGCGATCGCAGGTGATCTCGGCGCGGCGCGACCAGGCTTGCAGCGCGATTCTGGCCGGCGCGACGATCCAGCGCAGAAATCGATTGGCGAAGTTCATCAGATAGTAGAGTGCAGTGGTGAAGACCACATGGTTGTTCTGAATGTGTCCGCACTCGTGACCGATCACGCTCAGTAGCTCATTTTCGCTCAGGTGATCGACCAGCGCGCTGTTGATGACGATATACGAATCCTCATCGGTGCCAAAGGTGTGCGCGTTGAGCGATCCCAAGTTCGGCGCGATGTAGACGGTCGGCGTGGGAATGTGCAGCTGCTCGGCGCAACGAACCGCCAGCGCCTGAATCTGCGGAAACTGCTCAGCTGAAACTTTCACCGCAGTGCCGAGCAGCTCGCCGCGCGAGACCGATTTCCACATGCGCACGCTGGCCTCGATGGCCAGCCGAACCGGCCGCAGTCGATCGAAGGTTTTTAGAACTTTGAGATCGCCTGGATAGGCGTAGGCCGCGCCTTCGCGCGTGGCGGCGTCGCGTGCGCCGCGTCGCCGTTCGATGTAGCGCTTGAAGTCGAAGTCGACAGCGGGCATCCGCTAAGTTTAGGCGCCCGTCTTGCCTTCGGCAATCCACTTTCGAGTGACGCGGGCGGCGGTATCGTAGGCGTCGCGCAGCTGCTCCATCATGAACTTCTCGACTTTGCCACCGATGAGCGGCATCGAAACCTTCACTTCGCCTTTGAATTCGCGGCGGCAGCGCTTGTCGCCGAGCGGAGTGACGACATAGTCGCCCTCCATTTTGAAGCGATCTTTCATCGAGGCCGGTTCAATGATGATGCGCATGATGTTCGAGGCCCAATCGAGCTTGTCGATCTCGGTGTAGCCCATGTCTTTGATCATCGACTGCAAGAAGCCCGGAAGTGGGGTGGTGGGCTCCATCTTTTGCGTGCGGTAGAGCGTCTTGCCATTGTCCTCGAACTTGAGAACCTTGCGCTCACGAATTTTGAGCTCGCGGAAAAGATCCTCATTAAAGGGGTCGGACAAGAAGAGCTTCCAGTAGCTTGCGACGTCGGTATCGAACTCGTGAACGAAGCTGAAATTCATCTGATTCCTCCGCCTGACGGACGGTAGCCCTAAGGCCTGTAGTGGTCAACCGTGCGCGGTGTGATCTAGGGCATTGACTGCGGATGCGGGCTGACATATCAGTCCGCCACGGAGGATCTTGTGAAATCTCGTCGGTACGCACTCATT
>PLXG01000497.1 GCA_003153195.1 Myxococcales bacterium
GACACGCCTGGCCACGTCGACTTCGGATACGAAGTTTCGCGCGCGCTCGGCGCCTGTGAAGGCGCGCTCTTGGTGGTGGACGCGGCCCAAGGTGTCGAGGCACAGACGCTGGCCAATGTGTACCTGGCGCTGGATGCCAACCTGGAGATCATTCCGGTCCTGAACAAAGTCGATTTACCGTCTGCAGACGCGGAAGGCACCAAGAAGCAGATCGAAGACGTGATCGGGCTCGATACCTCGAATGCGGTGATGGCGTCGGCGAAAACCGGACTCGGAATTCACGAGATTCTCGAGTCGATCGTGAAGAACATTTCGCCGCCGACGGGCGATCCCGATGCACCCCTTCAGGCGCTCATCTTCGACAGCTGGTACGACACCTATAAAGGCGTCATCACGCTGGTGCGGGTGAAGCAGGGCACGCTCAAAAAGTCGACCAAGATTCGACTCATCGCCACGCAAAAAGATTTCGAAGTGCTCTCGGTGGGCGCGTTCACGCCACATCCGGTCGAGCTGGCTGAGCTCTCCGTCGGAGAAGTTGGCTTCGTCATCGCCAACATCAAAGAGGTCAAGGACACGCGCATCGGCGACACCATCACCGAAGCGGCCGAAGGTCGTAACGCCGAGGCGCTGCCCGGATTCAAGCTCACCAAGCCGATGGTGTTCGCCGGAATCTTTCCCACCGATACCGCACGCTATGTCGATCTGCGCGAAGCGCTCGAGAAGCTGGCGCTCAACGATTCATCGTTCACCTACGATTTCGAAACGTCGCTTGCGCTCGGATTTGGATTTCGCTGCGGCTTCCTTGGGCTTTTGCACATGGAGATCGTGCAAGAGCGACTCGAGCGTGAGTACAACCTCGATTTGATCGTGACCGCACCGACGGTGCGCTACCGCGTCATTCACACCAGCGGCGAAGTGAAAGAGATCGACAATCCGGCCGCGCTTCCCGATGTCGGACGCATCGCGCACATCGAAGAGCCGATCATCGCCGCCACTATTCACGTGCCGCAGGAGTACGTCGGCAATATCATCTCGCTTTGCCAAGATCGGCGCGGCATGCAGACCGGCCTCGACTACGCCGGTGACAACCGCGTGCTGATTCGCTACGATCTGCCGCTGGCGGAAGTGGTGTTCGGTTTTTACGACAAGATGAAGACGGTGTCTCGCGGCTATGCCAGCTTGGATTACGAGATCAAAGAATATCGCGAGAGCGATCTGGTGCGGCTCGACCTGTTGGTGAACGGCGAGCGCGTCGACGCACTCTCCATCATCACGCACCGCGAACGCTCGTTCAATCGCGGACACGATCTGTGCGTGAAGATGAAGGAGCTGCTTCATCAGCAGATGTTCGAGGTCGCGATTCAGGCCGCCATCGGATCGAAGATCATCGCGCGCACGACGGTGAAGGCGCTGCGCAAAAACGTGACCGCCAAGTGCTACGGCGGCGACATCTCGCGNNGCCAAATGCTACGGCGGCGACATCTCGCGCAAACGAAAGCTGCTGGAAAAGCAAAAAGAGGGTAAAAAGCGGATGAAACAGGTGGGGAACGTCGAGATCCCACAAGAGGCATTCTTGGCCGTGTTGAAGGTAGAGTGATGAAGAAAATTCGCGCGGGACGCGTGCTGTGGGGGGAGGCTCGCGAGGCTGTGCCGAGCGAGGGGGTGAGTCTGCAACTGGTCTCGGCCCGCCAAAGGCGGGATTGCGGACGAACGGAATGTTGCCCCCAATGAAGCAAGACGGTGGCACGCTGAGTGGATTCTGGTCGGATCTGACGAAACGCCGTCGGGCCGTCAAAGAGGCGCGGCTGCTGGTGGCGGAGGCGCGCCGCGCACTGCATCGCTATCGGTCGCGACTGAGCGAGCGCCAGGCCACAGAGATGGATCAGGCCATCGCCGAGCTCGACCAAGCCGCGCAAAATGGCGAATACGTGCAAGTGCGCGACGGAATCACGCGGCTCGACAAGTCGCTCGATCAATATCTGGCGTTCGCCCGTAAGTCGACCGCACGCGAGTATGTTGAATCGATCTGCGTGGCGGTCTTAATCGCGCTGTTCCTGCGCGCGTTCGTGGTCGAGGCGTTCAAGATTCCGTCGGGCTCGATGATTCCCACGCTGCAAGTGGGCGATCACATTTTCGTCAACAAGTTCATCTACGGCGTGCGCGTGCCGTACACCAACATCAAGTTCGGAAGCGAATATCGCAAGCCCAAGCGCGGCGAAGTGATCGTGTTCATCTATCCGGTCAATCCGTCGCAGGACTTCATCAAGCGCATCGTCGGAGTGGAGGGCGACACCGTTGAGATCAAGGACGACGCGGTGTGGGTGAACGACAAGCCCATCGAGCGCGCGCACGTCGACGGCGACTGCAATTACGAAGACATCGACGAGCCGGCCAATCGCTGGGAAGAGCGGCGCTGCAACGCGTTCGTCGAGAAGGTGAACGAAAACGAGTACACCACCATCTACGATCGTCTGCCGCACTCGGGACACTCGTGGCCGAAGCAGAAGATTCCGCCCAACTCGGTATTTGTTATGGGCGACAACCGCGACAACTCGCACGATTCGCGCTTTTGGGGCACGGTGCCGCTCGAGAACATCAAGGGCAAGGCGATGGTGATCTGGTGGTCGGCCGGCGACGGCCTGGCCAACATCCGCTGGAACCGCATGTTCCATCTCGTGAACTAAACAAGGACGGATTGGGTGTGGATCAAATAAAGAATCACTGTGGAAACTGTCCTTGTTTAGTAGATCTACACGGGCGTGCCGCCCGCCCTCTCTCGCGCTGCTCGCTCAAGTTGGATCACAACCCATCTGATCTGTTTAGCAGCAATCTCTCGCCTTCGGCTCGGGCCCAGTCGAGTTGCGGCCTCACCCTCCAGCTCCGTCATTGATGAGTGTACCAAGCGCGCAAAGCGCGCGTCGCCGCGGAGTCGCGGCGGAAGCAGGGGTGGGGTCCCTGCTGGCTTCGCCAGCGGGGCGGGGTGGCACGCCCCGGTAGATCGACTAAGCAGGCCGCGATTTCGAATTTCGCCGTCACAATTTCGTCCTATTTCAGCGGCCTGCTTGTGACCCCTCATCCGTGAAGGCGAGGCAGGTGTTGTTGCCTCCGAAGGCGAAGGAGTTCGACAGGATGGTGCGGATTTTTTGATCGCGCGATTTTCCGGGGACGAAATCCATCTTGCCGAAGGCGGGGTCGGGCGTCTCCAAGTTGAGCGTCGGCGGGATAAAGCCGCGGTGAATGCTGAGCACCGAGGCGACCGCTTCGATGGCGCCGGCTGCGCCGAGCGTATGACCGACCATCGCCTTGATACTGGAGATGGGAACGTTCTCCGCGCGCGCGTCGAGCAGGCGGCGAATCGCGGCGCTCTCGGCGGCATCGTTGTGCGGCGTGGCGGTGCCGTGCGCGTTGATGTAGTCGATCGC
>PLXG01000174.1 GCA_003153195.1 Myxococcales bacterium
AGTGCTCTACCACTGAGCTACGAGCCTGATTCAAGGTTCGCGTTTATTAAACCGGACTTAGCTCGGTGTCAAGCATGCCCCGCAGGATTCCGCACGCGGCTTCGAGGGTGTAGGCCACAAGACAATTGACCTTCGGCGAATCAGAGCTGTAATTCCGCAAACATTCCTTGAATCTGCTCCGCTTGTTGGGCGCCTGAACGATTGAGCTATTGATTCGGGGTCCTTCGCGGCGCATAAAGCTAGCGTCTCCAGCCCCGCGTCGGGTCGGAGCATGGAGTTCCTGCATGGGCGGCGGATTACTGTGAATCGACCGGGCGTGGCGGAGGTGGAGAGAGCCAGGCGGTTGCTCGAGTATGAGCGCACCGTCAGCCGAGCGGTCGATGATGCATCNNTGCATCGACGGCCGCCACCCGAGTCTACGACAAGCTCTATGCTCACCTGGATCCCCTCATTGGAGCCACCGGAATCGAAGCCATGTTCGTCCGTAGCGCGAAGCTGACGCGAGGCGAGTTCGCTCGCTTCGCCGAGATCTCCGTCCTCGCAGGCGCGACGAAGTTGCGCGAATGTTTGCAGGCGCGAGATCCTGCCGTGAGCGCGGAGTCGGCCGAGACCTTGTTTGCAACCTTCTTTGCGCTCATCACTACCTTTATCGGAGAGCGACTTACTACCCAGGTGCTACGCAGTGCTTGGCCCACGATCGAACAGGCTGCACCCCGGGAGACGGAAAAATGAACGACAGGGTCGTGATCAATAAATTGCCCTCCGGAGTGCCGGGACTCGACGAAGTATTGGGCGGCGGAATTCCAGAATTCTCCTTCAATCTGATCGCCGGCGGCCCAGGGGCCGGCAAGACGACGATGGCGCATCAGATCATGTTTGCGACCGCGACCCCCGAGCGGAAGGCGGTCTACTTCAGCATCATCGGTGAACCTCCGATCAAGATGCTTCGCTATCAGCAACAGTACTCCTTCTTCGACGCTGCCAAAGTGGGCGACGGCACGATTCGTTTCATCCACCTCGGCCAGCAGGCGCTCGACGGAGGGATGGAGAAGGTGCTCGAAGCCATCATGCAGGAGGTCGATAGGTCAAATCCGGGCATCGTCATGGTGGACTCCTTTCGAGCCATGGCGCGCCAGATGCTCGCCACGGGGCCGGGCGGCGAGACCGGGCTGACCGACTTCATGCAGCGCCTCGTGCTGGCGCTCACGAGCTACCAGGCCACCACGTTCCTCGTCGGCGAATATTCAGACGGCGAGCACGACAGCGCGGTGTTCACGGTGGCCGACGGACTTCTTTGGCTCCACCAGGCGATCGATCGCAACTCGGTCGTTCGCAAGTTGCACGTAATAAAGATGCGCGGTCAGGGGCAGATCCCTGGATTGCATACGGCCCGCATCACGGAGGCGGGCTACAGCGTCTTCCCGCGGCTTCTCAAACCGGCGGAGATCATCGCCGATCATCCTCTCAAACATCGCCTCTCGACCGGCGTTACCGGTCTCGACGAGATGACGGGGGGCGGCATCCCGTGCGGATTTTCGGTGCTGATCGCCGGTCCTTCTGGTTCGGGCAAGACGGTGCTCTCCAATCAGTTCATCCTCGAAGGAGTCGAGCGCGGCGAAAATGGGATCGTGGCCATCTTCGAAAAGCGCCCCAACGACTATCTCCAGACCACGCCGCGCGGCGTCGAATTTGAGAAGCTGGTCCGCGAGAAAAAGTTGGAGGTCGTCTATCTACGTCCTCTGGATCTCTCCATCGATGAGACCCTGGTCGAGCTTCAGAACGCGGTGAAGCGGGTCGGCGCCAAGCGAGCGGTGATCGATTCGCTGTCGGGGCTGGAGCTGGCGCTCGCACCTACATTTAGAGAGGACTTTCGCGAATCTCTGTACCGAATGATGGGAGCGCTGACCGGGCTCGGCGTCACGGTGATGGCGACGGTCGAGCTGGAAGATTCTTATACCGATCTTCGATTCAGCCCCCAGGGCATTGCGTTTCTGACCGACGCCATCATCCTTCAACGCTACGTCGAGCTCGACGGACAGTTCAAGCGAGCACTGGCGGTGGTCAAGGTGCGCTCCAGCCAGCACTCTAAAGATCTGAGAGAGTACGAGATCTCCTCCGACGGCGGAATCGTCATCGGTCAGGTGCTAAAGGGGTACGAGGGCCTTCTGACGGGGAGACCGAGGGGCGGGGAGAGGGGCCTACGACGATGAACGACACACACGACAATTTCACGCCGAAGCCAAACGCGACGCAAACAGAGATCGATAACCAGCGAGCAGCAAACGTGCGGAGGGGCCGCTCGGATGCTCTGCGACAGAGCGAAGAGCAAGACCTCATCGCCGATCAGCGCGAGGCTAACGCGCAAATGGTCAGCGTGACGATTCAGGCGCAAGAGCTGATGGAGAAGGCGGAGGCAGCGACGGCGCGAGCGGAGGCAGCAACGGCGCAGGCGGAGGCGGCGTCGAACGCGCTACGCGAGAGCGAGGAACGCTATCGCACCCTGTTCGAAGTGAGTCCGGTGGCCCTCTATTCCTGTGACACCTCGGGCACGATTCAAAAATTCAACCGCAACGCCGCGGAGCTGTGGGGCCGCGAGCCGGCGTTAGGGGACACCGACGAGCGATTTTGTGGCTCGTTCAAGATGTTCCGGACGAACGGCAGTTTCATGCCCCACGAGCAATGTCCTATGGCGGAGGTGCTCAGCGGAAAAATACCAGAGGTACGTGACACGGAAGTACTCATCGAGCGGCCAAATGGATCGCAGGTTACCGTCATCGTGAACATCCGTCCCGTGAAGAACCAACACGGAGAAGTTACGGCGGCAATCAATTGCTTTTACGACATCACCGAACGCAAGCACATGGAGGAGGCGCGCTCACAAGTTGCCGCCATCGTAGAATCTTCGGATGACGCGATCCTCAGCAAAGATCTGCACCGCGTCATTACCAGTTGGAACAAGAGCGCCGAGCGTCTCTTCGGCTATACGGCGCAAGAGGCCATCGGCCAGTCGACGGGGATGCTCATTCCATCCGATCTCCCTGACGAAGAGTTTGAAATTCTGCGACGGCTCAATCGCGGTGAATCGGTAGACCATTTCGAAACCGTCCGCCGCCGCAAAGACGGATCGCTGTTGGAAATCTCTCTGACCGTTTCGCCCGTCACCAACCGCAAAGGCCATATCCTCGGCGTTTCGGAAATCGCTCGCGACATCACCGAGCGCAAAGAGGCGGAGAGAGCATTGCGGGCGGTGGCGGAGTTCCGAGAGCTGTTCATCGGCATCCTCGGGCACGACCTTCGTAATCCGCTCTCGGCGATCGACATGGCCGCCGCCAGACTGCTTCAGCGCGGCCACCTCGACGCAAAGGACGCCGAGACCGTCGCACGCGTCATTCGATCGAGCCAACGCATGGTCCGGATGATCACTCAGGTGCTCGATCTCACGCGCGCTCGTCTTGGCGGCGGGTTGCTGATCAAACTGGAGCCGGCTGATCTGGGTCAGGTCTGCCGAAACGTCGTCGAGGAATTCGGCTCCACCGTCCAAGTGAAGTTTGCGGGCGACCTGACCGGCAGCTGGGACCGGGATCGCTTGGAGGAGGTCCTCTCCAACCTTACCGGGAACGCCATCCAGTACGCCAAGCCAGGAACGCCCGTGGTCGTCAAGGCGCACGCAGATGGAGCCGAGGTTGTGGTCGAGATCAGCAATCAGGGAGATGCCATTCCCGAAGACGTTCTGCCGTTCATCTTTGAGCCCTTCCGAAGGGCGCGACAGCTCGAGAAGTCGGCGTCGGGAAATCTTGGCCTCGGTCTCTACATCGCCCACCAGATCGTGCTCTCGCACAGCGGCTCGCTCGAGGCGCACTGTGCCAACGGCACGACAACTTTTGTAATGCGCCTACCACGCCGATTGGTGGAGCTGCAGGTCCGCACCGAGGCTGCTATCTCGGATTAGTACCTCGCCACCGAGATTTTGANNTTAGATCGGCTAGTACCTCGCCCCGACAGACCCCACGTCGCCTACCACTAGAGGAGCCTAGCTCCCCGACGAGTCCGGCGCGGGGGACGCCGAGACCGGTGCCGCCGTGGCGCGGGAGCCGTGCGCGCGGTGGCGTGCGATCCAATCGCCGAGAAACTGAAACCGCTCGATGAGCGCGCGATCCGACGAGGCGTTCACCACCCGCCAAATGGTGAACAGGCTCTCCATCGTCTGCGAATCGGCGGCCAAGCGACTCTCGTAGGCGCGACGGTAGAGCGAGTACAGCGCCTGTTCCGCCGGGTGAAGCTCGGTCACCTGCGCCAGCGCAGCGGTGATCACCGAGGCGTCGACGCCGGGGAGCGACTGTCCGCCAAGGTTCGCGCCCGTCTTGGCGGCGATGTCCTCCATCCCGTCGGTGCGACGCAAGAAACGTCTGACCTCCGCCGGAGTCTTAAAGGGCAACGCGCCGATTCGGGTGAGCTCTGCGCTCGACAGAGGAGAAGAGCCACCCACCGATTTCTTCTGATTCGTGCGATGTGACATGAGAGCCTCCTTGGGAATACAGACGGCCATCGCGCGGCCGATATTCGAATCTTTTTGTGTGCGCGCAGTCACGCGCGAGTCGTCGATGAGCACCGATTGTCTGCCCGTGCTCAACCGCTGACTGTTTCGGTTCACGCGGCGGGTGTCCGAGCTCACGCGCTGGTCGTTCAGGCTGGCGAGGTGACGGTCCGAACCCGCGGGCCAGACTTCCGAGCTCCTACAGCGAACCTAAGAGCTCGCGCGCGAACCTCACCGGCTCGCCCACCAATATGGAACTGCTCCACCCACGAGCAGTGAGAGGAGAGGAAGCCCCAAGATGAGCGCCAAAGAGACACCGTTCGAGAGCTTCTTAGAATCCGCCCAATAATCAAGAGATCGCGCAAGGATTGAAGCCGACCGAGTCAGTCATGGTAAGATGCATCGTTATGCACGTCGCGAGTCTTTCCGACGCGGAATTCTTTCAGGTGCTTACCGAAAGCGGCGCCAGAGCGCTGCTCATCGGACGGCGTGCGCTGATTCTCCTTGGCGCGCCGGTAATGACCGCGGACTATGATCTTTGGGTCCATATCGACAACGTCGAGGCACTCAACCGCGCGTTCGAGGCGCGCGAACACATCGCCAACTTCAAAGCGGACGAGGCGAGAGCTCGAGGC
This sequence comes from Myxococcales bacterium, assembly GCA_003153195.1. Lineage (GTDB taxonomy): Bacteria > Myxococcota_A > Polyangia > Palsa-1104 > Palsa-1104 > PALSA-1153. The sequence goes on from PLXG01000174.1 coordinate 5,170, forward strand.
AGATACGTCATTGAAAATGGTGAACGCATCGATGTGCTGGTCGCGCGGGCGCAGTCGACCGCGGACGGCGCCGAGCGCCTCACTTTCGAAGAGGCCTGGTCACGTCGTCAGATGCGAGAGGTTGCCGGCAGCACCGTCTTTCTGCCCTCCATCTCCGATCTAATCGTCACCAAGCGATGGAGCATGCGCGCCAGAGATGTCGCGGACATTCAATGGCTCGAGCTCTTACGAAAAGAACGGACATGAGCTCTGCCTCGGATGACTTTTGGGATCGCCCCCTCGCTCCGGAAGAATTCCGAAGCCGGGTGGCAAAAGCGATCGCCGAGCTCGAGACCGCCGAGGGCGTCGTCATGCGGGAATATCTCGACTGGTTTTGCCGCAAATATCCGACCGGAGCCGATCGCCTCGCCTATATCCGTCGCAAGATGGCGGAGCTGTCTCGCTGAACCTTGGGGAGTGTGTTGTGGAAATCAAAGATCCGGATCGGTGGCGACCGAAAGACTACTGCTTGCTGACCGGTGGATGCTCGTTCTTTGTTGGGATCCTGCTTTTCTTGGGCTTCGGAATGCATGGAGAAGGCATGCCGCGAGCAAAGATGGCGGCCGACTTCTGGAATCAACTACGCGCCCAAGGAACGTTCGGAATGACCGGTCCGATTCTGCTCGGCATAGGGGTGATCCTCCTGTTGATAGGCACCGTCATGCGCGTTGACCGCTGAGCGATCCTATGTAGATATCGAGCATGGTGACCGGTACGGGTAACATCTGATTGGCCGGATGGAAAGGCCCCAGGCTGGACGTCTTCGGCGCATCGCGCCTATACTCGGCGCAATCCCTACCATGAAGAAACTCGATCCAGCGCGCATCGAACGTAAGCTGCGCATCATGTCCGAGCTGTTCGAGCTGGCCTTTCAAACCAAGCGCTTCCAGCTCCGAGCGCGGCATCCGGAGTTGTCCGAACGCGAGATCAATCACCGGGCCTACGCCTTGATCGAGAAGGGTTGCCGCTGATGCAGGGGTTGATCGAGACCTTCTTCGGCGTGATCAAACGCTTAGACGAGAACGAGATTCCTTACATGGTCGTGGGGTCGGTCGCGGCGATGCTCTACGGTGAACCGCGGATGACGCACGACATGGATCTAGTAATCGATGTCCGCGCGGCCGATGCAAACAAGCTTGAGTCGCTCTTCCCGTTCGAGGAGTTCTATTGCCCGCCGCTCGACATCTTGCGGAGCGAGATCGTGCATCGCGGTCAGTTCAACTTGATCCATCACGAGTCGGGTCTGAAGATCGATCTGATCGTCCGAAAAGAGACCGAGCACGCGATCTGCGAGTTCTCCCGTCGGCGCAAGGTACCGTTCTGGCAAGGCAGCGAGGTGTTTCTCGCCACCGCGGAGGATGTCATCCTCAAGAAGCTGGATTATTTTCGGGAAGGCGGCTCGGAGAAACACCTGCGAGACATTCGCGGCATTCTCGCCGAAACCGCAGTCGATGAAGGCTATCTCGCCCAGTGGATCGACCAGCTGGCGCTCGCCGCCCAGTGGCGACAGGTTCGTTAACCGGTCGATAGATCCGCGGGCAATTTGCGCGGTTGCCTCGAAATCAGGCGGTAGATTAGGCAGTTGCGACCTAGTACTACTTGGTCACTTTTCG
>PLXG01000068.1 GCA_003153195.1 Myxococcales bacterium
CAAAGTCCACACCAAGAAAGTTCCCTTGGGCGACGACGTCAACCTCCTGACCATCGCGCGCGGCACCCCCGGATTCGTCGGCGCCGACCTGGCCAACCTGGTCAACGAGGCCGCCATCGTCGCGGTCCGGGCCGATCGGACCATCATCACCGCAGCCGACTTCGACGAGGCGCGCGACCGGATCCTCCTCGGCCGGCGGGAGGCCACCAACGCGCTGATGCCCGACGAGAAGTACTCGGTGGCCGTGCACGAGTCCGGCCACGCGCTGGTCGCGCTCTCCTTGCCACACGGCGATCCAGTTCACCGTGTGACGATTATTCCGCGGTCGATTGGTGCGCTCGGCGCAACGCTGCAGCTTCCGACAGAAGAGCGGTATCTCATGACCAATGAAGAGCTGCGCGATCGAATCTGCGTGATGCTCGGCGGGCGCGAAGCCGAAAAAATCATTTGGAATGACATATCCACCGGTGCGCGAGACGATCTAGAACGGGCGACTGCCACGGCGCGCCAGATGGTCTGTCGTTTCGGGATGAGCGAAGCGCTCGGTGCGCGCACCTATGGAGTCTCTACAGAGGCTCGGTTCCTGCCCGGATCTTCATTCGAAGAGCGCGACTACAGCGAAGAGACCGCACGCTTGATTGATACCGAAGTGAAGGCGATCATCGACACTGAACGCGAGCGAGCGCGCCAAATCTTGCTCGAGCGGCGCATCGAGCTCAAGAACGTGGCCGAACGTCTGCTCGTGAAAGAGACTTTGGAGCGCGTCGAGCTCGAGTCGTTTGTCTCGCCCAGGCGCGCAATCGCCTAGATGTCTTCGCGCACAGTTTGCGCCTGATCATTCCGAACCCGCAAAACATTCGTCTCTTTACCCCCGTCAAGCCAGTGCGAGCGTTGGCCCACGTCATGCTGTGTTCTCAGACATGGCCACCTGGATCGTTGGACTCGTTTCGTGTGCTGCTCTCATTACGGTTGTTCTCGATCACCTTCGCCTCCTGCGAGCGCTCCGAAGTGCGCCGCAGAGAAACCGTGCCAACGTGAACTTTCCGAGCGTCACGATCGTTCGTCCGGTGCGGGGACTCGACGTGGGGGCAGAAGACAACCTGCGCGCCGTGCTCCATCTCGATTATCCGGCACCGCTCGAGATCTTGCTTGCGTTCGACGATGACAGCGATCCGGCGTACCTAGCACTCAAACGCGTGGCTGCCACATGTGCGTCGTGCGCTTCGGTGCGCGTCCTGTTTGCCGGAGTGCCGCCGCAAGGTCGAACCGGAAAACTCAACGCGATGATCGTCGGACTTGCAGAAGCGAAGGGCGAGCTCGTTGCATTCAACGACTCGGATACACGTCCTTCACCGCAGCTCTTGCGCCAACTGGTCGAAGCGCTGCTCTCAAATCCCAACGCGGCCGATACGTTTGCGCCTGCGCTCGTGTCGGAGGCGCCGCGCAGCGCCGCGGATGTCGCGTACGCACTCATGATGAACGCGTGGTATGGACCGTCGGCGGCCGCGTCTGCGCGCAAACGGGGCACGCTGCCGTTCATCATGGGACAGTTCATGCTGTGGCGAAGAGAAGCCCTGGCTAAAATCGGCGGACTCGCTTGCGCGGATGGGCAACTCACCGACGACATGTACCTCGGGCGTTGCGCCAGTGGATCAGGGTTTGACAATGTCCTGATCGCGACACCGCTCAACATCCACACCGGTGGGATGACGCTCGCACAGTTCGCGCACCTGTTCCGTCGTTGGTTGCTTTTTTCGCGCAACGGACTGCCCTGGCAATTTACGTGGGAGAGTTGGTTGCGTGGCATTGCCGTGTGTGCGGCGTTTATTTCCCTGGCGGTTTCGCTCGCGTGCGACTTCGTCATTCCAGGTGCGATCGCTGTGACTGCGCTGGCTGGATTCTCCGCCAGCCAGATCGGAATTCACCGCGTTTTCGGTGGCGCGGCCATTCCGTTTCGCTTCGTTTGGGTTCCCGTCGTGCTCACTCTCGCAGCACCCTTCGTCGCGGTCTTTACGCTTTTAGACCGCAATGTCGATTGGCGCGGTCGCAAGTATTCGCTCAAAACGCATGCGGCGCTTTCTTCGGAGGACCGATCGGCTGAAGGCCGCGCGGTCTCGGTGTAGCGGTGCCCTCACGCATCACGCTGGTCGCACACACACACACTGTTTCCTAGAAGAACCCTGACCTCCCCCCGGTGCCGGACTCTGCGGTGACCAGGTCAAGCACTCCGTCGCCGTTGAAGTACGCTTTGTTGAAGCCGTCGAGCGCCGCCAAATAGTCGCCGGACTCATGCGTTTCGATCGCAGACTCCATGATGCGAGTCGCTTCTTCGCGGGTGTTCGAATCGGCGCGCGCAACCTGAAGCGATATAACGAGCAACAACACTGCGAGCAGCGCCCTCACAGCTTGTCTTCCCACTCTCCGCGCTTCCGACCCTCAGGTTGGGGCGCCGGTGCAACCACCGCTGGCGTGTGTACTGTGGCGGAATCGACTGCCGAACTCGCAGCGGGCGTCGTCTTCTTTGCGCGCGACGAATGATCCTTCACTTTGACCCTCGGCTCAGGCTTGCGCTCTGGTTCCACCACCTCTGCCGTCGTCCGCGGTGCAGCTTCAGGAGCAACGTTTTCGGCAGCCGATGGCGCCGCAGCTGGAACCGTCGACGGCGACGGCTGCCCTCCTGCGGGAATGACCATCTGCGCGTTCGCGCGCGGAACGTTCGGATTCGTGGACGTCCCGTGGCGAGTAGCAAAGAAAAGTGTTAGCCCTGCCACAACCATCACGGCGGCGGCAAGCGCGCCTGTCCGCCACCCGTGTGATCGAGTGACCCGTAAACGATCGCCGAACTTCGCCGAGAGCGCGCTGAGCGGCAAGTCGAGCTCCGTCGCCGCGGTCTCGAGAGCAGGTACCACGATTCGAGGATCGCTCATCGGTGCAGCGAAGGACGAAAACTCCGCGAGCGCCGTGCGTAATTGCGTGCGTAGAGTGAGCACGTCGCCGAGCCGAATGGCTGCATCGCGCGAGAGCACTTGCCCGACGAGATCGATGAACGCGCGCGGTGCATCGGGGCGGTGCTTCTCGAGCGACTCTGGGGACTCGTGACAGATTCGATAGAGCGTCGACATTGTCGACGGCGCGTCGAAAGCGCGTCGACCCGTCGACATCTCGAACAAGATTGCGCCCATCGCCCACACATCCGTCGCCGGCCCGACCTCCGCGACGCGTCCATCCGCCTGTTCCGGCGACATATACGCGGGCGTACCGATCAGCTGATCCGCATTGGTAAGCGTCATCGATTCCGCTGATTGGATTTTGGATACGCCAAAATCGAGGAGCTTGGGGATCTCCTGGCCGGTCTCTTCGCGTTTGAGAAAAACATTTTGCGGTTTGAGATCGCGATGAACGATTCCATTTTGGTGCGCGGCCGCGAGCGCAGACAGCACTTGATCAGCAATCTGCGCCAGCATCGACCACGGCAGCGGTCCCGACCTCTTGATGCGAGTTGCCAGATCTTCACCGGTAAGCAGCTCCATGATCATGCATGGCGAGTCGTCGGCGAGCGAATCGATGTCGATGACCTCGACGACGTTGGGATGGCGCAGCTTTGCGATGATATCGGCTTCGCGTTGAAACCGGGTGAGTGCCTCGGAGTTGCGCTGCAACTTCGCGCTAAGTACTTTCATCGCGAACAAGCGCTTGAGTTTCTTGTGGCGCACTTCGTAAATCGCGCCCATGCCGCCCTTGCCGATCTCACGGATGACTTCGTAGCGCCCGGCTACGGTCGTTCCGATCAGCGAATCGTCGATGGCGGCAACAGTCATCCTATCCTGTGATTATAACATATAATCTCTCGCTTATTGCCGGACGGCACTCGCCGGTATTCTACGTTGTAGCCTCGACGGATTGCTCGCCCTCGTTTTGAAAATCGGCGTCGCCTCATGGGGCGCGGACCGGATCCCGGCGACCTAGCTGAAAAATCTGCGCGCACCAAGCTGCTCGACGCAAAATCTGCGTGGATTGGGAGCCCCTCCCTCTAAAATCGACGGTTAAGCACTGGCACGAAGGTCGCAAAACGACACCAGCAACCAGGAGCGACCATGAAAATCTTCGTTGAAGTCGATTTTGTCGGAATGGAACCCTCATCGTTGGTCGAACAAGCCGTTCGTAACCCCCTCGCTGAGCTGAATCCGCTGTGTGGAAAAATTCTCAGCGCCCACGTCGAAGTGATCGGACATCAAGGCCGCGCCGCTGAGTTAGGCATTCAGATCTCGTTCATCGGGGCGATGCTCAGTGTGCATGTTCCGGTGACGAACAATGTCGAGACGGCGATGCACGCAGGACTCCAGTTGCTGCTTCGAAAATATGTGAGCCGCAGCTTTCAGCGGGAGACCTCTCTCGCGCTCGCCGCTTAAACAGGAGCGCACCGATGGGAAAGACAGAGCGAAGTGAACTCGAGAAGCTGGTGCGTTCGTGCGTCAGTCACGCTGAAGTTGCCGCAGGAACGGACCCGAACAGCGAACGCACACGAGTGCGCGTCTTGGCGCTTCTGTGGGCCGCGCACGATGAGCTCACCGCCCAACCGAATGGCGCATGGCCCAGTGGACATTGCTCCTCGAATGGTTAGTTGTTCTTGGCATGAATCGGCTGAAAGCGGAATGAACGATGTTTCTATTTGATCCGCAATACATGCTGTTTGCGGACTTGCTGAAAGCCGAGTGCTTGCGACCGAACCCGATTCGCTAGACGTCTATCAGCGGCTGCAACGACCGGTGATCTAAGGTCGCGATTTCACACTTCACGTAAGCGGGGGCGCGCAGACGGAATTCGCTGACTGCGTTTCAAAACCACGGCGGAGCATAGGCCTTTCACCGAGTCGCGCGGCCAAAGACATCCCCGGGCTGTTCAACGCGATTCGCAACCAATTGCAATATTATCGATAAGCGGGATCAATTTGGCGCATCGCGCACGGCGCAGAAGTTCAAGGAGAGTCTCGGGCATGGCGGCGCAGTTGATGGCTACAAAAGGGCCATCGGCGTGTCGTCCGCTTTGGTGAACCGAGCGCGCGACCAGCTCCTTGCCAGTTCCACTCTCGCCAGTGATGAGCAGCGTCGCCTCTGAATCGGACACACGCTCGATGATCTCTGTCAATTTACGGATTGGCGGACTGGATCCGATCATCTGATCAAAACCGCGTGCTTCGGATACCGCATCGCGCAGACGTTTCACCTCATGCCGGAGCGCACGGTGCTGTACGGCCCGCGCGAGCGTCAAACGGAGAAGCTCGAGGTCGAAGGGCTTGACGATAAAGTCGTAGGCACCGACGCGGATCGCCGCCACTGCCGATTCTAGGCTACCAAATGCGGTCACGATGATGACCGGCAAGTCCGGTCGATTGGTGACGACGCGCTCGCAGAAGGCGAGACCGTCTATGCCTTCGATGTGGAGATCGGTGACCACTACATCAAGGCGAAGCAGCTCGAAGGCATCATCACCGGTGACAAGGCACTAAAGCGTGAGGGTGAGTTCGACGAGGCCAAGGGCAACCTCAAGGGTGTCGTTCACAAAGCCGGAGATGCGGTTGGAAGCGCGATCGACGCCGTGAAGCACGGAGTCAAGAAGATCTGACGATTGGCCGTCCAGCGTCGCGCGCTACACGCGAGCTGCGCACGACGTCTAGTCTCGCGTGCTTCCTGCGCTGCAGACGACTTCACGCTCGGCGTAAAAGGCCGCGACGCAATTTCCGCGTTCAAGTGTTCATCGTACGAAGGAGTTGCGGGATTTCACGGTTGAGTGCCATTCGCTGGTAGCACGCGGCTTGCATGCGATGGAACGCGAAATCCAAAGAGGGCCACAATGTCCACGAACACAGGAGCGATTCACACCGTCGCGCTGCTTGGTAATCACACACCGCGCCAATGTGGAATCGCGACCTTCACCGCCGATTTAAGCGACGCGATCTCCGCAGAGTATCCCCAAATCGACTGCTTCGTGCTCGCGATGAACGACCCAGGCCGACGTCACGCATATCCGCCTAAGGTCCGGTTTGAAATCGCCGAGACGGAGATCGCTTCATATCGGCGTGCCGCCGACTTTTTGAACGTCAACGCAGTCGACATGCTGTGCGTACAGCACGAGTACGGGATTTTTGGCGGCAAAGCCGGTAGCCACGTGCTCGGACTCCTCAGGGAGCTGCGCATGCCGATCGTGACGACGCTTCACACCATTTTGGGCGAGCCCAATCCAACGCAGCGATTGGTGATGGACGAGCTCGCGCAGCTGTCGGAGCGCGTAGTGGTCATGAGTGAGATGGGCCGCGAGCTTCTGCATACGGTTCACGGCCTTCCCGAAAACAAGATCGATTTGATCCCACACGGAATTCCGAACGTGCCCTTTTCCGACGGCTCCAAACATCAACTTGGGGTCGACGGAAAATCGGTCATTCTCACCTTCGGACTACTATCGCCTGACAAAGGGATCGAAAACGTAATCGACGCGCTCCCGGCAATCTTGGGTCGTCATCCGAACGCGGTTTACATCGTGCTCGGGGCAACCCATCCTCACGTCAAGGAGCGCCAGGGCGAAACCTATCGACTCATGCTCGAGAATCGCGCGAAGCGGCTGGGCGTCGCTGCGAGCGTGATCTTTCACAATCGTTTTGTCAGCCAAAGCGAGCTCACCGAGTTTCTGGCGGCGGCAGACATCTACATTACGCCCTATCTCAAGCCCGAGCAGATCACCTCGGGCACGCTCG
>PLXG01000390.1 GCA_003153195.1 Myxococcales bacterium
CTCGCCTTCGATGAGCACGGTGGCGCGGGTGTCGATCACCTTTTCCAGCTGCCGGAAAATCTCTCGCATTGCCGGCGAGTCGCCGATGATATTGGCGAAGCGCCGCTTCTCTTCGCGGCCCTTCAAATATTTCACTTCGCCGCGCAGCTTCTCTTCGGCCAGCTTGAGTCGCTGCACCAGCCGCGCGTTTTCGATGGCCAGTGTTGCCTGTCCGGCCAGCACGGTCAGCAGATCGAGATCCTCGGCGTGAAAAAATCCCGGCCCTTCGCGATTGTCACATTGAATGACACCGCGAATCGCGTCGCCATCCCACAGCGGCACGCCGATGGTAGAAAGAATTTGCGCGCGCATTACCGATTCCGACGCCAGATCTGCCGGCGCGTTCGACACCAGCACCGCCGCCTNNCAAGGTGACGTCGGTGCCACGTGCGCCGGCTCGCGATCCAGAAAACAGCGTGTGCATGCGTCGTTCGCCGGAGCCCGAATCATCGGCCAGATCGATGCCGACGTGGGTGGCGCGCGGAATGAGCTCGAAGACCGCTTCGGCCAAGCCTTCGAACACCGACTGCAGGTCGAGCCCGCGCCGTCCCATCTTTTTAGTGACGTTGTAGAGCGCCGCCGCCCGCGCCGGATCGCGCTCTACCAGTCCTTGCACCGCCGGTAGATCGGCGATCGCACGCTGCGCGATCAGCTCCTGCTTGTCGGCCGCGCTCGAATCGGACTCGGCCTTGAGTCGCACGCGCACCAGCACCGGATCGCCCGGATCGCCCATCTCGATCTCGTCGCCGTCCCGAAGCGCCGCTTCCCACTGCAAGCTGCCATCGAGGACCATCGATTCACCGGCCCGGCGAATGCGCGAGCCGTTGGTCGATCGCAGGTCGCGGTAGACCCAGTTGTCGTCCTCGCGAAAGATCTGTCCGTGCTCGCCGGAGAGATGATAATCGCTCAAGACCACCTGGTTATTCGGCGCGCGACCGAGGGAGAAAACTGGTAGGTCGAGCTCGAAAATGCCCCCCTTTGCCTCGCCGTTCAGAACCTCGAGTGTGATCATCTTTACGGAATGTTTATAGCGCGTAAGCGCGCCGGCTCGCGAAAAAAACGTCGGCAGCGTGCGCCGCGACACTTTCGCGCTGAGCGGGCTTCCTCTTTACCTTCTAACGAATTTGAGCGTAGATCGCGGGTATGGCGCAGCTCGAGTCCCTCATCGTGCTCGGATCGGTGCCGCGGAGTCGCGCGGCGCTGGCGTTCGGGTTCGAGCGTGCGGGATTTTCGGTCTACGCTACCGATCAGGGAGCCGATGCGATGTTCATGGCGCAGACGCAAGCGGCCCAACTGCTGATCGCTTCGTCGGAGGCGCTGCTCACCGATGGATCCAGCGTGCTTCGTCTGCTCGAACGCCTGCGCGGTCAGACCGCCACGCGCGATCTGCCCATCGTAGTCACCGGCGATCCGCATCAGCGCGATGAAGCCATTCGGTCGGGCGCCGATGAGTTCGTGCCACGCCCGGCGTTCATTCGCGACGTGGTGACGCTGGCCAAAGTGGCGGTGACGCGCCGACAGGGCGGCGATCCCGAGTCGGTGTCCGGTCTGCTCGACGAGTACGGCCTCTATTTTCTCACTCGCGCGCTCTCGGTGGCCAAGCGATCGGGCGTGCTTGAGATTTCACGCGGGCGAAGAGTGGGCGAGGTTCACTTCGCGAACGGCGAAGTGGTCTCGGCGCGCTCGGGACGCCTGTTGGGCGTGAACGCGTTCTTTCATCTTCTATTGTGGGACGAGGCGGCGCTGCAGCTGCGATTTCATGGCGTGCAGGTGGTGACCCGCCGGCAGATCATGGTCGGTGTCGACGAGCTGCTCGACGGCGGCGCGAAGTTTGCGCGCGAGTTTGAGCGACTGTCGGCCCAGGTGGGTGGTGTTCGCGCGCTGCACAAACAAGATCTGCGACGAAGCTCCGAGCTGCGGGCGGAGATCCCCGCCGACGTGTTCAAGCTGCTGCGTTTTTATGACGGACGTCGTTCGCTCATCGATGTGGTCGAGGACAGTCCGTTTCGGCCGTTCGACACCATCAAGATCACCCATCGATTGACCGAGCTAGGTGTAATCGAACAACTGGCGAGCTCGGCGCAGGCCTCGCCACTGACGGCTGAGCTGGCGGTGCGCGATTGGCTGCTCGGCGCCACCTCCGACAGCGACGCGCCGACGGTTACCGAGGTCGGCAGACGAGCGGTCGAGGCGATCGCCAAGGCCAAAGCGGAGCGGTCGCCCGAGCCGCCACCGGTCCAGCCGGACGATGAGCTTCTGTCGATCTCGATGACGGCCGATCTGCCGCCACTTCCATCCGACGAGAAGGCGAATCTAGACGGCGTGGTGTCGGGAACGATTCAAGTTCAGTCGCGAAGTTTGGCGCACCCGGAAGTTCACACGCAGACGGTTTTCCATCAAGAAGTGGCACCCACGCTCGGAGTGCGAGAGGAAGCGCCGGCGCCGCCCGCGGTGACGCGCTTCATGGACGCGCCGAGCGCCGCGCCCGAGCGTCCGCGATCGATCAAGAAGCCGCCGCCCGCCAAGAATATACCGATTGTGAGAGCCCCGGCGGCAAAGGCGCCGGTCTCTAAGGTGCCGCCCTCGCTCCCGTTCTCCAAAGAGGAGGAGGAGTTTTTTGCGCGGGAGAAAGAGCTGCAAAAGGTCGAGCCAGTGGAAAACTTCGATGACCTCGACTCACGTCCGCGGGCCAAAATCTCCAAGCGTCCGTGGCAAATCTTCGGCGAGCGGTTGGCGCCGACGTCGACATCGCAACCTCGACCGAAAAAATAGCGCGCTATTTTAGCAGCCAGACCAGATCGATGGATCCAGGTGGTCCGGCGAAGCGCAGTGTCAGCGTCTTGGTTTCCGCTGTGACCAGCGGACTGCCGTCGGCGAAGGTGGACGGGACGCGAATGAACCACGGCTTCGAGAACTCAGTCCCGTAGGGATAAAATGAAATGTCATACTCGCGCGCCGATTTGCTCGAGTGAATGTCGGTGGTCGGGATCTCGCGTCCTTGATCGTTCACCAGCGAGATGCGCCAAATTGACTTCGATCCAGATAGATCATTTGTCTGCCAATTGTGCGCGGCGGTCTCGAGGTGAAAGGTGAAGAAGTTGGCATCCTCGGCGAGGATCTCGGCGCGCTTGCGTGCCGCTTCCTCCTCCGAATAGCGATAGACCGACACGACTCTTTCGGCGTACGCGGCGCGAAATTCCGGCGACATCATGGTCGCGTCGACGGACAGCGCCACTTCGAAATCGTGTTGCAATTGGCCGTGACGAGTCCAGCGTTTGAGCTCGTCGACGTACTCGCTGGCCTTGGGCGTGGCAGATGGCGGCTTGAGCGACACTACCGGCGCGGCGCATCCGATCATTAAAAGCAGAATGGCAGACAACTTCCTCATACGAAATCTCGCTTGCGAAACAGCGCCGACATCGGGGCCTCGACCTCCACCGCTTCGCGTCCGCCCTCTTCGCGATCGACCAAGGTCACCACGCGCCGCACGTCGAGCCCGTGAAGGCGTGCGCGCTCGATCGCTTTGAGCGTCGAGCCGCCGGTAGTGCACACGTCCTCGACGATGGCCACCTTGGTCCCTGGCACCACGGTCTTGTCACCCTCGAGCCATTTTTGTGTGCCGTGGCCCTTCGGCTCTTTGCGAATGTAGAAAGCGGCGAGCGGGCGGCCGAGCTGCCAGGAGACGGTGGCGGTGGCGCTGGCGATCGGATCGGCGCCCATGGTGAGGCCGCCGATGGCCTGAACTTCCGGCGCTTCACGTTGCAACAGCTCGCAGATGAGCTGTCCGGTGAGATAGTGACCTTCAGCGGTCAGCACCGCCTGTTTACAGTCGATGTAGAAATCGCTTTTGCGTCCAGACGCCAGTGTGACTTCTCGCTTTTCATAGGAGAGCGTTTTGAGCAGCGTGAGCAGCCGTGGGCGTGGTTCGGTCACGATTTTCTCCCCAATGGATCGTCGGTGCCGCGTCGCTCGGAGGTCTGCGCGCGAGATGCGTTGCGGCGATCGTCTGCGCGACGAATGAGCCGAGTCTTGCCGAGCTGTGGAAGCGCGGGAATGGCCCGCAGGTCTTGCTTGACCGGCGTCGAGTCGAGCTGCGGCTTCGCAGGCGCAGGCTGTGGGCGTGCCGGAGGCCTGGTCGCAGCGGTCTGCGGTCTTGCGCGAGGTGTCTCAGCCTTGATTGGCTCAGCTTTGATTGGCTCAGCTTTGATTGGCTCAGCTTTGATTGGCTCGGCCTTGGGCGGTTCCGACGTCAGCGGCGCTGAATCGGTCTTGATCGATTCGGGCACACTCGCCGCTTTGCGCCCTTCCATCGGCATTCGCACTGGGCCTGATTTTCGCTCGGCGGCGACGGTCCGAACCTGTCCGTCGAACAGCGCGCCCTCGTCGATCGAAATCCGCGCCGCTAAAATATCCCCGTTCACCGTCGAGCCGGAGCGCAGCGTGACTGTTCCTTTGCATTCGATTCCACCGTCGACCGTCCCCAAGACGGTGACGTCCTCCTCGCTCACGACTGATCCGAGCACGCGTGTGTGAGGCCCGATAACCGTTCCACTCGTCGACGATGACATGGCGACAGACGCTATCACGGGGGGTGCGCGGTGAAAAGGTTGGCGGATCTTTTGGCGACGATGGCGGCGACCATGGTTGACCGAGCCCGTTTGGGGTCTTACTCTTGGCCACTCATGATCTCCGGCGTCTCCGATCGGCCCATCGCCAACATATCCGAGCTGCTAGACCATTTTCGCGTGGGCTCGAAATCGACCACCGATCTTCGCATTGGACTCGAGCACGAAAAGGTCGCGGTGCTCGCCGACGGAAGTGCGCCCGACTTCGATCGAATCGAACCGCTGTTGTCCGCGCTCGCCGCGCGCGGGTGGAATCGTGTGGTCGAGCGCGACCGCCTGATCGCGCTCGAGCAGAAGCAGAGTGGATCGGTCACGCTCGAGCCGGGCGGACAGATCGAGCATTCAGGCGCGCCGTTTCCATCGGGCGTCGAAGCGGCGCGCGAGAACCAGGCGCACATCGATCAGATCACGCCGCTCGCGAGCGAGCTCGGTCTGACCTTTTTGGGCATTGGCTTTCGTCCGTTTGGCACCCTCGACGATGTTCCTTGGATGCCCAAAGGACGCTATCGCGTGATGCGATCCTATCTTCCCAAGCACGGGAACATGGCGCACGAGATGATGAAGCGCACCGCCACCGTGCAGGCCAACCTCGATTATGTCGATGAAGCGGACGCGATGGAGAAGCTTCGTCTCGGCCTCGGGCTTTCGTCGCTAGTGACCGCGCTGTTCGCCGCTTCGCCGATCGTCGACGGAAAGCTGTCGGGACACCAGAGCTATCGCGCCGCATGCTGGCTGGCCACCGACCCCGATCGCTGCGGACTGCTTCCGTTTGCGTTCAAACCGGACGCGTGCTTTTCCGACTATGTCGAGTGGGCGCTCGACGTGCCGATGTTCTTCCTCTACCGCAACGGCGAATACCGCGAGCTGGAAGGCGTCACCTTTCGCCGTTTCATGCGCGAGGGGATCGAAGGTGTGCGTGCGCTGCCGAGCGATTGGGCGCTGCACCTCTCGACGCTGTTCCCGGAGACACGGCTCAAACAATATGTCGAAGTTCGTCAAGCGGATGCGTCGACGCGCGCCCTGGTGAGCGCGCTGCCGGTGCTCTGGCGCGGGCTGTTTTACGACGCAGATTCACGCCATCGCGCCTGGTCGCTGGTGGCCGATTGGACTTTTGAAGAGCGACTGGCGCTCTATCGTGAAACACCGATGAAGGGACTTCGCGCGCGCATTCGCAATCGCGATCTACGCGAGCTGTCATCGGAGATGGTGTCGGCGGCGAAGGAAGGGCTGCTGCGTCTCGGATCGATCGAGGGCGCGAAGCTGCTCGCACCGCTGGAAGAGATTGCGTCGACCGGTCGCACCGTGGCGGACCGAATCATCGAAGACTTTGAGAGGGTGAAGGGCGATCGAACGAAGTTGATCGAGGCGATGAAGCTGACGTAGCTGCTTACTGAACCGAAGCGGCGACCGGAGCGGCAACCGGGGCGGTGACGGCCGGAGCGGCGGCAGCCGGAGCGGCCACCGGAGCAGTGACGGCGGCAGCGGCGGCCGACTTACGCTTCTCGGCCTTGGCCAAGCGGTTGAAGGCGCCGTCCATGATCAGCTTCTCGCGGGCGCTGGCGGGCTCGCCCGCTGCCGAAAGCATGTTCAGCGCGCCTTCGAGGTCTCCCTTGGAGATGGCCGAGTGAACCTTCTTGTTCATCGCTTTGATCTCCGGACGGACCTTGACGGTGACGCTGAGTCCATGCGAGACGGCCGCGCCGAGCGCCTTGCTCGGCGTAACGATCGTGGCGTTGGTGATCTTGCCAGTGAGGGTCGCGGTCTCGCGGCCCGCTTCGATGACGGCCTGGCCGACTTTGCTGTCGACAATCTTCTGCATATCGGCCTTGGTCTGTTGGCCGCTCAGATCGATGAACTTGTTGGTCTTGACGAACGTGGTGGTGGCCTTCGCGCCAGTGACGATGGCGGCGCCGGTCGCCTTGGTACCGCTGACGATGGCGCCCGTGGTGGCCTTGTAGCCGGTCGCGATCGCCGAGCCGGTCGCTACCACCGCGGTCTTGGTGGCCGCGCCGAGCTTGGCCGCCAGCGTGGTCTTTGGCCCGAGGGTCTGAAGCGCCTCTTGGCCGTCTTGCGCTTTTTCGCCGCCGGCGACGACATTGTTGATTGCCGCGCGTTCTACCTTGGCTTTGAGACCGAAGGTGAACAGACCGCCGAACAGACCCTTCTTAAGTCCTTTGAGCTCGGTGGCAGCGACCGAAGTGTCGGCGCCGTCGCTCTTCTTGAGCGCTGCCGAAATGTTCGCTTTAGTTTGGAACGTATTTCCGACTAACAGTCGCTTGGTGCCCTGCAGCGCGCTCGCGCTTACTGATTTGATCTTGCCGAGCAGCCCGATCTTGGCCGGAGCTGAAGCGGAGGCCGCTGGCGCTGCGGGTCCCA
This sequence comes from Myxococcales bacterium, assembly GCA_003153195.1. Lineage (GTDB taxonomy): Bacteria > Myxococcota_A > Polyangia > Palsa-1104 > Palsa-1104 > PALSA-1153. Next base: position 7,041 of record PLXG01000390.1, read on the forward strand.
CCGGACCGGCGATCGCAAGCGGAGCCATGAGACTGCAAAGGACGAGGGCGAGGGCGATTTGTAGTTTGCGCATGTCTGGTCTTAGAGCAACCCTCGGGCCACTCGTTGTTGACAGCGATTTTAGAGGGTTACCTCGCAGGAAGCTGACGGGTCAAGCTGCCGTGGCCGGGACAGTTGACCCAAGCGAACGGTCTAGTACTAGGGGCGGCGGCGATCGAGGAGGTCGTTCAAGTTTGCCAGCGCTTCATCCTTCGATGCGCTCGGCGCGCCGGGATCATTAATAAGGCGATCGAGATCCGACTCGTCGCCGGAGTTGCGGCTCTCTTCGAGCGCGCGACTGACGCGCGCTTCGGATACGCCCATTTCGGCGGCCAGCGCATCGACATCGAGCGCGGACGGTGCTTCGGCGAGGCGCGAAGGTTGATTCGAGCGTGGCGGCGGACCAGGTGGAACGGCTCGCTTGGCACGCTTTGGAAGTGTGGAGACTGGCGCAGACGGTTCGGAGTCGACCGGCGAAACGGCGACCGGCGAAGCGGCGACTGGTGATATCAGTACGGCTGACTCGCCGGGCGATGGCGGCTCCGGCGGGGTGGCTGCTGCAGATCCGCCCTTGGCTTTTTGCGCGCGGAAGGCCAGCGCCTTTTCGATCAGCGCGCGACTCGATTCGTCGAGCTCGGTAAACTCGATGCCCATGCCGTGCGATTTGCTCGGCGCCTGCGGGTCGAACTCGCGCACCCACTTCACGTGACCTTCGCCACGAATAATCGAAGTGGTCGACTCGCCCGACGCGAGCAGAAACTCGAACTTGAGCGCCGTTCCGATCGGGGGCGGATTCTTAGAAGTGATGAAGATGCCGCCGCGCGAAATGTTCGCCGCGTATTTCTGAATGAAAGTGTCGACGTCGGGATATTTGAGCTTCACCCGCACGGCTGCGGGAAATCGCGCTTCCCGCCGGTTCTCGTCCGTCACGGTCGCGAGTATATCACGTGAAAATCGGAAGTAGCGTTCAGCTGATCAGCTTTTCGACTTCGCGCAGGGCGGCGTCGAGCTTGGCCGGATCGTCCACCTGACCACCGGCTTGGGCCAGGTCGGGGCGACCGCCGCCTTTGCCGCCGACCAGGGGCGCCAATTGTCCAACCAGCTTGCCGGCATGAAATCGTCCGCTGGCGACCAGATCGGCGGTGACGGCGACCACCAACGCGACCTTTCCACCCTCGATGCCTCCCAGCACGATGATGCCCGAGCCGAGCTTGTCCTTCATCTGATCGGCCACTTCCCGTAGCGCCTTGGGATCGGCGACGTCGGCGCGGGTAGCGAGCAGCTTGACGCCGGCGATCTCCTTCACCGCCGACATCAGATCGCGTCCTCCCGATCCGGAGGCCAGCTTGCGCTTGAGCTCTTCGATCTCTTTTTTGGCCGCCTTGAGATCCTCTTGCAGCTTCTCTACCCGCGCGGCCACTTCGAACGGTCCGGCCTTCATACGGCCGGCAGCGGCGTCGAGCTCGCTCTCCATCTTGCGAACGAAGTCGAGCGCGCCTGCGCCGGTGACCGCTTCGATGCGGCGAATGCCCTGCGCGATGCCGACCTCTTGGGTGATCTTGAATAGTGCGATGTCGCCGGTGCGCTTGACGTGGGTGCCGCCGCAGAGCTCCATTGAGCGCGAGCCGATGCGCATCACGCGTACGGTGTCGCCGTACTTTTCACCGAACAGCGCCACCGCGCCCGACTTCTTGGCGTCGTCGAAGCTCTTCACTTCGATCACCGAGTCGACGTTGCGCCGAATCTCCTCGTTGACGATGTCCTCGATCTTCTGTTTCTCGACGGCGGTGAGCGGCGCGTAGTGCGAAAAATCGAAGCGCAAGCGGTCGGATGAGACCAGCGAACCTTTTTGCGCCACATGATTTCCCAGCACCTCTTTGAGCGCCAGATGGAGAAGATGCGTGGCGGAGTGGTTGGCGCGAATCGCGTCGCGGCGCGCGACCTCGACGACAAAGGTGGCTTTGTCGCCGGCTCTGATCGCGCCCTTTACGACTTCGCCTTTGTGCACCACCAGTCCGCCCGGCGTCTTGGCCGTCTCGTCGACACGCATTTCGAAGTCGCTGCCCAAGATGAGGCCGGTGTCGCCGATCTGTCCGCCGGACTCGCCGTAGAACGGCGTCTGGTCGGCGATGAGATCGATTTTGCCCTGCGCGCCTGATACCCAGCGAACGGTTCCTTCGATCGAAGTGGCGTCATATCCGAGAAATTTCGACGCGCCGAGCTCCGACTCTTTCTGCTTGTAGACGTCGGCCACCGCCTTTTCGCCCGAGCCGCCGAACTCACCGCGGGCGCGCTGCTTTTCCATCTCGCGATCGAATCCCGCTTCGTCGACGGTGAAGCCGCGCTCTTCGGCGATCACGCGCGTGAGATCGGCGGGGAATCCGAAGGTGTCATACAATTTGAAAACAGTTTCGCCGGCCACCGCGCTGCCTTTTTTGAGCTGCGTGAATTCGTCGTCGAGCAGACGCAAGCCGCGATCGAGCGTGCGGCGGAACGATTGATCTTCGGCATCGACCGCGCGTCGAATGAGCCCTTCGGCCTCTTTGATCTCGGGAAAAGCCGTGTGCATGAGCGCAATCACCTCGCCGCACAGCCCGCCGAAGTCGCCCTCTTTGAGCCCGAGGCGCACGCCGTGACGAATTCCGCGACGCATGATGCGGCGAAGCACGTAACCGCGTCCTTCGTTCGACGGAGTGACGTTGTCGGCGATCAGAAAAGTCGCCGCGCGTGCGTGATCGGCGAGCACCCGCATCGAGACGTCATCGTCGGACATGGAGCGCGTATATTTTTTCTTCGACTGACCGGCCGACCACTCCACCAGCGATGAGAGCAGATCGGTGTCGTAGTTCGAGCGGACGTTCTGCACCACCGCGGTCACGCGCTCGAGCCCGGCGCCAGTATCGATCGAGGGTTTCGGCAATTTTTCGAGCGGCGTGCCTTTGGCTTTGCGCTCGAACTGCATGAAGACCAAATTCCAGATCTCCATCCATCCCACGCCGTCGGGCCCCGGCTCCTGATTGAACAAGTTTAGATCAGGAGCTCCGTCGCCGACGAAGTAGTGGATCTCCGAGCAGGGACCTTGGGGACCGGTGTCGCCCATCATCCAGA
>PLXG01000228.1 GCA_003153195.1 Myxococcales bacterium
AGAAAAGCGATCGCGGGTGAGATCAAAAACTTCACCGGCGTTTCCGATCCGTATGAAGAGCCGCTCAATCCCGAAGTGATGATCGACTCGTCCAAAGAGACGGTGGACGCGAGCGTGACCAAGATCCTCACGCGGCTGTGCGAGCTCGGACATCTGAGCGCATAAAGGCGGAGTGTCCCCGATGAAGTCCGCGGCGGAGGTGAAGGCGAAATCAGATGAGCTCGAAGCGCAATCGCCCGAGCACATTCTTCGCTATGCCTTCGCCACATTCCCCAAAATCGCCATTTCGACCGCCTTCGGTCCGGAGGGTTGCGCGCTCGTGGCGATGGCGGTGGCGATTGAACCGAGCATCAAGGTTTTCACCGTCGACACCGACTTTTTGTTTCCCGAATCGATCGAGCTGAGACAGAAGTTCGTCGACAAATATCGGCTGAACTTGGAAGTGCTGAAGGGCGCGGTCACGCTCGAGGAGCAAAATCGCAAGCACGGGCTCAAGCTGTACGAGCGCGACACGGACACCTGTTGCGCGTTGCGCAAAGTGGAACCAACCGGTCGCGCGCTGCACGGACTGGATGCCTGGATCGCCGGGCTGCGGCGCGATCAGTCGAAGACGCGTGCCGGCATCGAGATCCTCGAGCTCTACGAACGTGAGGCCGAAGCGCCGCTCATCAAGGTGAACCCGCTCGCCACCTGGACGCGCAAGGACACCTGGAACTATTTGCACGCGCACGACGTTCCGTATAACGCGCTGCTCGATCAAGGATACAAATCGATCGGCTGCTGGCCCTGCACTCAGCCCGTCGGTGAGGGGCAAGACGAGCGCGCCGGTCGCTGGGGTGGACAAAAAGCGGAGTGCGGAATCCACACCTTCATGGCTAAAAAATCCTGAGTCGCTGGCCATGAAGCTCGCCCATTTCTCCGATGTGCACGCGCTCTCGCTCGAAGGAGTTAGCCCGCTTTCGTTTTTCAACAAGCGCGCGGCTGGCTTCGCTAACTTGCTGCTGCGGCGACGCGACAAACATCCGTTCGCGCTGTTCGAAGCGATCGTCGAGGATCTCAATCGTGAAAAGCCGGAAGAGGTGGTGGTCACCGGCGATCTGACCAACCTGTCGCTGCCGCCCGAGTTCAAGTTGGCCAGACAGATTTTGGACCGCATCTCGGCCGGCAGTGAGCATGTCACCATCGTGCCGGGCAATCACGACGTGTACACGCTCGGCGCCATGCGCGCGCATCTGTTCGACGAAGCGGTCAAACCGTACGCGACGTCCGACGGCGAAAGCGAAGTCCACTTTCCCATCGTGCGCACGCGCGGGCCGATCGCGATCATCGGAATCTCCACCGCGCTGCCGTCGCCGCCGCCGCTGGCCGATGGCTGGGTAGGCGGCACGCAGCTCGACGCGGTCAAGCGCGCGCTCCGCCAGCACGCCGACAAATTTCGCGTGGTTCTCTTGCACCATCCGCCCTACACCAATCGCCATTCGATTTTGCGCGGACTGCGCGATCGCGGAAAGCTACAGAAAGTTTTGGCCGAGGTCGGCTGCGAGCTGATTCTGCACGGGCACGAGCATCGCGATCTCCGACGCGAGATCGCGGGCCCGAACGGACCCATTCCGGTCATCGGCGTGGGATCGGGCACCTACCAAGACGCGCGTCCCGAGCGGCGCGCGCGCTACAACGTCTACACCATCGAGGGCGGAAAACTGATCGCCACCGAGACGCGAGTGCACGACGCGGCGCAGAATCGTTTCGTCGCGCAGTAGCTCGTCGGATCGCTGACAGTCCTTGGGGAGTCTGCATTCATTTGCGTCGGGCGCACTCGCCTGGGCGCCGCTTCGCGTCGCCGGTCGCTCGTTAGTCCTCGCCTGGCATCGCCGCCACTCGCTGATTGCGTGGGATCCTTGGGATTCCACATTCGCTTCCGTTGGGGACACTCGCCTAGGCGCCGCTTCGCGTCGCCGGTCGCTCGCTGGTCCTCGCCTAGCATCGCCGCAGAGGGCGAGCGGCTGCGGAACCCCAACGGAAACGAACGTGGAATCCCAAGGACAGTGCAATCAACTCGCTTCGCTCGTGCCGCTCACCCTACGCGATTCTGAGGCATGCGCGATCGCCGCACGCAAAGCGAATTATCGCGCAGAATTTGAGCGCGCGGCGAGTCTGATGATTGCCGATACCTCGAAGGATCCGTATTCATTTCGGCGGGCTTCCGCAGCCGCTCGGAGCGCGACCGAGGCGCGCGAAGCGGTGAGCGCAGCGAACAACCGCCGACCAAGTGCAGCACGATAGTGCTGCGCGACCGAGGCGCGCGAAGCGGTGAGCGCAGCGAACAACCGCCGACCAAGTGCAGCACGATAGTGCTGCGAAGCGACGACGCCAGGCGAGGACTAGCGAGCGACCGGCGACGCCGAAGGCGGCGCCCAGGCGAGTGCGCCCGACGACAATGAATACGGATCCCTCGAGGTCCGCCAATTATCTGCGAGCGACGTCATCCATAGGCTGCGACGTAGGCCGAGAGTGCCGCAGCGAACGCTGGATGTTCAGAGCGCTGGCACAATCGATGGAGCGCGAAGGCAGCCTTGGGCGCGTGATCGTCTCTGGTGATGCGCAACTGTTTCCACGCGGGATCGAGCTCGGTGCCACTCACGACCGAATCTGGCCAAGAGAGCCTTTGGGTCAACCAGGCCGCTGCGACAAAGTCGATCCAACCTCGTGAAAGCGGCGCGCGGTTGATGAGGGGAATTCGATCGAAGATCTCGAGCAAGGCGTGACCGGTGGTGAGTGCGTGCAGCAAGGTGAAATCGGTGTTCCGTGCCGCACAGGATGCGAGCGCGATCAGCGAATCGACAGTAGGCTCGGCGACCGCGACGCGGTCGACCAATGCGGCGAATTCTGGGAGGCACGCCACCTCTGCTTGCCTGGCGACGATTGATCGAATGCGGGAGATGCGGTTGTGCTCTCGGTCGGCGATGGGTTTGCTTTCGGCGAGTGCAGCGGATAGCGACCACTGTCCGTGTCGAGAAATCGGTCCCAACCGAGTGTAGCCCTGAACGAAGTAGTCGAGTGATCGAGCGAGCTCCGCCAAAAAGACGGAGTGACTCAGCAGCGGCTGCGCCTCCAGAGAGAAGTAAATTCTCAATAGCGCGTGACCGGCCGTACCCGCGAGGCCGTCGCCGAACTGTTCGAGCGTCTCGCGAACGACCAAGAGTGGGTCGCGATTTTCGAGCGCTCGGACAAAGCCATATTTGTCGGAAAACGGGCCCAATTCGAGACGCGCACGATAAGAATCGGCCCAAGTCGTCAACACCTCGGGAGGCAACGTCGCCAGCTCCCGCAATCTCGCCAGCGCGATCAGGCTCATCGGAAAATGATTGCTTAATCCGCCACCATATTCGGGCGCATAAAGATGGCCTTCCGAGATCAGTCGATCGAGCATGAAGTCCAAGTGTCGCAGGATATCTCAGTCTTGCGTAGTCTGACCACGCGAACGCACTCGCCTGATGATTGGCGGACCCGAGGGATCCGTATTCATTGTCGTCGGGCGCACTCGCCTACGCGCCGCCTAGGCGCTACCTTCGGCGTCGCCGGTCGCTCGCTAGTCCTCGCCTGGCGTCGTCGCCACTCGCTGATTGCGTGGGATCCTTGGGATTCCACATTCGCTTCCGTTGGGGACACTCGCCTAGGCGCCGCTTCGCGTCGCCGGTCGCTCGCTGGTCCTCTCCTAGCATCGCCGCAGACGGCGAGCGGCTGCGGAACCCCAACGGAAACGAACGTGGAATCCCAAGGACAGTGCAATCAACTCGCTTCGCTCGTGCCGCTCACCCCATGAGGCATGCGCGATCGCCGCACGCAAAGCGAATTATCGCGCAGAATTTGAGCGCGCGGCGAGTCTGATGATTGCCGATACCTCGAGGGAACCGTGTTCATCTCGGCGGGCTTCCGCAGCCGCTCGGAGCAAAGCGACGACGCCAGGCGAGGACTAGCGAGCGACGTGCGACGCTGAAGGCGGCGCCCAGGCGAGTGCGCCCGACGACAATGAATACGGATCCCTCGAGGTCCGCCAATCATCGGCGAGTCACTCGACGATGATTCCCGCGTAGCCGACCACGCGCTCGCGATCGCCGAACGCGTCGCCCGAAGTGGCGTAATCGATCAGCGTGGCCTTGCTCGCTCCGCGCGCTCGCGCATATTCCAACATCACGGTGGTCGGAATCACGCCGCACATGGAGATGGACTCGCGTTCGACGGTTTGAAAGAGCGCACGCGCATCGAGGTTCAAGATCGGTTCGATGGCCAAGTGATCGAGCTTCCGCGTGCGAGTATCGTCGAGGTAGTGGCTCATGTCGCTCGACGCGCACACCAATACTTCGTCTTTCACCTGCGACACCGCGGCGGCGAGCGAACGACCGAGTCGCGCGCACTCATCATAAGAGAGTGGGCCGAGCACGAGCGGCGTGATTCGCACCGCCGGCTCACGCGCGTGTAAGAACGGTAGCTCGACCTCCAGCGAATGCTCGAAGCGATGCGCCAATCGATCGACGCGAACCACGTCGCATTCGGAGATGAGCTCCGCCAACTCTACGTCGACGGGGATGGTCGCGCCCGGAATCGCGAAACTGCCGCTCGGCCACAACGCCGCCGCGTCGAGCGCTCCGTGCCCAGTATGATTTGGGCCGAGCACGATCACGCGCGCAGGAACGATGGTCTGCGAAAAGACCTGACCTGCCACTTTTGCTGAATAGACGTAGCCAGCGTGCGGAACCATGACGCCGATCGCAGGACGAGGCTTTGCAAACGGCGATAAATTGCGCGCGACCTCTTCGGCCAACGTGCGCGCATCGGCCGAATAAAACTTTCCCGCGACCGCGGGTTGGCGGACTTCGGAGTGCATTTGAATAGCTTAATTCTTCGCGTACGAATTGCGAAGGTGCCGCCCACCTGCCCTCCGTCCAAGTGGCACGTCGGATGCTAGCTCTACGAGATGAAACGGACGTAAGTCGACCAGGGAAAAGTTTTTCTGCGGAGTGGACGGTTGGTTGCCCGGCAAGAGAACCAACTGTGGACGAATGAAGAAGAAGTTACGAGGAACAAATGAGAATCGGAATTATCTCGGCATATCAGAAGGACGACTGGCATGCACAGCAGATCGCTGCGGTAGCCGAGCGTTCGGCTGAAGTAGAGATTGTGGAGCCGAGCGATTTCGACATTGAAGTCACCAATGGAGAGTCGGGTTTGCGATGCGCCAATCGCGATGCGCTCGATTACGACCTCTTTCTGACGCCGCGTCCGCTCGGCGATGGCGGCCACGCCGATTTTCAACTCGACTTCTACGAGCTGTTGGCCAATTCCGGCGCGCCGATGGTCAACGAGGTCAAGGCGCTGCTCGCGGCAATCGACAAATTCAAATCGAGCTGGGCGTTTCAGCAAGCCGGCCTCCCGGGGCCGCGGGTGGTGGTCAGCCAGAAGCCAGCGCGTGCACTCGAAGCACTCGATCAAATGGGTCGAGTGGTGGTGAAGCCGCTTTACGGATCGCTTGGCGACGGCATCGAGATGTTGCACTCCGATCGCGCGCGCGATCGAGAGCGTCTGGTGGAGCGAGTGGCCGACGAGGGTGCGGTCTACCTCCAACAATACGTCGAAACGCCGATCGCCGATGTGCGAGCGTTCGTGGTCGGCGGCCGCGTTGAGGCGGCGGTGGCGCGGCGCCCGGTCGAAGGCGAGTTTCGCTCCAATTTGGAGCTGGGCGCAGATGCGCAACCGATCACGCTGTCGCCGGCGGCGGAGTGGGTGGCGGTGGCAGCGGCGCGTGCGGTCGGCCTCGACTATTCGGGCGTCGATTTACTCATCACCAAGGGCGGTCCACTGGTGCTCGAAGTCAACGGCACACCCTCTTTCAAATTTTTGTACGAGGCGACGGGCAGCAACATGGCGGAGCCCATCGTCGCGCACGCGCTCAACCGCGCAAGAATTCGCGCGCTCTCGGGCGGAACGGCGATTCACGGACACTGATCGAAAACGAACGGCGAATGCGCGAGCGTGTTGCTTCGCGTATTCGAGACGACCGACTTACCAACAAGGAGAACGACGATGGCCGAAGAAAAGAAAGCTGGCGGCATGACGGTGCAGGAGGCGGGACGCAAGGGTGGACTCAAGGTGCGCGACCTACGCGGACACAAGTTTTACGAAGAGATCGGCCGTAAAGGTGGCGAGACCGTGCGCAACGAGCGCGGCCACGAGTTCTATGAAGAGATCGGACATAAGGGCGGACAAAAAGTGAAGGAGCTGATCGAGGCTGGAAAGCGTAGAGCGCGGGAAGACGCCGAGAAGGCACCGGTGGTTGCGCCAGCGAACGAGTTACCGAAGCAGTAGCCTAGACTCTTAGGCGGCGCGGATTTTCTTTTCGACCTTCTTTTCCGAGCGTTTGTCGGACAGAAGTGTCGCGAGGCGTCCGAGTGGCTCCTCGACCTCGGCTGCCAAAGCGGCGGGAATCCAATCTTCGGCGCGGGCCAACTCGACCAGCTCGACCACCTTGGCCACGGCGTGACGCAGGGAGGCGTGGTTTCGCTCGCGCGATTCCTCTTTGTCGCCACTATCGGGGAAGACGACCTGCCGGTAGATGCGCGAGAGCTTGGGAAGCGACGTGCCTTCGTCGAAGACATGACGGCGAATTTCGCGCACGGTCTCTGCCGGCGCTTCGGCTTCTTCGGCACGACGAAGAAAGTCGACCGCTTGGTAGCTTGGGATTGGGCCCGAGCGTCCATCGCGCTCGAGCACTTCCGGCGCGCGCTTGCGCAAAAATCCATACGAGCCGGTGAGCTTCTCGACGGTCTCCATGCGCAGGTGCAGCTCGCGCTTGCAGTAGTCTTCGAAGCTTTGAAATCCCCACTCGCGAAACTGCGAGCTTCCGCGCGCGCGTGAGAGCGCTTCGCCGAGCTCGAACCAGCTGGCTTTGAAGCGGCGAACGTGGGCGATCAGCTCGGCGCGTTCGGGGTCACTCGCGTAGGTCGCCTCGGCCGCTGCGAGCTCTTCATCGGTCTTTGTTCTCGAGGTTTCAGGCACGGGCGCGGACCTTAGCAGAATCTGCGATTTAGATCACCCTGGCTGCGTTTACTTCCAGGGAAAACCAGCGCATACTCATGTTCGTGGAGCGCGCTACTTCACCGGGAATTATGGTGTGCCCGGCGTGCAATGCGCGCTACGACATCGGGACATTCTGCGCGGTGGACGGAACGCGTCTGATTCCCGCGCCCGCCTCCGAGAACGCGGCTGCCAGTTTGGTCGGACAAGTGATCGCCGATCGCTATCGCATTCAGAGCCTGCTCGGCGAAGGCGGCATGGGTCAGGTCTACGAGGCGCAGCACGTTCACATCAACAAACGATTCGCCATCAAGCTGCTTCGGCCCGAGATCGTCAGCAACCCGGAAGCGGTGGCGCGCTTTCGCCAAGAGGCGCGCTCGGCATCGTCGATCGGCCACGAGAACATCGTCGAGATCGAAGACTTCGCCACGCTGGCCGACGGCTCGGTCTACCTGGCGATGGAGTTTTTGCAGGGACAATCGCTGGCGGAGCGGCTGCGAAGCGGCGAGCAAATTTCGCTGGCCGAGGCGCTCGGCCTCATGATTCAGCTTTGTGAAGGTCTCACCGCCGCGCACGACAAGGGTATCGTCCATCGCGATCTCAAGCCGGAGAATCTGTTTCTGGCGCAGAAGAGCGGCCGGGTGGTGGTGAAGATCCTCGACTTCGGTATCGCCAAAGTGTCCGGCGCCGCCGGTGAAGTCGCCGGCCCGGGCACGCTGACTCGCACCGGAACGATCTTCGGAACGCCGCACTTCATGTCGCCGGAGCAGGCGCTCGGCAAGACGCTCGACCATCGGTCCGACATTTACTCCGTCGGCGTGATCCTATTTCAGCTGTTCACTGGACGCGTTCCCTTCGAAGCGGAGAGCTTCATGGGAATTTTGACCAAGCACATCACTGCCGATGTGCCGCGACCGTCGGCGATTGCGCCCGAGCGTAATATCCCCGACTCGATCGAGCGGGTGATCTTGAAGGCGCTGGAAAAGGATCCGAGCGCGCGGCCACAAAAAATGTCCGACCTTCTCGAAGAGTTGCGCGCGATTCGCGACGGGGCATTTGCCCACACCATTGCTGCGTCGCCGGTTTCATTGGCGAAAGATCCGAGCCATAAGGTAGCGGTCACCGAGCCGGTCTTTCCCGTCGAGCTGCAGAAAAAGCGATCGCGCCTGGTTCCACTTTTGCTGGCGCTCTTGATCGCCGGAGGAAGCGCCGCGCTCTGGTTCACGCTCGGCGCCAGCAATGCGCCGCTCAAAGTGGTCAAGGCCGACAGCCCGGTATTGCGCTCGCCCGAAGCCAAGCTTTCTCCCAAGATCGCGCCGGTCGTCCCCACGCCGGCGGCCGGCTCTCAGCTGGTGGAAGTGATCGTCGACTCGACGCCGCCTGGCGCGCTGATCTACAAGGGTGACAAGTTGCTCGGCGACACACCCGAGGCGATTCAGGTGCCGGCAGGACAGACGCTCGACGTGATCTTGAAAAAGCTCGGTTTCATCGACGAGCCCATTCGAATCGATCCGCAAAAGGGACACAAGCTGGTGCTCAAGCTCGATCGCGAGGCGGGCGCGCGCGAAAGAGAAAAACATCACGAGCACGCGCCTATCTACACCGAGCCTCCCGCCGCGCCGCGCGCGCACAGCGCACCATCGGAAGCGGAAGCGCCGAACACTGCGCCGGGCAACACTGCGCCGGGCAGCGCCGCGCCGCGCCGCAAAGCTGCACCCGCGGTCGATCCCTACCCGCGCCTGGAAGACACCCCGAAAAAAGGTTCCGAAGTAATAAATCCATACAATTGAGGAAATGATGCGACTTTGGATCCTAACGGCAGTCTCGATTTCATGGATGATGCTCAGTCCCTGCGCAGCTGCACCGTCGGAGAATACGGCGATGATGTCTGACGAAGAGCAGGCGATGCAGCTCGCCAAAAAGCATTTCGAGAAAGGGAAGAACGCGTACAGCGCCTCCGATTTCACCGCCGCGATTCGTGAGTTCAAAGCGGCCGAGGCGCTCAAACCGTCGGCGATTCTCGACTACAACTTGGCGCTGGCGAACGAGAAGCAGGGCAAGAAGAAGGTGGCGCTCAGCTATTATCGTCGCTACTTGGAGCTGCTGCCGCAGGCGCAAAACCGCAGCGAAGTGGAAAAGCGAATCGCCGCGCTAGAGAAGGCGGTCGCCGCCGAACCCGCCACGCCCGCGCCGTCGCCGTCGGAAGGACCCACGCCATCTTCACCCCATTCCTTCCTCGATCTGCGTTCGAGCGATCCCTACGCCGCCGCCGCGCCGCGTCCGCCCGAGCTTCCAAAAAAAAAAGACAATGGTGGAAGGGTGTCCTGATCGGAGGCGCATCTGCCGTCATCGCCGGCCTAGTGATCTATTACGCCGCCGAATACCAAGCCACCATCCAAGGCCAGCAGTACGATAGAGCTAGCCAAGTCCACGCGTTGACCGCCATTCACTTCTAAGCCCAAGTCGCTTCGAAGGATCCGTATTCATTTGCGCCAGGCGTGCTCGTTTGACGACTGGCGGACCTCTCGAGGCATCGACAATCGTCGAACTCGCCGCGGATTATGTTCCGTTCGGATCTTTCGCTTCGCGTGTGGCACTTCGCGAGATTCCATTCTTTGATCGTTATGCGTTGGCGAACGCTCATGCCCCAGATCGCGTGGGAGGCGAGCGAGTCCGGATCGCCGGAGCCTTGGGGAATTCTACTTTCGTTTCGTCGGGCTTCCGGAGCCGCTCGCCGTCTGCGGCGATGCCAGGCGAGGAAAAGCGAGCCACGTGCGACGCCGGAGGCGGCGCCTAGGCGAGTGTGCCCGACGCAAACGAAAGTAGAATCCCCAAGGACCGCCCGCGATCCGGACGAGTGTGCCCCGGACAGGGCGTTTCGCTCCTTGCATTGATTGCACTCACAAGGTAAGAACTTCGCGGATATTGGGAGGACGAACATGTTTCGGTATTCTGTCAGTGCATTCACCAAGATAGCTCTCATCGCCCTGACTTCTTTGGTGCTTGTCGGTTGCGTCGAGCAGACACCCGATCTGCCGAGCGAAGAAGACGTCAAGGCCGCGCGCGAGAACGTGCTGTCGGTGCCGCCGGCGACGATGAAATACACCATCAACGCCGACCTCGAGGACAAGGTTACCTACCTCGGCTGCGACATCGACACCGATCTGATCGTCCCGGGAAAGCCGTTCACCCTCACGCACTATTGGAAGGTGAATCAGAACATCAGCGACGATTGGCGGGTGTTCATTCATCTCGAATCGCCCGACTCGAAGAAGAACCATTTGAACGCCGACCACACACCCGTCGGTGGCAAGTACCCGGTGCGCGTTTGGAAGAAGGGCGAGATCATCCGCGACATTCACAAAGTCAGTCTGCCGACCAATTGGCCGTCCAACCAGATGGAGATGCTGGTCGGTCTGTGGAAGGGCAACCTGCGCATGAAGGTGGTGAAGGGACCAGCCGACAGCGAGAACCGCGTCAAGGTCTTCACGCTGCCGGTGGCGGGCGCCAAGGAGCAGGAGCACAGGAAGATCCTCGCCCGCAAAGTGAAGAACGGAACCATCAAGCTCGACGGTAAGCTCGACGAGTCGGCTTGGAAAGAGGCGCAGTCGACCGGCGCGTTCGTGCGCACCCTCGACGGGCTTCCCGCTGATCAGAACACCACCGCCAAGGTGCTGTGGGATGACAAGATGCTCTACGTTGCGTTTGAGATGGAAGACAAAGATGTCTGGACCACGCTCACTAAGCATGACGACAAACTCTGGACCCAAGAGGCGGTCGAGATGTTCATCGATGCCGACGGCGACGGAAAAACCTATGTCGAGTTGCAGGCCAACCCGAAAGGCATCACGTTCGATTCGTATCTGCCGTCCTACCGTAAGAATGAAAACGACTGGGATTCGAACATGAAGGCGGGCGTCCAAGTCGACGGCACGGTCGATATCCGCACCGATCAAGACAAGGGTTGGACCGTCGAGCTCGGCATTCCGCTCGAGGCGGCGATGGGTAAAGAGAAGGCCATGAAGAACGTTCCGCCCCAAGTCGGAACCGAATGGCGCGTGAACTTCTTCCGCATGGATCTGCCGAACGGCCGTCAGCAGAGCGGCACCGGTTGGTCGCCTCCGATGGTGGGCGACTTCCACTCGCTCGACAAGTTCGGCACGTTGGTTTTTGCCAACGAAAAGGGTGTCGTTCCGGGCGCGGCCGTGGACGCGCCTTCCGCCGACAAGGTGCCGGCCAAGGTGGCCACCAAAGGTGAGATTCCGTCACCCGACAAAGCAATCGGCGCGGCGCTCAAGGCCGCCGACAAGAACGCCGCTCCCGGCGCTGCGACTTCGGCCGACGCGACCAAGGCGGCTCCCAAAGTCCCGGTGCCGCTCAGCCGCAAGCCCTACGGACAAAAGATCGCGCCGCCGGAAGAGGGGCACTAGGCCCTTTCGGAAGGAGGCTAGCACCTCCCGCGTTTTTCGTTGGTGACTACCTTTCCGATCGCAATCAGATGATCGATAAGCTCTCCATTCTTTGGCATCCCTCGCGATGGTCGGTTCATAGCGCCGCCGAGCTGGCGGACGGCGAACGGATCGCCATCGCGCTCGCCATCTTGGTGGCATCGGTCTTGGTGGCCGGTCTGGCGGGATGGGCATCGGGACGCTGGACTCGCGGGCGCGGCGCTGCCGACGGGCGCGGGCAAAAATTGCGGCGCACACTGATTCAGTTTTTGATCTTCGTCGGCGTCTATTTGGCCGTCGACATGGCGCCGTTCCCCACCAAAGTCGCGTCGGTCCTGGGCGGAATCCTGTTTGTGCTGGCCGCCATCGCCGGCGCGCGTGTGGTCATTCAGATCGTTTCGCAGCTGCTCACCGCGTCGGTGGCGCACGTGAGCGAGAACGAACGACGGCGAGTCGAACGAGAGTTCGTTCCACTGGTCGACAAGATCATGACGCTGGCGACGGGGCTGGTGGTCTTGATCTTGGTGGCAAAACATTTCGGCCAAGATCTGACCTCGCTGGTGGCGGCGCTCGGAATCGGATCGCTGGCAATCGGTCTCGCCGCGCAGCAGACGCTCGGCAACATGTTCGCCGGCTTCGTGCTGCTGGTCGATCGCCCGTTTCGTCCCGGCGATCGAATTCGACTCGGCACCGGCGAGGAGGGTGAGGTGCTACAAATCGGCGTCCGCTCGACGAAGATCCGGGTGAACGATCGCGATCTCTTGATCGTTCCCAACACCGATCTGGCCAACTCGCGCGTGCTCAATTACTCCCTTCCGCTGGCGACGGCGCACGGTGAAGTGAGGGTCTCGATCGAGGACTCGGCCAAGGTCGAGCCCGCCATGACGATCCTGAAGGATGCCGCATTGGCCGACGAGAAGATCGTCAAGACGCCCGAGCCCACGTCGAGAATTCTCACGATCGCGCACGGAGAAATTCAGCTCTCGGTCGGGTTCGACGTCCCTTCAGCGCTCGATCTTCCCGATGCTCAGGCGCGGGTTCGCCTGCGGGTTTTGCAAAAGCTCGCCGGCGCGCAGATCAAGATTTCAGCCGCATTGATGGTACGTCCTTCCTGACGATTTTCTAGACCAATACCGCTTACTTCACGTCATAATGTAGAGCCATGGTCATCTCCGCTGCGCCCCTCGCGTTGGACCTACAGGTGGGAACCCGCATCGCCGACACCTACGAAGTGACCGGCATCCTCGGGCGCGGAGGCATGGGAGCGGTGTTCGTCGCCGATCATTTGCGTCTGCCCGGAAAGCGCGTCGCCATCAAGGTGCTGTTGCGCGACGTGACCAGCGATCCGGATGCCTACGCACGGTTTCGGCGCGAGGCGGAGATCGCCAGTCGCATCGGACATCCCAACATCGTCGAGGTGCTCGATTTCAATACGCTGCCGAACGGACAGCCCTACCTCGTGCTCGAGCTCCTCGAGGGAGAAGATCTGGCGGCGCGCCTGCGCAATGGGCCGATGCCGTTCGACGAAGCTATGGCGATCGTTCGCCAGATCGGATCGGCGCTGGCGGCGGCGCATCGGGAGCAGATCATTCACCGCGATCTCAAACCGGCCAATATCTTCTTATGCCCCACCGACTCCGGCGGACAGATCTCCGAAACGGTGAAGGTGCTCGATTTCGGAATCTCGAAGATCAAGGGTTCCTCGACGGTGGTGACCCAATCGGCGGTGATGATGGGAACGCCGCAATATATGGCGCCGGAGCAGGCTTCTGGGAAGCGCGAGGTTGACGGTCGGACCGACGAGTTCGCGCTGGCGGCGATCGTCTACGAGATGCTCACCGGCATAGCGCCCTTCGCCGGTGAAAACATCACCGAGGTCATCTACAAGGTGATGTTGGAGTTTCCCCCGTCGCTGGGAGAGGTTTTGCCGGGTCTTCCGCCAAATGTGTACGACGCGGTCGATCGCGGGCTCAGCAAAGATCCGAACGAGCGATTTTCCGACATCGCTGGTTTTGTCGCCGCGCTGACGGGAAGGCCCCTCGCCTCGCTCGACCGAACCCGCAAAGGCACCGGGCCCCAGGCGGTGGACACGCCTAAGCCGCGCAGCTCCGAGGCGTTCGCGCAGACGATGGCGTCGCAGTCTCCCGCCAAACCGGCGATGAGAGCGCCACTTCCGGCAGCTTCCGCGCGCGCGCCTTCGACGCCGCCACCGGCAGTGCGCACCGATGATCCAACCGTCCCGCGACAAGAAGCGATTCCCACCGCCAGCGATCGGCCGCGCCAATCAATTTACCCACTGCTGCTGACCGCGGTTGGATTCGTCCTAGTGGTCGGCGCAGTCATCGGAGCGAGAGAGCTTCGCAAACCGAAATCGCAACACGGTGCCGAGATCGAGCCGGGCCGGCCGTCGGAGGAGGCAAGAAAGGGCACCGCGCCGATGCGCGAGCCGGTGCCTCCGCCGATTCCTCCAGAAACGAAACCGACGACAGTCGAATCGAAGCCGATCGAGCTACCCAGCGGCGAAAAGCCGCCCGAGTCGGCGAAAATCGATTCTCCAGCGCCGGGCCATGAACCTCATCCGAAATCCGCGCATCTGCATCCCGAATCGCTGGCCGCCGGCGCGCTCGAGCCGGCCTCTCCCGAGCTGATGGCTGCCGAAGCGGCACTCAAATCGGGAAAGCCCGCCGAAGGGCTCGCGCTCGCTCAACAGATCTTACGCAAACAGAAATCGGAACAGGCCCTCTTTGTCGTTGGTACGGCGCAGTGTCGGCTGGGAAATCTCGAAGGCTACAACGCCACCGAACGACAGATGAGCAAGGGTAGCGTCGCGCGCTTGGAAAAACTCAGATCCACGTGCGGATTTTGACGACGCGCCTGGCGAAGTCGGCGACTTTCGCGCTGACCACGTGGGTCGCAATCTCATCTGGCTCGGCCTCTCCACTTCGGTATGGAGAGCGTTCGGCCAAGGTCGCGCGCACCGCGCTCGTCGCCAAAATAGAAGACGCGGTCAAACGTCGAGCGCTCGAGGTGGGCGCGTCGCCGCTCGAGAGCGACGCTCGACTCGAAGCAGCGGCCGAGGCGATCGCGCGCGCCGTTCCCATCGACGTTCAGCCGCCCAACGAGATCGTTCAGCAGGCGCTGTGGCTGCAGGGGATCGTGGAGCCGCCGCCGCACCTGGTCATCGTGGCCGTGCCGCCCGGCGCCGAGGATAACCTCATCGCCGAGCTGCAAAAGCAGCTTCCATCCGCTTTTCACGAGGGCCACTTTCAGCGCGTCGGCGTTGGCACCGCCATCCAAAGGTCGGAGATTCAGGTGGTGATCGCGCTCGAGGAGTCGATGATCGCGCTCGACCCAATCTTGCGTGAGGTGCCGATCGGCACCTCGCTGACGGTGAAGGGGAGATTGCTCGGGGGGGTAGTCCACCCTGAGCTTTTCGTCACCACACCCGATGGGCAAGTGCAGTCGATTCCTCTTTCGCGCGAGGGACAATGGGGGGCCACCTATGTCTGCCAAAAGCGCGGCCGTCACCAGGTCGAGATCACCGCAGATGATCGCTTCGGGCCTTCGGTCGTGGCGAACTTTCCGGTCTACTGCG
>PLXG01000249.1:0-3070 GCA_003153195.1 Myxococcales bacterium
GAGACCTCGATGTCTCGCAGAGGGGTAGTGCCGCGACGGCGGCCATCGATGAATACGTACGCCCACGGATCGACGCTCACCGTCAGAAAGCCTGGTTTGCTGCGCGCTTTTGGGGGAGCCACGATCGGAACGGCGGGCATCTCTGCGGTCGGGCTCGACGATGGCGCTCGTGTCACCTCTGGCGCAGGGCTGGTTTCTGTTTTCGGCGAGAGCAGGATCTTGGACCGGTCTTTTGCCCGCAGTGCCAACGACAGCCCAACAACGCTCACGCCTATCCCGGCGAGAACCAGCAGCGGCAGTCGAATGCGCGGACGATGCGACGCGCGCGGAGACAGTTTCGTATTTCGCAACGGTGCCGATGAGACCGCGTCGGAGTTCGACGGAAGCGTCACGCTGCGTGCGCCAGGCGGAGCCGATTCCCCGGAACTCTTCCGGTGCGCCAACTGATCGGAAATCGCGTTCACCCGGCCGATGGTTGCGCCGGGTTCCAGTCGTAGTGCCGCGCCCATTGCGAAGAGCTCGATCGCCCGCTGCATTTGCGCTGCGTCGGAGAAGCGTTCATCGGGATCGCGTCCAAGCGCTCGCGCCAGAATCGCATTGACTGCGTCGGGATATTCGACGAGCGGCACAAACTCCGCGGAGCGAACACGCTCGAGGGTAGCAATCGGTCCGTCCGCTTCGAACGGACTTTGACCGCTCAACATGGTGTAGAGCAAACAGCCAACCGCGAAGAGGTCTGCGCGCGCGTCCACGGTTTGGCCTTGGGCCTGCTCTGGCGACATGAACGCAAAGGTTCCTTTGACGCCGCCCGTACTCTTGTCGACTCGATCGCGCGATCGGGCCAATCCAAAGTCGGTCAGCTTGACTTCGCCTTCGCGGGAGATGAGGATGTTTCCCGGTGTGACGTCGCGGTGGACAATCTCGAGGGGGGCACCATCCACGCCTCGGCAGCGATGCGCGTAGTCGAGTCCACGCAAGACTTCGACGCAGACGTAAAGGGCCGCATCGATCGGAAGCGGTCCGCCACTTTTCAAAAGCAACCTGAGGTCACAGCCATCGACGAGCTCCATGACCAACACGTAGGTGCCGGTCACCTCGACGAAGTCATAGACCTGAACGATGTTCCGATGCGACAGCTGCATAGCGATGCGCGCTTCATGAACGAACATCTGCCGAAACAGAGGGTCCTGAGCGTAGGCGGGCAAGATTCGCTTGAGCGCAACCCGCTTCCGCGAGCCTTCGGCACCGATGCGCTCCGCCAAATACAGCTCGGCCATGCCGCCGGAACCGATCGAATCGAGGATGGTGTAGCCACGCAGATCAAACGGAAGCATGAGTCAAAATCCATCCTATCACGTGACCCTGCTTTCGCTCAGGCGCTCACGATGCTCGGATGGCTGGCGCTGTTGGTTGGATCGTGGTGTGTCGTGCCGCGTCTCGCCCAGGCCGCACCGCGCGTCGCTGTGATCGCTCCATCTGCAAGTCCGGCTGAGTTCGAGGTCGCTGTGAGTGAGTTACGCTCATCAGGGGTCGAGGTCGTTGCGGTGTCGATCGACTCGCTTCCACTCGATGGAGCCTTGGCTCCGATCAAGCAAGAGCGCGAGCGACTCGTGGATGCACTCAAAAAGGCGCGCGAGAGTTTTCTCGCCACTCGATTCGAGGAGGCGCGCGATCGGATCGCACGGGCGGAGAAAAGTGCGCGATGGATCGGAGAGCCGCAGATCGCAAACACGCTCGCGCAGCTCGCTGTTCTCGCCGCGATCTGTGGCGATCCGAATGGCTTTCGTCGTGCGGCCCGGCTCGCCAAGATCGAACTGGACGAAGCCCGATGGAGTCCGGATGCGCGCGTTGGATATCGCCGGGCGATCGTCGAGGAGGGCAGAGCAGTAAAGCGGAGCGTGAGCTTCAGCTCGGAGCCCACGGTGGATGCGGTGCTTTTCGTAGACGGCACGAAACTCGATCGCGCGAGCTCCGAGCTTCATCTCACGCCTGGAGCGCACTGGCTCTACGCGTTGGCACCGGCGATGATTCCCGTCTCGGTCGAAGTGGCCGCCGAGGCGCACGCAGTCCACCTTAGGTTGACGGAGCTCAGTGAGTCCGAGCGACTTGGTGTGGCGCGACTGAGGATCGAAGCAGGCGAAGCGCCGGATGCAAGCGACCTTGCGATTGTCAGCACGCGTTACAACACCGACGGTGCGATGTTTGTGCAACTCGACGCCGACGCGTTCGCCGCGTTGGCTGGACCTGCCTTCGACGCTGCGCGATTCGAAGCAAAGCCTTCGACCGATCGATTGGCCAAGCTGCGCGAGCTTATGTCCAAGGCGGGTGAGCACATTCATTCGAGCTGCGCGCTCGAACATGTCGTTCCCGACAGGTCGCGCGCAGGAACAATGCTGGCGATCCGTGCGCGCACTGGAGCTTGTTCATCGATTCTGCACGGCGCATTTCGAACGAAACCGTCCGCGTCCTTCGTGGAGCTACGGGCTCCGTTTTTGAACGGCGAATCGGCCATCGAAGTGAAACCGAACTTGCTTCACTCGTCCGATCACGTGTACGCACTCGAATATTTTCTTTGGGGTCAGACCCCTGGAGGGCGCACGTCCGTTGCGCTCGCGAGCGCCCAAGCGCCGGTGCGAGTCGTCGTTGATCCAGATCGGTCCGTCAAGGTTCCTTGGTATCGAAAATGGTGGGTCTGGACTCTCGTCGGCACTGCCGTGGCGACGGCCGTGGTGGTTCCGTCGGTCGTGCTCACTCGGCCCGCCCCTCCAACCGAGGTAAAGCTCGTCGGTCAAGGCGCCCCATAGTCAAGGTTCGGCGAATTTGAGCTCATTGCACTAGGCTGTTGGATCGATCCCATAGCCGTTGGATTCAGTCAGCAGACGTGCTTGACGGCTCTAGGCCGCGTTTGTCCCGGTAGTGCCCTCGGAAAATTGAAATCGTGGGACAGGAATGTCAGACCTCACGGACTGGTTCGTTTTTGACGCAATCAGATGCAGCTCGACCTTTCGATTACTTACCGGCTCTAGACCGCTGGCTCTCAAGTTGTGGTTCAAGACACGACGTCGTCCTC
>PLXG01000249.1:3245-6940 GCA_003153195.1 Myxococcales bacterium
GGCATTTTTGAGATGCGCTCTAGTTATCGAAGACTCGGCGCTTATTCTGCTCTTCAGCTTCGTTGCCAGCGGCCAGGTGAGGCTTCGCCGCATCGCTGAAAGCGGCGTCTGATGGCAGCCTTTGTCTGTCGCAAACAAACACAGAAGCCAAGCCGGCGCGACTCGCCGCTCGGAAGAAGCCGCGTCAGAAATAAGCACGTGGCTGATGACGAGGGGACCTGAAGCTTTCAACTCACGTCGAAGCAGATCTGGGACGACGCCGAAGGCGGCGTCTATTAGCCGTCTCTTCTTGTCACGCACAAACGCGGAGGCGAACGACGGCGCGAGGAGGCGCCGCTCGGAAGAAGCGACGTCGGGAAGAACGAGTGGGCTGGCGACGGATAATCGCGCGTCGATCAAATCGCTCAGGGCTTGCAGCGACGGAAGACGGGCGATCCGTCTGCACTCGCTGCAAAGGGCTCCCAACCGTTGATCTCACCGCCCTGATAACCGCCGCCGACGTCAATCGTGGTGATCTGTTTGGCAGCGTTCAGCGAGTCCTGGTTGGCGAACTGCCATACCGCACAGTCATTCGGTGCCGCGCTCGCCTTACTCCCGGCGTGGTTGCATGCGAGGACAAACGAAACACCGGCAACCAGACCACCTGCGAAAACGGGCCATCGCTTCATGTCACTGCCTCCTCAAGGTTTAGCTCGTACCGCACCCTAGAGAGGCGGTCGATAGCATTTGTCACACGCTGGGTCGTCCGTGATCTCTAGGCGCGTGGCGCGAGATATCGTCCGACGATCGGAAGAAACGCGAGGTAAATGCGGCCCTCGTTAAGACCGTCGCCAAACGCTTCAGTGAATGACCGACCGTCCGCGTGTCTGCTCGCAGCTTGTTTCGCCATGGCACCCAGCACTACGTGGCCGAGCACGATTCCTACGATCGCGACAACATCCCCGAGTGGATGCGCCTTTTCGGGCAAGAGGAACACTGCGACCCCAATTGCGAACAGAAGCGGTACGGCGACAAGTTCGTAGCACGCCATGAAGATCGCCCTGGCGATCCACACCGAAATCGAGTCCATGGCTCTCCTCCATCGACCAGCCGTCGATATCTCTCATCCATTGGGAGACAAGCAACAGGAAATGTCGCGGACGAATTTCGTTGCCAAGCTCGAAGGCGAACGGCGGCGGGCGCCGCTCGGAACAAGCCCCTGCCAGCAGCCTGCTTTATCGTCAACAAACTCAGCTACTCGGCCGGCTATATGAGTCTCGGCGCACCGACGCAAACGGTCACCAACGGCGCGCCAGGCAACTTTTCCGGCGCGCCAACAGCGCCAATCGGCAATGTGCAGGAGTCAGCGGAAGTCGGAGAGACTGAAGGCCAAAGTGGTAACCAAGCGCAACCGCGCCGGGGCAATCGGTCAACGCGCCGGTTGGGGCGGCGGCACGAAAGGGGGCCACGGTGGTGTTTTGGCGAGCGCGCGAGATGTCGAGCAACTGCAGGCGCTCAAGGGCAAAGGCAACAGCGTTCGCGATATTGGGCGCAAGCTGGGGCTGTCCAAGAGCCAAGTTCAGCGCCTGCTCGCGACCTGTCTCTCGCACTCGACGCCCGGCTGACGGAATCACGGCGAGCCCAACCCGATCGTGAAAATATCGATGGCGAATGTTCTCCGCAAAAGTTCAGCCCACCGCAGTCTCCGATCTCGTCCGGGACCGTCCGGGCCGATCAGATCCTCCTCATGCGTATAGAAAGGCCAGCCTTGAAAATCCGCACTTCAAAGCTCTTACGCTCCAGCCGATCATCACCGGCGCTCCATGGGTGAATATCCACTCGACATCGTCCGGATCGAAGCCATGATTTCAGCTGTTACGGACAGCTGCCGCCGCCGCCGGAGGTCGCGTGCAGATCGATCTCACCGCCTTCGAGCCCGTGCGGATGGATCGCCAGCGTTGCGCGATCTTTCGTCGAGATAAGGTCAGCCGGCGCAAACGGTCCGAGCAGAATGTCCATGCCCGTTTGACTCCAGTTGGTCGCGCCGTCAGGAATCCACAGCACCACTACTTGGTCACCCGCGTGATGCATGCCGGCGAGCCGAAACAGGCTGATGTCGCCTTTCGGCGCGCCATAAAATGGGTTGGCGGTGCCGAGCGCGGTGAGCGCGCGGTAACATTTGCCGTCGGAGCCCTTGATGTTCTGCGTGTAGTTTTCGATGGTGCCGGTGATGCTGAAGGTCTGACCGTCCGCGAGCGAGGTGCCGGAGTCCCACACGTTGAGTGTCGGCGCCCCGGGCGGTGTGGT
Source organism: Myxococcales bacterium (assembly GCA_003153195.1). Taxonomy (GTDB): domain Bacteria; phylum Myxococcota_A; class Polyangia; order Palsa-1104; family Palsa-1104; genus PALSA-1153. Next base: position 5,532 of record PLXG01000249.1, read on the forward strand.
ATTCGCAGCGAGCGCGGAGAACCTGATGCGGAGCGGCGCGAGATCGCTTGAGGCCATACCGCTTTCCCCGCGCTCTTGGATAGTGCCTTCCCAAACGCCGAGCGCCGAGCCGTCGATGACTTTTCCCGGAAGCATGACGACCGGTTTGCCACCGGTCACTTGAATCGCGGCAACTTGATCGCCCGTGTCCGGGTCCTTCGCTTTGCCCGTCTTGCCGGTCACTTGGTAGATCAGATACATGTTGCGATTCGAAGGCGCATGAAACGAGCTCGGTAGGTTTGCGCCATAACTTCCGCCAAAACCACCGATCGGCGCGATCTTTCCGTGCGTGTCCATGACATAAAATGTGCTGCCGTCGCGCGTGTGAAAAGTTCCAGTCGTAATGTCGTGCGCCAAATACAAAGTTACGGAGCTCGCAGCGTTCTTGTCCGCCGGAAGATGCACATAAGGCCGGCTGGCGAACGGCTGATCGCAGATCACCGCCGACTCTTTGTCCGCGGTTTTGCCGCTGTGCTGTTGCGCGCAATATTGGAAGCTCGCGCTCGCACTGTCTGTTTTGCCGTCGTCGGAAGTGGATTGACCGGAAGAGTCTTGATCGGCACCACCGCAGCCGATCAAGAAGCCCAGCAGCTACAGCGTGTGTTTGGAGCTCATCGTGGTTGTTCTCCTGAGCGAGCAAGAAGCAAACGGCGTACCGTCGTCTGAACCAAAGTTTTCACGGGGTTACGTTGGTTTTGCTGGCGTCGCGGGTTGCCAGGCCCAAGGATTCGCGCAACAGCGCGCGCCGGCACTGCCCAGCGATACGGGAACTGGTCGCAATCTTCCCTCTGAGGGCAACTCGCCCCGGAAGGAAGAGTTGATGATGATGTACCAGAGAGAGATTGCCGTTGCGCCGGCGAGAGCGAAATGCACCGTCGCAGTGTACGAGGCGGCGGGCTAGACGTTCGTCGGCAAGTGTTTGTTCTCGTACCCAATGTTAGCCCGATTGTATCTGTGAGGTCGAGGGCTGGCGCGGTGGTGTGCAGGCTAAGCCTTGGCCGTGTCCACCGTTTCCGGATCGGTGCCCGTTTAGGTTTCGCCATCACTTCCGTTTCCAGCCCCCGCCTGTCAAACGGAGCATGCGAATTTCCCGCACTCCGCTTCCCTGCCAGCTTCACATCAAAGGTTATGTGACCTAGCAAACTGGGACGACTTTCAGGGGCGGCTCGTACCGTCGAATTCGGTACTCATCGAAGAGTCCGATCGTTTCGTAGAGCCACTCCTTACTCCACCGTTTCCAGCCGCGACCTTTGAGGCCTTGGGCACGCATCAGGTGTCGTCCGGACTTGTTCTCCACCCACCTGCGGACATGCATGAAGGTCTTAAACGAGTGCCCGGCGCGTAGGGGAAACGATATGCAAAATCGAACC
>PLXG01000022.1 GCA_003153195.1 Myxococcales bacterium
GAACCGCGCGCGCGGTCGACGCGGTGCTGGGAAATTTGTTTGGTCAGCCCGCGCCCGAGAGCACCAAGAAATCGGTGAAGGGGCTGCCGGTTAGCGCCGGCGTGTACGAGGGCATCGCTCGCGTGGTGAAAAGCGAAAGTGATTTTGGACGGATCGAAAAAGGGGATGTGCTGGTCACTCGCTCGACCTCTCCGTACTTCAACGTGGTGCTTCCGCTGCTCGGTGCGATCGTGACCGATCGCGGAGGACAGCTCAGTCATGCCGCCATCGTTTCACGCGANNGTGGCGCGCGAGTACGGAATTCCGGCGGTGGTGGGAACCACCGAGGCGACCACCATCATTGCCGATGGTGCGCGTGTTCGCGTCGACGGAACCAGCGGCGAAGTTCACGTCATTGGATGATCAACATGTCTGACGCAGTACCGTTCACCGAAGCGCTCGATTTGAATCGATTCGGCGGAAAGTCGGTGCAGCTGGGAGCTGCCCTGCGGGCCGGCTTGCCAGTCCCTCCTGGTCACGCGCTCTCGGTTGCACTGGTCGATCGCCTCATGGCCGGCGATGGCGAGGCCAAGGCGCAGGTGGAGCATCTGTTCACCGGCCTGTCTTCGGCCTGCGCGGTGCGCTCGTCCGCCGTCGGTGAAGATGGCGCAAACGCCAGCTTTGCGGGTCAACATGCGACCATCCTCAACGTACGCTCGTCGCCGGAGCTGATCCCCGCCATCGCCGCTGTGTGGCGTTCCGGTCGATCGGAGTCGGCGCTCGCCTATCGTCGCAAAATCGGCATCATCGGTGAGCCGCGGGTGGCGGTCGCGCTGCAACGGCTCATCGAACCCGAGTCGGCGGGTGTGCTTTTTACGCGAAACCCGATCACCGGCGCGGACGAGCGCGTCATCGAAGCGACCTGGGGGCTCGGCGAAGCGGTGGTGGCCGGGTTGGTCACGCCCGATCATTTTAGAGTGGGATGCGACGGGGAAATTCTTGAGCGCATCATCGGAAACAAAGATCTCGAAATAAAAGCCGACCCGGCCGGCGGCACACGTGAACTCGCGGTCGACGATGCGCGCGCCTCCGCATGTTGTCTGACCGATGGCCAGCTCGCCAAGCTTCACGAGCTCGCATCGCGCTGCCAGCGGGCTTTCGGCACCGCTCTAGATCTGGAATGGGCCTTTGCCGGAGGCGAGCTCTATCTTTTGCAGTCGCGGGCCATCACCGCGTCGTGAGTCAATCGGATCTCGTGAGCGAACCAATCAGCGATTCGGGCAGCAATTCGGGCAGCGATTCGGGTAGCAACTCGGGCGTCGATTCGCGCATGTTGGCCGCGCTCGGACTGGGCGCGATGTTGGCACCGCTCGGTTCGACGATGATCTCGACCGCGCTTCCGGCGATGGGTCGCGACCTGCACGTCGAGCTGTCCACCCTGACCCAGTGGGTGGTGTCCAGCTACCTGCTGATCAGCATCGTGGCGCAGAGTCCCGGCGGCAAGCTCGGCGATCTTCTCGGTCATCGGCACGCACTTTTGCTGGGACAAATCGTGTACGCAATCGGCATTGGCTTCGGCTTTTCTGCGCACGCGGTTTGGATGTTGGTGCTCGGCCGGGTGTTCACCGCCGGTGGCGGCGCGCTGATCGTGCCCGCCTCGATGGCGATTTTGCGAAATCAGCTTCCGCCCGAACGGCGAGGCAGAGCATTTGGCGTATTCGGCGGACTCTTGGCATTGGCGGCGGCCATCGGTCCGGTACTCGGCGGAGAGCTGACCGCACGATTTTCCTGGCGAGCGATATTCGCGGTGACGGTGATTCCGCTCGGGGTCTCGGTATTTCTCAGCCGCGTGAACATCGCACCCAAAGACGTGGCGCCGCCGGCCAGTCGACGACTGTCGATCGACGTGCGCGGAATTCTTCTCTTGGCCATTGCGCTGTCGGCCTTGGTGCTGGCACCCAAGATGAACGGAACGTCCGCGCGCTATGCCGCGCTCGTCGGTTTCGTATTTTTGCTGGTGTTTGGTTGGTGGGAAAGACGCGTCGCCGATCCGGTGGTGGCGCTCGATCTATTTCGTCATCGCGCGTTCAGTGCCGGAAGCGCGATCGTGGCGCTGCAAAATCTCTCCATGTATGCAGTCATCTTCCAACTGCCGGCGTTCTTTTCTGATGTGCGCGGAATCGGAACCAATCGGACCGGTCGAGTGCTGCTCGGAATGATGCTGAGCATGGTGATCACCGCGCCGATTGGCGGCCGATTGAGTGAAGTCTTCGGCGCCCGCTGGGTGGTCGGTATCGGTTCGCTCACCGCCATGATGGGATTGTGGCGACTTCATGATGCGGCAGCGCTCACGCACCCGAGCGTGGCGCTGATTCCCCTCATTGCCATCGGTGTTGGGCTGGGACTTTCGACCGCGCCTTCGCAAGCGGTGGCCATCGGCGCGATCGTTCGCCAGCGCAGCGGCATGGCTTCCGGTGTCTTTTCCACCATGCGCTATTTAGGTGGCATCACCGGCATCGCGATTTTGGGGGCCTGTCTGCGCGGCGTGCACGGTCTCGAATCGATTCCGCGCCACACCCTGGCGATGAAGCTGTTCACCGGCTCCATGCTGGCTTCGGCGCTGGTTGCACTTTTTCTGCCGATGCGTGCTGCCGAATCGGCCGACTGACTGAGCGATGAACTTCACCTTCTTGCTAAAACAGTTCAGGTGCACAATGAGCGCGTCGTCAATGTCACTTTTCCGCCAGTGCTGCTGCGGCGGTTGATGTGAGCAAGAACAGCCGTTGCGGCATCTGTGGAAACGGAATGAATCCAAACGATCGATAGAAGGTATTGGCTCTCTTGTTCTTGGCATCGACGACGATAGCAAATACGGCCAGTGTCCTGGATGCTCCAAGTATCCTCTGGATCGCGTCGGCCAAGAGCAGCTCTCCGACCCCTTGCCCGCGAACTTTCTCGGAGCGAGCGAGGCGACCAATCAGCGAGGCCGGAATCGCATCATAGCGAGGAAGCTTGCTCGCCAGATGGTCGGGCAAGCTTCCAAGTGCCAACGTAAACGCACTGAGGCTATAAAATCCGACGACCGCATTTTTTAGATCTCGATCGACGGCGACAAAGACGCGAGCGATGTTCCTCTTGTCATCCTGGGACGCGCGTCTGTGAAACCAATCGTCGAGGTCCGGTTGACCGCTCGAGAATAAAGCTCGATCGTGAGTCTTGCCGAGCGGCTCAAAGGCGATCTTCATGCGTTCCTATCGACGGGTCTTATCGTGTCGCCGCAAAGCAGCGATCAAGCGCTCCGATGGTTTTGGAGGATTCCGAACAGCGGCAAGGAACGCCTCTCGGTTGGCGCCGGTTAATTCCATACGCTCGTGCTCCTCAAGAACGCGCTTGGCTCCTTCGTAGACAAGTTCGGCGGCCGAGCGGCCCGAGATCGCCATCGCGCGCTGAATGAACTCCTTGGCAGCGGGCGGCACTCGCAATTCCATGCGCGCCGTACTCAGCGCCTTGTCTCTCGAGGTGGCCGATCTGCGGGCTGCCTTTGCCATAAAGATAGTGTACGGTGTTTTTCCGTACACGCAAGTATAACCTATTGGCGCAAAAGGTAAACCTTTCGCGCCCTTCGATCGGCCTGCCTCCAGGGCTGCTGTTTCAGATACTTACTGCCTGGCTTCTGAGTAGGATTTTTTCGCCGAATCGCCGCCGCCAGCGAAAGGCCCGCGTCCGCTTGGCTTGGATGCAGGCTAGGGTTGGATCGTCGATGACTTTGACTCCGCTGCCCGAAGATCTGCAAAGGCTGTTCGCCGGCGAGAACTGAACTGAAAATATGCGCCGAGAATAAGGTCCCTTTTCCACTGCTACGTTTCTCAGACGCGCGCTCGACGGGCGGACAGCCCTGCACTCACGTTTCTCACCGGGTATGGCACCTCGAGTGACCCAGTCTACCTGTGAACGTAGAACGTCAGTGTAAATCGAAGCACACCCAGGCGGCTGGGAAAGCGCCGCTCAAGTGATCGGACGGTGTAACGAACATCCAACTATTTGGCCGGTCGGCGAAGCCGTGTGATAGTTCACGAATGAAGAGAGTTCTCTTATTCGCCCTTTCTGTGCTGTTTAGTTGCAAAGAGTCATCATCCCAAGCTGACCTCGCCGTAACCGACCTCGCCATGCCCGATTTGTATCCCAGTTCACCGTGGACGGTCGAACTCACAGGGGAGGCTCACTTCAATGGTCTTTGGGGCAGCGGGCCCACCGATGTCTATGCGGTCGGCGCGCAGGGCGCGATTTTTCACTCGAGCGGCGATGGACATTGGGTCGAACAGACCACAGGGGTCAACGCCGATCTCTATTGTGTCTGGGGCAGCGGCGCCAATGACATTTATGTCGGTGGATTCGGAAATACATTGCTCCATTCTACGGGCAACGGGGTCTGGACGGCGCAGACCATTCCGCAGCTCGGCACGGCCAGCATCTGGGGGAGCTCGAGCAGCGACGTATATCTCACGTTCCCCTTATCGATGGGCGCCGTCTATCACTCGACGGGGAATGGAACCTGGGCGCCGACGGCAATTGGTTCGAACACTTCTATCTTGAGCACGGTCTGGGGAACGGCCTCGAGCAATGTCTATTTCGGAGGGGGCGCGGGAACGAGCTATGACACGCCGTATATCGTCCATGGTCCGAGCACTCCAGCCGCGGAGATGATGCCCACGCTACCCGATGCGTACCTGAGGAACATCGTCAAGCTCTGGGGCAGCGGTAGCTCCGACATCTATGCCGTAGGGAACAGCAACACAATCCTCCACTCTACGGGAACCGGCTCGTGGACCCTCGAGAGTGGCCCACATGCGACCGCGGGCTATCTTGACGTCTGGGGCAGCGGCCCCACCGACATTTACGTCGTAAGCGACGTCAACGGACCGTTCTTGCATTCTACCGGCAATGGAAGCTGGACGTCCGAAACCGTTCCGACTCAGCCCATGGCTATTTGGGGATCGGGAGCGACCGACGTTTACCTCGCCGGCGACAACATCTCCCATAAGAAACTTTAACATGAGTGCTGAATAGGTACCGGGAACGCCATTCCAATCTCTCAATCGATTTGTGCATAACGCTCGTTTCTCTTGAACCCGCTTTCTATACGCCTGATGAGGATCTGATCGGCCCTGACAGCGGCTCAGCGCGATCGATTGGCGCGACCCGGCTGCACCGCCGCGATGAATTTTACCTTGGGATGCTCCGTCTCGGCGTTGCGCATCGCCCATTCGCTGTCGAACAGCGCCAACGGACGACTCTCCACGTCGACGACCACTAAACAGCCGCCGCGCAATCGAAAGTTGTCCAGATCGATCTCGCCTTCCAGCCAGCGGGCGTGCTGATAGGGCAGGCGATCGAACGCGACCGGCGTGCCGTACTCCGATTCCATACGCTGCTGTACCACTTCGAACTGGAGCACACCGACGGCGCCGAGCAATGGATCACGGTCCATTCGTTGCCGATCGAAGAACAGCTGCACCGCGCCCTCTTCGGAAAGTTGCTCGAGTCCCTTCTTGAGCTGTTTGCGCTTGGTCGGATCGGTGAGCCGCACGCGCACGAAATGTTCCGGCGAAAATCGCGGCACGCCGTCAAACTCCATGGGCGCGCCTTCGCATAGCGTATCGCCAATCTTCAGAATGCCCGGATCCCACAGACCGATCACGTCACCGGCAAACGCCTCGTCCACCTGATGCCGCTCGTGGGCGAGGAAGTTCATCGATCGCGTGAGCTGCATGTTTTTGCCCGAGCGAACGTGAAGCACGTCCATGCCGCGCCAGAATCGGCCACTGCAGACTNNTGTTCGCCTGAATCTTGAAGACGAACGCGGAGAATCGTCCGTTCGCCGCCGAGACCTCGCCCGACGTGGTCTTGCGCGGACCGGGCGCCGGCGCCATCGAGACAAAGGTGTCCAAGAACGGTTCGATGCCGAAGTTGGTCATGGCTGAACCGAAGAACACCGGGGTCAATTCGCCGCGCAGAAATTTTTCGTGATCGAACGGATGGCAGACCCCGTCGAGCAGCGAGATCTCCTCTTTTAGTCCATCGTGCGCGCGCGTGCCGATGAGCGAGCGCAGATCGGGATCGTCCAAATCGCCGATGCTCATGGGCGCGCGATTCTCGCCGCCGCCCGCGTTCTCGAAACGGAGAAATGTTTTGGTGGGACGATCGTAAACGCCGGCAAATTCCTTGCCGGCACCGATGGGCCAATTGACCGGCGAGCAGGGAATGCCGAGCACGCTCTCGATCTCGTCGAGCAGCTCGATGGGCTCGCGTCCGACGCGATCCATCTTGTTGATGAAGGTGGCGATGGGAATGCCGCGCATGCGACACACTTTGAACAGCTTGATGGTCTGCGGCTCGAC
>PLXG01000411.1 GCA_003153195.1 Myxococcales bacterium
GGCATCATCTTCGTCGCCTATCTCGGTTACAAGATCGTGGTTCCGCCCGAATTCGGAAATCCCGGCGGACGGTTTTACGTCGCCTTCTGTCAGCACTACGGCTGGACCATGAACGACTTCGGCTGGAAGGGAAACAATTGGCTCGACTGTCCAGAGGTGATGCAACGCGACTTCCACGGGGCCGCCACGCTGTTTCAAATCGCGCGCGCCAATCCACATGCGCTTTGGCGTCACATCGCGCACAACCTGACGCTGGCGCCGTGGGTGCTCTGTCAGCCACTCGACCCGGTCAACCAGTCGCTCTCGATGCGATCGGCGAATCAGTGGGCCTGGGAAGTTCTGCCGCCGCTGGCGTTTGCCAAGCTTCTCTTTGATCGCAAGCTCGTCAGTTTCATTCGTAGCATCGCCACCGAGCTCAAGCTGTTCGCGCTGCTTTCGACGTCCTATCTGAGCTGGATCTTGATTCGTCCCAAGCCCGATTACGCGATCATTCTGGCGCCGTTCCTAGTCTATTTCTTGGTGGTGATGGTGTACGAAGCTGGAAAGCGAAAAGAGCGGCCTGTGGTATCTTCGCCGAGAAATGCGACCGTCGGTGGAACGCTCTGAACTTCCCAGCTTGAGCATCATTACACCGTCCTTCAATCAGGCGCAGTACATCGATCAGACTATTCGCTCGGTGCTCGATCAGGGTTATGCGCCGCTCGAATATCTGGTGATGGACGGCGGTTCGATCGACGGCACCGTGGAGATCTTGAAGAGCTACGGCGATCGCTTGGCGTACGTCTCGGAGCGCGATGGCGGACAGGCGGCGGCGTTCAACACCGGGCTCAGCCGCACCTCAGGCGAGATCGTCGGCTGGATCAACTCCGACGATTTCTACGCCGAAGGTGCGTTCGAAGCGGTGAGTCGCCACTTCGCCGAAAACCCGGACTGCGAATGGCTGATCGGTCGCTGCCCGATCGTCGATCGTGACGGCAAAGTCTACAAAGAGTGGGTCACTCGGTACAAAGAGTTCTGGCTCAAGCGCTACAGCTATCGCCGTCTCCTCATCGAGAACTTCATCAGTCAGCCGGCAGTGTTTTTTCGCCGGCGCCTCCTCGAGCGCATCGGTGGCCCGCTCGACGTGAACTATCACTGCGCGATGGACTATCACCTGTTCGTGCGCATGGCTCGCGCCTCCAAGCCGGCGGTGCTCGATCGCGTGCTCGCCTATTTTCGATCGAGTGGCGACAACAAAACCTCGCTCGCCTACGCGCGCAGCTTCGCTGAAGAGCTCGATGCCGCCAAGCGCGTCGCTGACGGACGGCATCCGGTCCTGATGTTTCTGCACGAGGTGAATCGCATCAAGCTCACCACCGTCTACAAGGTGCTGCAGCGGCTGGCGACATGAAAGCAAAGGACGGCCGAGGCAAAGATCTGCTTCACTGGATCTTCACCGCGCTCTTCTTTGCGGCCCTCGCGCCCATCTGGCTGGTCAAGTCGCTCCCGCTCATCGATCTGCAGGCCGATCTGACCGCGGCGCTGGCTTGGCCCAAATCGCTGTGGACGCCGCCTTCGATCTACCTCGCGCTTCTTCACGTGACGGGGCTGGTCGGCGCCAAGCTGGTCCTCACCGCCAATGCGCTTTTACTTCCTGGGGCAATCGTTCGACTGACCGAGCGATTCGATCGCAGTCGCTGGCTCTGTCTGTTTGCGTTTCCGCTGATCTGGTCGGCGCCGATGGCGTGGGGCGCAATTCCCTTTTTGTTCGCCATCACGCTATGCCTCCACTCGCTCGCTTCTCTCGATCAATTCCTGGTCGAAGGTCGGAGCATCGACCTCGTCGCCTTCGGTCTGCTCGGTACGCTGAGCTTGATGTTGTCCGTCGATCCTTGGACCTTTTGGGTGCTCGGATCTCTCTCGTTCTGTCTGATCCATCTGAAAAATCATCGTCGCGTGCTCAGCGCGATCGCGCTCATCGTTCCATCGGTGGTGCTGTCGCTCGTCTTCGAGCTCAGCTCTTCGCTCGAGCTGGATCAGACCATGGAGGCGCTGGCCAAAATTCCACTGAATCTTTTAGTTTCGTGGAACGGAAACTTCGCGGCCAAGTGTCTGCTCGGCCTGGCCTGCGCGTGGCTGGCGCTCTTGTGGAGCGCGCGCTTTTCACTCAAATCTTCGATCCAGGTGGAGGTGCTGTTCGTCATCGCTGCGCTGTTGATGTTGGTTGTGCCGCACGGCCCTGACGCGCACCAAAACGTCATGCCGCTGGTGGCACTGATCGGCGTGCTCCTTCCGCGCGGATCGATCGCCGGACGCCGCGCGCTCTGGCCTGCGGTGGTGACGGTGATCTCGCTCATCTATGCGCCGACTCTGTCGCGTCACTGGCACATCTTCGACAAGAAGCTGACCGCGCTCGAGCACACGCTTCATTCGGTTCCGAGCGGCGCTTCGGTGCTCACGGTGGTGAGCGCAAAGGAGAACGATCCACTGGTTCATCTCGACGCCTACGTGCGCCAGCGACGCCACGATCTCGGAAGCGTGATCGGAGTCGAGGGTTTCGATTCGGAAAGACGCTTCGATCAATTCGACTATATTCTCACTTACGGCGAGCTGCGACGACACTCGGTGTTCGGACCCGACGACGCGCCGTCCTTCCCGGTGGTGAGCGAAACGGCCGACCTGCGACTCTACCGCGTAGTGAAACATGGCGACTGAGCGCGCGATGCCGGCCCCGCGCCAGGTGGCCGCTCGAGATCACCTTTGGCGCATTGCCTTTGTAGTTCTTTCGATCGCCACGGTGGCGCCGCTGTGGGCCGGCCGGCATTTGCCGTTCCTCGATCTGCCGAACCATTTGTCTGCCATTCACATCTGGCACTACATCGACGATCCACGGTTCGATTACTCGAAGTACTACGAGCTTCAGCGCGCGCCGCTTCCGTATTGGGCGCACTACTACCTGGTCCACCTGCTTACCTATCTCTTCGATGTGGAGATTGCCAACAAGATCTTCTTGAGCGCCTACGCGCTCGGACTGCCGCTCTCGGCGCTGGGGTTCGCGCGACGATTCGGTCGCAGCCCCTATCTGGCGCTGTTTGCCTTCCCTCTGGTTTGGAATTTCCCCTTGTCGGAGGGATTCTTCGCCTACTGCGGCGGCTTCGCGCTGATCCCGATCGGGCTGGTGACGGTCGACCGCTTGGCCGAAAAGCCAACGCTCGCGCGCGCTCTCTTGGTGGTGCTGGTCGGCGTCTCCGAATATTTCTTTCACCTGCTCACCTACGCGGCGTTTTTGATCTTCGCCGGGCTGGTGGTGTTGGCGCAGCCGAAGGCACTTCAGCTCAAACGGCTCATCTGGAACGGCACTCCGATTCTCTTGAGCGCTGCGGTGGGCATTTGGGCCTACCGACACGCCGATTCGATGCATTTTCATCGGCCGCGCGGCGGTGGATTCCAGCCGGTGATCGATCCCATTTTGAACACGCTCTCGCGCACGCCGAACGCGCTACTGAACCTGCTGTCCTCGTCGAGAGACGAGTGGGTGGTGGTGGTGCTGGCCATCACCTGGATCGTGATCGCTTCGACCGCCGCAACCGCGCCGCCGGGCGAAGAATCAGAGGGCGGCGTTCGACGGTTCATTCCCGAGATCTGTTTCTCGGTGGCGGCGCTGCTCTATGTCTCGGTGCCACGTTCGATCATGAAGCCGTTTTACTGGCATTTCATCGGCGGTCGTTACGTGGTGGTATGCGCTCTTTTCCTCGCGCTCACGATTCGCGGGCGAGTGGTAGGCGCGCGCCGTTGGCTGTTCGCGCCGGTAGCTCTGGCGACGCTGTTCTACCAGGGCGATCTGTTTCGAATGGTGCGGGTCTTCAATCAGCACGTCGCGGGCTTCGAGGAGCTGGTCACGGAGATTCCCCTGCACAAGCAGGTGCTCATGCTGCCGCTTCCGCCGCTCGGCGATCCCGAAGTGAACGTGAACGCGTTCAATCAGTGGGCTTCGCACGTTCAGATCCTCCACGGCGGATACAACTACTACAACTTCAACGAAGGATTTCCGCTGCGCTATCGAACGCGTCTAATGGCGCCGCCGTGGGACCACCCCGAGAGCTTCAAGTGGGACTTCTACGCTGGAAGCTACGACTACTTTCTCACCCACAACGAAGGCGTGCGTTACAGCCTCTTCGAGCCGTTGGCCCGCGAAGGTAAAGTGGTGCTAGTGCGAGCGATCGGTCCGTGGAAGCTTTGGCGGAAAGTCGAGCCGTTCGCGCCGGAAAAGACGCTGTAACCAGCGGGCCTACATCGCCGTATGAACCAGGCTTCACTGTGGCGCGGTTCACAGTGTGAGCTAAATCAATCGCGATGCTTAGTATTTTCAGGTAGTTGTGATTGGCCGGCGACTTGCTCTAGTTGTCCGCCATGAGCAAACTGGCGATGATTTTGGTGGGGTTATTAATGATGGTGGGGGCTTCGGCGCATGCGCTTTCGAGGGGATGTGCGCGCGACGGGCTGACTTCGGTGAGTTCGTCTGACATTCATCGGCCGAGCATGGTGTTGGTGCACGGCCTCGGCGGCAGCCCGCTCGAGTTTCGCGAGCTGGTGGCGCAGTTCGAATCGAGCCATCACGTCTATCTGTTTTGCTACGACAGCATGGGCAAACGGACGAGCGAGAACGGTCGGTTGCTCGCAGCTGCTCTGATCTCGTTGAACGACGAGCGCAATCGTCTGGGGACCGGTGACGAGCTGGTGATCGTGGCGCACAGCATGGGTGGCCTGGTGGCGCGCCACGCGCTCAACGAGCTCGCGCTTCAGCCAGACGTTTTACCGGCGATTGGAAAAGTGCGACTGATCGCGGTCGATACACCGTGGCACGGATTCTTCGGCCCGTCCGATCGCAACGGCAGCAAGAGCGCGCTCATGAAACTGATCGGTCTGCCAAACGGTTTCGATCAGATGCGCGCCGAATCGGTGCTGTTCATCGGCGACAAAAAGAGCAGCGACCCGGCCCTGCGAGATGGACTCTACAACCTGAACCTCCCCGATCAGTTCTCGATCGAGATGGTCTTCGCAGCACGAGGCCGCCTGGCCCGCTCCTACGAAGAAGCCAATTTGCGCGCGCTCCCCGACGCGTTGGTTGCGCACTTCACCACAGAAACACCGGTGCGCGGCAACGCCCAGTTCATGAACTTCTGGCGAGCGCTGCTCTCAAGCGCCAACTACGCCCAATTCTCCGACGAGCTCCGCACGCTCGCCGAAGAAAATCACCTCAACGGCAAATCCGTAACGGACGCACTCCATCGCTACTACCCAATCCTGAGCGGCGACCACGAAAGCATCCTTCGCTCAAAAGAATCCGGCCCAACCCTAAGCACCTACCTAGACCAAACCCTCCCCACCACAACGACAACCTACGCCTCCGCCTTCCTACGAACGAACGCTTGGAGCCGCCCGTAAAGAGATTGGCGAGGTGAAGCGAGCGTCGATCAAAACTGGAACGAGAAGCAAAAATCCAACTGAATAAAAGTGTCGACGAACGGGTGACCTGAGTTTGTATTTGCCGAGCTCGGCGGCGCTTTGAGGCGCTCCGCCGTCTGCGGCGGATGCCAGCCGAAAACCGAGCGACCAGCGCGACGGCGTAGCCGGCGCCTGAGGTCGCGTCCGCCGAGAGAGCAAATACAAACTCGGGGCAGGACCCGTTCGCCGCTTACACTTTTATGAAGCCTTGATCTGTTGAAAATCGATTCCCAGTTTCGAGACAGTAGCGAGTCGCTTGCCAGTCCGGACCATGGCGATGTTGTCGGTAAACTCGACCGCGATCTTCATCTCCGCGCCGAGGAACTTGTGTAAAAGCGCTAGCACTTCTTCCAGCGTCTCCGACGAGAATCGATTGCCTTTCACCATCGTCAGCGTGATCGTGCCGGGCGCATCCTGAACGATCTGGAATTGCCGAATGGCGTGATCGTAATCCTTCATCATGTGTGCGAAGAAGGTGCCGGGTAGATACTGTCCACCGGCGCCGATGATGATCGACTGCACTCGCCCTTCGATCTTTCCGAGGCGCGGCAAACCTCGTCCGCAGGCGCACGGCTTCGATGGATCGATCGCTTCGGCCAGATCGCCGATGCGGTAACGAATGAACGGCAGACAGAAATTATTCAGATCGGTGATGACCACTTCGCCGATTTCACCCGGTCGCGCCGGCTTTCCGTCAGCCAATACTTCGACCAAATATCCTTCGCCGACCACGTGGTGACCTTCATGCGCGTCGCACTCGTAAGCGATACCGGAGAACTCGCGCGAGCCGTACTTGTCGAACACTTTGCAGCCGAACGCGTCTTCGATGGTCTTGCGGCTGACGTCCGGAAGCGTCTGCGCCGACGACATGATTCCCTTGGGCGAAATGTTCAGTCGACCCGACTGCTGCAGATAGCGCGCTAAAAAGTTGAACGACTCGGCGTACCCGTCGAGCAGAACCGGATTGAAGTCTTCGATGGTCTGCACAAATTGGCGCAGGGTCGCATCTGACATTTCGTACGCCGGAATGAACTTGCGGCGCGACAGCCAGGCGTCGGCGTATTCGCGCGCGACCTGTGTCTTCGACATGCCGATGGTCTGATGCCACAGGCGCAGCTGACGATCTCCGAAGCGATAGCCGGTCCATTCCATCGAGCGCATAGTTGCCGCCCAGCGGAACTCGAGCTGCGCACGATCGACGAAGCACACGAACGGCTCGCCGGTCGATCCTGAAGTGGTGATCTTGAGGACTTCGGCCTTGTCGTGATTGTCCGACATGATGTCGAAGAACAGGTGCTTGCGCACGTCGTTCTTGGTGAGCATGGGCAGCTTGCCGACGTCGTCGATCGACTTGATGCTGTCGGGCGAGATTCCCATCTCGCGCATCTTGTCGCGATAGTAGGGCACATGACGATAGGCGTGCTCGACTAGACGACGCAGCTTGTACGATTGCAGATCGTGCATCTGTTCCGGAGAGAGCCACTGCGACTCACGCAGATCGTGCAGATGATCGGCCGCCGCGCGGGTCATCATCCAGTGCGTCGCGCCGAACGCCTTCATGTAGCCGTTGAAATAGATCTGTCGCCAGGCCGGTTCCGGCGCGTCGCGCACCAGCGGCTTTTCGCGATCGAGAAAATTGCGCAGCTGCGACGGCTGCTGCTTCTTCACTCGATACTCGAGCACCGCTTTACCCAAATCGACGAAGCACTTGGCGATCACCGACACCGGCGCGTTGTCCATGAACGACTTGCCCGCGCGCCGCGGCTCGAACAGGGTCTCGACCTGTTTGTAGGTGTAGCCCTTGGCGTGTGCCGCCACCATGATGAACGATTGCCAGTAGGCGTAGCTGCCGCGGTAAGTGAGGACGTCCTCCATCACTTCGCGCGAGCAGACCACGAACCCCGACTTGTTGTCCTTGAGGTTCATGCCGAACGCGACGTTGAGCATGGTGTTGAAGCCGCGCGAGTAGTAGTAGCGCGGACCTTTTTCGCGTCCCACCGGCGAGCGCCAACCCTGCACGATGTCCACATTGGAAGCGTCGAGCTCGCGCTTGAGGCGCAGTAAATCTTCCGGCTGATATTGCAAATCGGCGTCGAGGATCGAAACCAGTCGACCCTTCGCGTTCGACACACCGGTCTTCCATGCGGCGGCGATGCCGCGATTTTCCGAGTGGCGAAATCCGCGTACGAACGGACTTCCTTTCATCGCCGTTTCGATGGCGCTCCAGGTCTGGTCG
>PLXG01000455.1 GCA_003153195.1 Myxococcales bacterium
TCGGTCAGCGTGGTCGCGTCGGCCATGGTGAAGGGCACATCGAGGATACGGGCCAGCGTCTGCGCCAAAAGCGTCTTGCCGCAACCGGTCGGGCCGAGCATAAGAATGTTGCCCTTCGAAACTTCGACCTCGTTCGGTTTGTGCGTTCCGTGCGACGCGCGCTGAGTCATCGCCTGCTGCCGGGCGGTGATGCGCTTATAATGATTGTAGACCGCTACCGATAGCGCCTTTTTGGCGCGATTCTGGCCGATGCAGTAGCGATTGAGCTCGTCGGCAATCTCGTTCGGCCGCGGATACTTCGGACGCTCCTGCGACTCTTCTTTGGCGATGATGTCGTTGCACAGCGCGACGCACTCATCGCAAATGAAAACGCGTGGACCCGAGATCAGCTTACGGACCTCACGTCGACGTTTGCCACAGAAGGAGCAGTGAAAATCATCCATGCGCGGTCACCACTATCTTTATTCTTGCACGACTCTCTAAATTTCGCCAACAGGGTTTATAGGCCCCACAAATCGATGTTCTACACCGCGTGTAGGCGCTGGGCTTCCTCATCCGCTCCACCTGGTTAGGGTGATGTTTTAGGTGATGTTTTCGGATAGTATCCGCCCCGTCGATGCGCATCCTCGTCATCACAGTGGAACCTAAGCGGGCGGTGAATGAGCCCGAGTCGTGCGCGCAGGCTCTGCGCGATCTCGGCTGCGACGTGCAGGCGCTCGGCTTCGACTTGGCGCACCTCGACGAGGAGTCGCTCGACCAAAAGCCGCCGCAGGTCATCGTGCTCGACGCCCGCGATCGATTGGAGAGCGCATACGTCTGTTTGAAAGCGCTGAGGGAGCGCGCGCCGCTGGAAGGCACCCCGATTTTGGTGGCGTCGACCTTGCCGCGACTGCCCAGCATCGACTTTCGCGCCGCCGACGACTTCGTGCTGGTTCCGATCGTACCCGCCGAGCTCTACGCGCGAGTGCGGCAGCTCGATTGGCGTTTCGCCCGCTTCGCTGACGCCGAAAGCCTCAAGATCGGCGATCTACACATCGATCTGGCCGGCTACGAGGTCCACCTTCGCGATCGCAAGCTGTCGCTCACGCATCAAGAGTTCGAGCTGCTTAAATTTCTCGCGCAGCATCCGAACAAGGTATGGACCCGCGAGCAGCTGCTCTCCAAGGTGTGGGGATATCGCTACTATGGTGGCACGCGCACCGTGGACATTCACGTCCGCCGCTTGCGTGCCAAGCTCGGCAAGCAGGCCGAGTCGATGATCGAAACCATCCGCAACGTCGGCTACAAGCTACTCTCGGACTAGGGAAGAGTCGACGGTCGACAGTCGACAGTCGACGGTTCCGGATCTGAAACTGTTAACCGTCGACTGTAGACCGTCGACNNCGGAGCGATACGAAGGAACTCAGGAATTAGGACTTTGATATTCAATACCGCCGCGTACTACCTTCTGTTTCTTCTGCCGGCCGCGATCTGTTTTCGCTTGAGCTCGGCCTCCGTCCGTCCGTTTTTGCTGGCGGCCTTCGGCGCCGCCTTCTTCATCTACTTTGCGCACACCCTGAACGCGCACCGCTTCGCCGCCGCCTGCGTGCTCATCTTCTTTTGGGAGGCATGGTTTTCGCGGCTCTATCGTGAGCGCTCGATCTTCTGCCTGATTGGCGTGGTGCAGAGCGTGGTGATCCTGTCGGTCTTCAAGTATTACAATTTCTCCGTCGACCTGACCCACGTCGGCAAGCGCTGGCCGCAGGCCTTTTTGCCACTCGGGATTTCGTTCTTCACCTTCGAGTTCATTCACTACGCGGTCGATCGCTATCGCGGGGTCATCAAAGAGGGGCGGTTTCGCGACTACCTGGCGTTCATCTTTTTTTTCCCCAGCATGGTGGCGGGACCCATCAAGCGCTATCAGGAGTTCGTTCCGCACCTCGAGCACCCGAGCGAAGACTGGTTCACCGATCTCAACCGCGGCGCCACCCGCATTCTCGCCGGGCTGGTGAAGAAATTCGCGCTGGCCGATCTCCTCACCGCGCTCACCGGTCACTTGGTACGTGCCGACATCGCGACGGCCAACCGCCTCACTTTGTTGTTCTGGGTGTTCGCCTACGGCCAGCAGATCTATTTCGATTTCTCCGCCTATTCAGACATCGCCATCGGATCGGCGCGCCTGTTCGGCATCAAGCTGCCGGAAAACTTCGACTGGCCCTATCTGCAGCGCAACATCTCCGACTTTTGGCGTCACTGGCACATCTCGCTTTCGCGTTGGCTCACCGACTACGTCTTCATTCCGCTCGGCGGCTCACGTCGCAAACCCGCGCGGGTGATCGCGAACCTGCTCATCACCATGCTGGTGAGTGGAATTTGGCACGGTGCCGGGCTCAACTTCATTGCCTGGGGTTTGTGGCACGGAATTTTGCTGATTGCGCACCGACTGTGGCGTCAGCGTTTTCCCGAGCGCTCGATCTCGCCGACAATTTCTTGGGCGTTGACCTTTTTCTTGGTCAACTTGGGCTGGGCATTCTTTTCCATGGATCTTTCGACGGCGCGCTTTTTCTTTGCGAGACTTTTGACATGAGGCCGGCGCACTCATGAAAAGATGGTTGGAATTTTTCGGCGGTGTGACCGACGAAGGGCCGCTTGCGCTCTCTTCGCCTTGGTGGGGCGCCTATTGGGCGCTGCTGGTCTTCATCATCTACGTTTTTTGTGCGCAGACTTCGCGCTTTTTGTACGTGGACTTTTGATGCGCGCGTTCCTGCTGCAGTTAGCCGCGTTCGCCGCCGTTTTTGCCGTCGAGAACGTGGTGGTCATGCGCTTCGTCCACAATTCGCAGCCGCATCGAATTCTCCGGGCCATCGACAAAGATCCCGATCTGCCGAGCGCAAACACGCTGGCGGTCGGTGATTCCACCTTTTACGATGGCTTCGATGTAGATGCGTTTCAGCAGACACGTTCGAACGCAGAATTTGGCGGACGCCCTTGGTCGATTGCGCTGTGGCAAACGACGCCGCTCGAGCACTTGATCTTATTGCGACGCGCGCTCAAACGAGTCGAGCACCTCGATCTGGTGATCTACGCGGCGATGGACATGCGACTCACCGAACGGCGCGACGATCGCTTCTTCGAGTGGCACGGCAATCAAACCATGTCCTATTTCACCGATGTCGACCTCGGATATCAGCTGCAAGTTCAGACCGAGAACGATCTTTTTTTGATGAAGCTATTTTCGCTCATCCCGATGGTGGCGGAGCGCAGCCAGATTCACAATCGAGTGAACTACTCGCGCGTCGCCCTCAAAAATCTAGGCATGCCGATTGGACGGCACATTCGCATTTGGGAAAATACACTCGATTCGCCGGAACGATTCAAACGGCGGTTGGTGGCCGATCGAGCCGATCATTTTTGGCCTCCCGTGAGCGAGCTCTTTCGCACCGCTAAGGAGCGAGGCGCGCGCGTTTTGGTGGTCAATGTGCCCGTCATGAAGATCCATCGCGATCGTTTTTACTCGACGCCGGAGTGGGCGGCTTATCACGCCAAGCTGAAGAAGCGATTAGCCGATAATGGGGTCGATTACCTCGACGCCAGCGACTGGATCGCCGACGATTGTTTTCAAGACGAGATCCATCTGATGGAGGGCGAGCGCGGCGCGCGGCAGTTCAGCAGCCGTCTGGCAAAAGAGGTGGACGCGATCTATCCCGAAGCAAGATCGAACAATCGTTGAGCGAAAATATTGCTAGGGTCTGTCCCAATGCGGCAGCTGGTCGCTCGACATCACGGTGACGCCGGGAACCTTCGCCAGCGTGCCACTTCCGATCTTCTTACGCGCTGAGGCCGTGGCTTCGTAGCTGGTGAGCTCGAGCGCGGCCAAACCAAGCTTGGTGTCGGCCTCCAGTCGCAACAGCGTTCGCAGCGAATCCTCGGACAGCCAGATCCGCGCTTTTCGCGGTGGAACGGGCATTGGCTTTCCGGTGTCGTCGATACGTGTGGAGGTCCCCGACAGGAGAATCGCCGGAACGGCGCGCGGGTTGGGGCCGTTTTCGTCGAGCATCAACTTCTTGATGTGCGACACCACTACCGTCGATCGCCAAAGGCTGTTTCCGTCGAGAATGTCGAGCGTGATCCGCTCGCCCTCGTTGAGCGCGAGCGCGCGAATCGCGAAATAGGCGCTGAGTGGATCGTGAACCTCGGTCGGCATCACGCGCTTCAGGTGTTGCTTCGTTTTATGCATCTGCAGATCGATCTCGACATTGCGCGAGGTTATCGTCACCTGAATGCGCCGTTCGTTCCCGCCGTGCTCTATCTCGATCACCTCGAGCGGGAGCAGACTTTGCGGATCGACCACCAGCGAGTAGTCGTCTTGCATCTTGGCGACTAATTGCACCCACGGCGCGCCTTCGGCCTGAGCGCGCACCGACAGCATGTTTCCCGATTTGCCGGCGTACTTCACGCTGCCAATCGACATGCGCGCACGTCCGCCCACGATCGGTCCCATGCTGAGCTTGAAGGTGAACTGCTCGCCCGGCGCAGCGCCCGGATTGGCGAGCGCGATCGCGGGGCCGCCCATCATCAGCAGGAGTGAAAGGCGAACGCGTTCGAGCAGCAAGAATTCCTCTCCGAGTCGACGCCCATCTGTGAGATACGCACCGACACCATCGTATGTTCGCGGTCAGCGTGCGTGTTTACGCCACTTCAAGGTAACCGATTGGTATGCGGGTTGCTATTTCCGACGAGTACGGAGGTGCTGTCAGATGTTGGACCTGTATACGCGCGAGCAGCTGAACGAGATTCGAAAGCAGTACGAGATGCGGTTGGAAGATGAGCTCAGGCGGCGAGAAGAGCTCGAATGGTTGGTGCGGATGGAGCTCGCCAATCTGCGATACGCCGAGACGCACGCGCGCCAAGCTTCGCGCGAGCTCGGTCGAATTCACGAGGTTCTGCGCGCTGTGCTTGGCGAAGCGGCGCATCTGGCGTACGAGGCCACGCCGCTTCCGGTCGCACCTCAGCCGCGCTCTTCGCCCGCGCAACTCACCAAGTCTCAGCGCCTCGCGCCTCCGTCGATTTCGCAATCTCCCGATTACGGCAGTTCGTCGGTAAGAGCCGGCCGAATCAAAGTCGCCATCTGATCGGCACGCGCATTCCGATCGCCTCGGCAAAAACGGCTCGGCAAAGCCAGCCGCGCGGCCGCGCCCGCCTCGTTGGAATTGCCCCCGCCGTGCGCGATTTCCGCTAAAGTTTTGTCAATGGCGATAGGTGTCACACTGGGAGATCCCGCGGGCATTGGGCCCGAGCTGGTGGCCTGGGCTCTGCGTACGCACCCCGAGCTCGACCTGCGCGTGTTCGGCGATCGCGGACTTTTGCCGTTGGATCCGCGGGTGGTGCCGGTGACATCGCTCGGGCTAGTGAAAGCGGGGGCGTCGTCGAAAGAAACCGGCGCGGCTCAGGTCGCCTACCTCGAAGCGGCGGTGGCGGCGGTGCGCGCGGGCCAGATTCAGTCCCTGGTGACGGCGCCCATTCATAAGGCGGCGTGTAAGGCCGCCGGATTCGATTTCCCCGGGCACACCGAATTTCTGGCGGCGCGACTTTCACCAACTGACACACCGCTGCGCGTCACTATGATGCTGGCCGGACCGCGTCTACGCGTGTCGCTGGTGACGACCCATCTGGCGCTTCACGACGTCGCGCGCTCTCTCAAGATGTCTGACATCGAGCGCGCCATCGAGCAGACCGCAATCTTCCTGCGCGATCGCGTCGGACTGGCGCACCCCAAAATTGCCGTGGCGGGGCTCAACCCACACGCCGGAGAGCAAGGCCATTTTGGCGACGAAGAGGCGCGATCGATCACGCCGGNNTGGCGATGTATCACGATCAGGGGCTCATTCCGGTGAAGCTGATCGACTTCGAAGAGGCGGTGAACGTGACGCTCGGGCTTCCGATCGTGCGCACCTCGCCCGATCACGGCGTAGCCTACGACATCGCAGGCAAAGGGATCGCGCGGGTGACCAGCTTTGCCGCCGCGCTCAAGATCGCCGCCGCCCGCTGATGCTATCCCGCCAGCAGCGCCACTAACGAGAAGAGGCAGGCTACCCAACCAGAATCAGCCCAAACGCGGGTTTTAAGAACTCGCTTTGCATGCTTCGTCTCTTATACAAGTTCCGTGCAAGTAAATGATTTTAGAAGGTTAGATGAACTTTCCCGGACCTACGCGTGACGAAGTGCGACATCTTTGCCCTACCGACCGAAAAATCTGCTCTTTCGGTTAGCGCTCTGAAAATGCTAAGATAAAACGCCCTATCAGCGTGGACCGTGAGTAGGGCCGGCCTAATGGACAAGATCATCATTAAAGGTGCTCGCGAGCACAACCTGAAGAACATCGACGTCGAGATTCCGCGCGACAAGCTCGTGGTCATCACTGGGCTTTCGGGATCGGGTAAATCATCGCTGGCGTTCGATACCATCTACGCCGAGGGCCANNGGCACCGTCACCGAGATCTATGACTACCTGCGCCTTCTGTTCGCGCGGGTCGGGCAGGTTCACTGCTACAACTGCGGCGA
Organism: Myxococcales bacterium; assembly: GCA_003153195.1. Lineage (GTDB taxonomy): Bacteria > Myxococcota_A > Polyangia > Palsa-1104 > Palsa-1104 > PALSA-1153. The sequence continues at coordinate 6,541 of PLXG01000455.1, forward strand.
GCCGATCGCGTCGCAGACTGTGCAGCAGATGGTCGATCGGATCATGGAGCTGCCGGAAGGCACGCGCTTCTCGGTGCTCGCGCCGATTGTCCGGGATCGCAAGGGCGAATACAAAAAAGAGCTGGAGCAACTCAAGAAGCAGGGCTTCGTGCGCGTGTCGGTGGACGGCGAGCTGTGCGATTTGGGCGAGCCCATCAAGCTCGACAAGAACAAGAAGCACACCATCGAGGTCTANNACAAGAACAAGAAGCACACCATCGAAGTGTATGTCGATCGCCTAGCGGCCAAGCCCGACATCAAGCAGCGGCTCACCGATTCAGTGGAGCTGGCGCTCAAGTTGGCCGAGGGACTGGTCAAGATCTCGCCGGTGTTCTCCAACGACGAAGACGATTCCGGCGACATGCTATTTTCGGAAAAGTTCGCCTGCATCAGCTGCGGCATCTCCTATCCCGAAATCACGCCGCGCATGTTCTCGT
>PLXG01000500.1 GCA_003153195.1 Myxococcales bacterium
GAGCGCATCGCGCTGCACGAACGATCGAGCGCGCCCGAGTTGCGCGCATCTCTCACACAGCTTTATGTTGAGCTCGGCGTGGCGCTGGCGGAGGCGGGCCAGCGCGAAGGGAGCGCCTGTGCCTTCGAGGCGGCACTTTCGATCGAACCGAACGCTCCCAGCGCGCTGGCAGAGCTAGCGCGACTGCGCGAAGGCGGCGCCGACTGGCATGGATTCGCCCAGGCGAAGGAGCGCCAAGCGGCCGCAATCTCCGATGACACGAAGGCCGCTCAGTTGCTGGTGGAGGCGGCGCGAGTCCACATCGAGAAGCGCGAAGATGATGCCTCCGCCTTGCCACTTCTCGAGCGCGCGCTCGATCGGAATCCGGATCTTCCACCGGCGCTCTCCGCGCTGGCGGGAATTTGGCGACGATCGGGCGACGACGCGCGTGCCGACGCGCTGGCGGAGCATGAGCTCACGCTGTCGGGATCGNNGCGAGCTCGTCCTCTCGGCGCAGGCCGCCTTCGAAGCGGCGCTGGCAGAAGTTCCCGCATTCTCACCCGCCGTCGATGGGCTCGCCGATCTGGCGGCGCGCTTTCACAAATGGGACGAGATGGAGCGCCTGTTGCGCGCGGCCACCGGCGCCGTCGATCTGCCGCCCAAAGTGGCGGCGCATTTCTTTCACCGGTTGGCGGAGGCATGCGAGGCGCAGGGGCGCACCGACGATGCGTACAGCGCGCTCTTGGCGGCGGATCGACTCACACCCGTCGATCTTCGCACTCGACTCCTCTTGGGCGAGAACCGCTATCGCGTGCATCGATACCGAGACGCCGCTCAGATCTTGGGCGCGCTCAGCGATCATCCAGATGCGTCGCGTTTCCCCGAAGAGGCGGCGGCGGGCATCTATCATGCTGCGCTCGCCGAGCTCAAGTTGCGCCGCGTCGATCGTGCGAGCGCGCTACTCGAGTCGGTGGTGAGCTTGGTTCCCGGTCATCTAGAAGCGCGTGAGCTACTGGCGGAGACGGCGCTCTCGTCCGGCCAGCTCGAACGAGCGGTCGAGCATCTCGAGCAACAGGCCGCGCACACCCTCGAGCGCCAGACGCGCACCGATCGATTCATTCGACTGGGCGAGCTGGTGGCGACGGAGCTGGGCAACCCCGGTCGCGCGCTGACCGCGTTCGAGCGGGCGGTGGAATCGGCCGGAGAAGACGCCTCCGCTTCGCTGCTCGAACGGACGCGCGATCTCGAGCAGCACGCCGGTCGAATCGATCGCGCAAGCGAGCTCGCCGAACGGCTGATTCACCTGCCCACTACGCCGGTCGAGTTAGCATGCCGGCTCCGCGTCTCGGCCACGCTGGAAGCCGAGCTCGGCCGAAAAGATGTCGCCAAGGCGCGCTTGCGCAGCGCGCTCGAGCACGATCCGCTCGATCACGAGACGCTCGACGCGCTCTCCGCGCTGCTGGTCGAAGGCGGGGCCGACGATGAGGAGGCGGCGCAACTACTGACGCGCACGTTGCCGCGACTTCCCACTGCGCCACCGGCACTGCGCGCAGGTCGGGGCAGGCTGTGGACGCGGCTCGGCGAAGCGCGCGAGCGACTGAAAGATCTCCGCGGCTCCACCACCGCGCTGGAAAAGGCGCTGGAGCTCGATCCCGGTCGACGCGAGCTGCGCGAGAAGGTGCTCGCACGCTACGGCAACGATCCGGCGTACGACGTGGAAGCCCGCGCTCATCGACTGAAGATTCTCGACGCCGATCCGCTGCACGCACCGTCGTTGCGCGCGATGGCGGCGATCGAACGAAGACGCAACGCCTCTGACGGCGGAGAGCGCTTCTTTCATCTGCTGGAGATCGCCGATGCGCTCGAACACGCCGATCGCACGCGCTGGTCGGAGCTGCCCAAACCGGCCGATCGTGCCATCGCCACGCTCGACGAGAGTACGCACACCGAGCTCGGACATCCTGAAGCGGTGCGACTGGCGGAGGTGTTCGCGGTACTGTGGGAAGGAACCGCCGCCGAGCTCACCACCAAAGATGTCAGCCAATCTGCGGGCGTGACCCTCGGCAATCGCGTTTCCCCCGTTGCTGAAGGGGCGCTTTCGCGCGCCTATGGACGAGCGGCGCGGGCGCTGGGAAATCGCAAGACTGGACTGTTCATGGCCGAGCCCGGCGCACTCGCCGAGCTCACCATTTTGGCGCAGCCGCCGACCGCAGTGGTGGTGGCGCGCACTTTCGAGTCGCGCCCATTCGACGAGCTCTGCTTTTTACTAGGTCGTGCGCTGGAGCTGGCGCGTCCCGAGTATGTGCTGGCCAGCTCGCATAAGCCGCGAGAGTTCGCGCGCCTGTTCTCCGCGATTCTGCGCGCATTTCATCCGCGCTACACGCGGCGCGCCCTTTCCGACGACGAGAATACCGAGGAGACGCTCCGTTGGAAACGAACTCTCCCCTACAAAGTCGCTAAACGACTGGCGGAGCTATTCGCCAATCTGAAAGACGCCGAATTTTCGTCGGCTACCTGGCGTCGCGCCGTTCAGCACACCGGCAATCGCGCCGGACTATTGGTGTCGAGCCTACCGACCGCCGCGCGGGTGCTGGCCGCCGAAGGCGATCGCCAAGCGCTCGAGGAGCTGGCCCGCTTCGCCACGTCGGACATTTATCTGAAGCTGAAATCGCTTTAAAGATGCTGTTCCTGTTCGATCTGCGCCAGCGCCGCATCGAGACAGGGATCGACATCGTCGGTGGGCGCGGCGCCGTGCTCGACGCAGGCCGGAATCTCCACATCCGGTGACACGCCGTGTCCTTCGACCTCGGTCTTCGACGGAGTGAGCGCGACGCCGACCGGCACCAGCAGAACATTGCCGCGCCATGGAAGCTTGTAGGCGGAGCTGTGGAAGACCTCGCCAGCGGTGCGTCCACCGAGAATTTTCGCCGCACCGAGATCGCGCATCACCTGCGTGAACAGCTCGCACGACGATCCGCACTCCGAATCAACCAGCAGGTAGAGCGGCCGACGATCAGGTGCCGCCGCAGTTTTCGAAGTTCGATATTCGACATATCCTTCCTTGGAGAGAAGGTGATGCTCTTTCGATCCGCCACCATTCTCTGCATCAGCGAATCCACCCTCTTGAACGAACGGCTGGACTTTGTCGGCTCCGGTGCGGTCGCGAACGGTCACGATCGATTTGTCGGGTCCGACGAACCGCTCCGCCAGATAGACGATGCCCGAGTGATTTCCGCCGCCGTTGTTACGCAGATCGAGCACCAGCGCCTTCGAATCGGCGACATCGTCGAACGCACTCGCCACCAGATCGCGTCGAATACGCGGAACCACGAAGCTGGCCACTCGCACCACGCCAATCTTTCCCAGCTTGCGCGCGCGAATGTCGGACGAGACTTTGGCGTTCTCCTTTTTGGTGAACGAGGTCATCCAGCGACAGAAGTGAACCGGATCCATCACCCGCAGGTGAGAGATTCCGATGGAGCGAAGGACCTCGTTGATCTCTTCGACTACAGAGCTCTTGGCCAGCAAGGTCTCACCGGGAAACAGCGACGCGATGCGCAGCTCGGCCGCCTGAATCTGCGCGCTCGAGATCGATGGACCATAGACATGACGACGGATGGCGCGAACCACGGCGGTGGCAAAATTGCGCGCTTCGACACCCAGCACCGCTGTTTGCTGATCCAGATCTTCGCACCAGGTGTCGGGGATCTCTTCGGTGTCGGCGGTCGAGCTCACGACCACCGGATGGTGCGCGCAACCGAGGAGCAGAACACCAAGAACACCGATCAAGGTCAGGGGTTTTCGCATCTGCCGATAGCCTAGCAGAAGGCGCGGGCTGCCGTGGTCAAACCGGGTGAATTCTGTTATCTTCCGCGCCGATGTATCTGGGTCGAGTCATTGGAACGGTGGTCGCCTCGCAGAAATACGAGGGACTCGAGGGCAAGAAGCTGCTGATGGTACAGCCGCTCAACCATCATCTGGCGAACGCGGGCGATCCGCACGTCGCAGTGGATACGGTGCGCGCCGGAACCGGCGAGCTGGTCTACTTGGTCGGCTCGCGCGAGGCTGCGCTGGCACTCGAGCCGTGGTTCGTTCCGGTCGACGCCGCCATCGTCGGCATCNNCGACCTTCACGTTGCACAAGAGGCATCGGCGCGAGGCGCAAAGAAATGAAGCTCTGCCGCGTCGAGGGATCGGTGGTCGCCACCGCCAAACATCCCAGCTTCGACGGCCAAAAGCTGATGGTGGTTCAGCCGCTCGACGAGAACGGACAGGCGGTGGGTGATTCGTTCTTGGCGGTCGACCCGCACGGTCGCGTGCAGGCCGGCGTCGGCGATCGCGTGCTGGTGAACCAAGAGGGCAACGGCAATCGTCAGCTGCTCAAGATGGGGCCGAACATTCCCATTCGCTCGCTCATCGTCGGTATCGTCGACGAGATCGATTGCGCGCTCGGCGAGATCGGCAAGCAGACGCCATGAGCGAATCGCAACTTCGCGCCGAGATCGCCGACTACGC
>PLXG01000098.1:0-39070 GCA_003153195.1 Myxococcales bacterium
ATCACTTTCACTCCGCCGCCAGCATTTGGGAGAAATGGACATGTACGGGTATCCCGTCACGAGAATGCGAGAGAGTGAGGTGCCGAGAGTCGCGAAGACGTGGACGCGATCGCCAAGAACGCCGCCCTGGCCGGAGGCGTAGTGTTCGCCGGCCCAGGCGATCGGCAAGGATGGATGTACGGCTGCGGCTTTTCCGATCTCGATGGCCACCGATGGAATGCGCTCTACATGGACATGAGCAAGATGCCCAAGGGACCTCTCGTTTAAGGAATTGAAGTGGCTCCAGCAAAAACGCGCTCGAGCGAAATCTCGATGCGGCTGCGAATGAGATGCAGCACCTCGTCGAACTCCTCAGGTGCCATCTTGAGCTGCTCACCGAGAGCGCGCTTGAGCTCGCGCATGAGTTGTTCGCGCGCCTCGGTCAGCCACCGGGCTGCTGTCGAGCGGTGCACCGAATGAATGAGCGCGATCTGATCGATGTTCAAGTTTTCGACCAGCGAATAGCGCAATAGATTTCGGCAGCGCGATTCGAGCGCACCCGTCGCATGACCGAAGGCTTCCGCAAACGCGTTGCGATAATGTTCTTTCATGTACTGGAGCTCGGGATCGCTCTCGAGTAGAGGCAGCGCCGAAAGCGCGTCGTCCGACATAGGGCGTTCCTTCGGTCCCCGCGTCCCGAGGTTGATGAGCGTGCGGGTGACGATCACGCGAAACCATGTTTGCAGACTCGAGCGACCGTTGAATTCCTCGATCTTGGCGGGCCGGCCACCCACTCTTACGAACAGCTTCTCACGCAGTTGTTGTTTGATGTCGTCGAGGGACGTGGCTAGCTTGGGTTCTCGGGCCACCGCGCGAACGAGCTCTGGAAAGCAAAGCGCCTCGAACGATTGCAACGCCTCCCGATCTCCGATCGAGCATGCGCAGGCCAGATAAAGATCCGCCGAGTGGAGCAGCACCGGATTTTCCGCGCTTGGCTCGGTGCCGATCATGCGGTCGAGCAGATACCGACTAAACTGTTCGTCGGCGAGCACCAGCTTCGGCCATCGGGCGTGCGCGTTCGCAGTACACTCGGACAGAAGCGCGGCGCGCGACGAAGCACCAGAATCAGACACCTTTCATTTTTAACACAATTTATGTACATGGAGTCGGCGATGCTGGTCGGGGAAGACTGTCTCAGCGAAATGGCCATCGCCGAGTTTATCGAGCGGTCCGCGGGTTCGGGGGACGGCAATCGCTTGATCGAATCACATCTCGACAGCTGCGCGGACTGTCGATCCATCTTCGTCGAGTTCTCGCGCACCTATTCGGACAAACGAGCTCTGCTCGAGCCAGGAGCTTCGATCGGCCCGTTCGTCGCGCGCAATCAGATCGGCGCCGGCGCAATGGGGGTGGTCTATGCCGCGTACGACGAGAAACTCGACCGTCTTTTGGCGATAAAAGCACTCGGACCTGTCGATTCAGCCGACGAGGCAGGCCGTCGGGCACGTTTCATTCGCGAGAGCAAGGCGATGGCACGGCTCAGCCATCCGAATGTCGTACAGATCTTCCAGGTCTTCGAAGAGGACGGGCAGATGTTCATCGCCATGGAGCTCGTGGAAGGCTTGACGCTGCGCGCGTGGCTTCGAGATCGAAGACGCAGAATCGACGAAATCCTGTCCGTGTTCGCGCAGGCCGGTCGGGGTTTGGCGGCGGCGCACGATGCCGGGATCACGCACCGTGATTTCAAGCCCGAAAACATTCTGGTGGGAAACGATGGACGGGTGCGCGTCAGCGACTTCGGCCTCGCCGGGCCATCGCAGGCGATCAGCGGCGATCTTCCGCCGTCGGAAGTAGCCATCACCCAGGTCGGCGCGTTCATGGGCACACCCGCCTATATGTCCCCCGAGCAGCTGCGAGGCGAGGTGGCCGATGCGCGGAGTGATCAGTTCAGTTTCTGCGTGACGCTCTACGAGGCGATCTATGGCGAGCGACCCTTCGCCGGCGAGACCCTGGTCGCACTCACCGCGTCGGTCCTATCGGGTCGTAGGCGTCCTCAACCAAGCGCTCCGCGTCTCCCTCGCAGTCTGTCGCGTGCGCTTGGGAGTGGGCTCTCCATTGATTCAGGCCAGCGCTATCCATCGATGGGCTTGCTGCTTGCCGAGCTCGATCCGCCTCGGCGCCGAATTCTGCCGGTGGTGGTCGCCTCCCTCATCGCGGTTCTCGCATCGTCAGCGTTGGCCGTCCGACTGTGGATGCAGAGTCATCCTCGCTGCGACGAGCAGCCGACTCGCTGGACCGGAATCTGGGACGACGTACACAAACAGGAAATCCATCGCGCGTTCGAGGCCACCCATCAGCCTTTTGCCGAAACAACCTGGCAAAGCGTCGCCCGATCGTTCGACCGCTATCGAGACGAATGGCAGGCGATGAGCCTCGATGCGTGTCGAGCCACGCGAATCCGCAGGGAGCAATCGGAAGAGGTGATGTCTTTGCGCATGGCCTGCCTCGACCGAAGGCTTGACGAAGCACGCGGTCTCGCCGCGCAGCTGGCCGAGTCGAGCGCCCAATCGATCGCGCGCGCGCCGCAAGCGGTCGATTCGCTTTTCGTGCTCGATCGCTGCAGCAGCTCGACGGTGCTGAGCCAACCGCGCCCGCCCAAAGAGGGAAAGCAGCTGAGCGCGATGACAGCGGCACAAGCAAAGCTGACCACACTCGAGACGCTCGCGCGCGTCGGAAAATACAAAGAAGCCATGGCGATCGAGCCCGCGCTTTTGTCGGACGTCCGCGCCCTTGGAAGCCGCCCACTCGAAGCCGAAGCGCTGCTTGCGGCAGGTCAGCTCGAAGCGGACTCGGGCGCGAGCCAGAAGGCGGAACCGCTCTTGCTCGACGCAGTCGCAGCGGCCGAGGCTACCGGTTATACCGATCTTTCGGCCCGCGCATTCATCGCACTCACCTCTGCCAGCCTCGATCTCAACCAGCTCGATCAGAGCGAAAAGTGGAGTAAGCTCGCTGCCGCCAACGTCGAACGGATGGGAGATGAGGGCGAGCTCAAAGCACTCTCTTTGGGAAAACGCTGCGAGCTCGATCAAACGAGCGCCGACTATGACGCGGCAGAAAAAAGCTGCCAAGCGGCGCTCGAACTCTTGGAGAAGCGTGGCTCAGCGACTCCCACCCTGCTCGCCCATGCGATCGTCGACGTCGGCAATCTGCAGTACAATCGATCGGACTACGATGCCGCACTCACGACCTTTCGACGGGCGCTCGTACTTCGCGAAAAGACATTGGGCCCTGACCATCCTGATGTAGCCGACTCAGAGATGGCAATCGGAGACGTGTATTCGATCCGCCGCGATTCAAAAGGCGCCCTGCCTCACTATGAGCGCGCACTCGCGATTCGAAAGCGCGCGCTCAACACCGATAGCGTCGACCTGGCGTTTACCATGTCGCGCGTGGCGATGACGCTGCACTATCAAGATCGCTCTGTCGAAGCGATTGCGCTTTTGAAAGAAGCCATTTTCGTCGTCGAAAAATCCTACGGCCCGAACCATCCACAGCTGGCGATGACTATCGGACACCTTGCGCTCGTGATGGACGACGAGGGTCGTCTCGATGAGGCCGAAGTCCTTTACGCGCGCGCACTCGAGCTGCGTCGCAAAACGCTGCCACCCAATCATCCGAACCTCGCCACTACGCTGAGCAATCTCGGCCGTCTTCTCAACAAGCGCGGAAAATACGCCGACGCACTACGGCTCTGCCAAGAGGCGGTCTCTATCGATCGAATGCGGGGACCGAATAATCCCGAGATGACCGCCTCGCTGGGCGGGGTCGGTCGAGCGCTGATCGGACTCGGCCGGCCCACCGAGGCGCTCGATCCGCTCGAGCAGGCGATGAGGCTCGGACCTCCAGGAAAACCGGCCCGCGCCTCGATCTCCTTTTGGTTGGCGAAAGCTCTTTGGGAGAGCGGTGGCGACCGGGTTCGGGCTCAAACACTGGCCCGAAAAGCCTATGAAGATCTTGCCGAGACGGTTCTCAACCATGAGAAATCGTTCCGATTGGAAGTCGCTGGTTGGATGAAAACGCATCCTTCTGCAAGCACCGTAAAATAGTCTGCGACCTCCGCGAGCGAGCTGTGTCTATCCGCATTGAACGTGAAGCTCTCAAGCGCGGAGGAGATTATGCAAGCCATCAAGATCGAGATTTGCGCCGCACTAGGCGAACGGGTTCCACGCATCGCCGAAGTCGCGGCAGCGCGGGCCCTCAGCGTACGCAATTTGCAAAGAATCCTGCGTCGGCAAGACACGAGCTTTCGTGCGCTGGTCGATGAGACGAGGCGCGATCGCGCGATCGCGCTCATCCTAACGGAGCTGAGCGCAGACGAGATCGCCGCGCGGCTGTCCTTCTCCGACGTTCGAGCCTTTACACTCGCGTTCAAGCGCTGGACGGGGACGACACCGCGAGTGTACCGCCGCCCGCGGCCATGAGTCTTTTGGCGCGCGGGATCCTGTTAGGGGAAGCGTCTTTCGTTCTATGCGGTCTTGGCAAAGCGACACTTGGAGGCAACAAATGAAAAGTTGGTTGGGAATTCTGATTGTGCTCACGGCCTGCGGATCGTCGGAGAAAACACCTAGTCTGCCTCCGACCCCGGAAGATCCAATCGGGGAAGGCGCGACGAAGGCAGATGGTGTCTGCACTTATACCTGCAACAACTACGGCTTTAGCGCCGGCCAGTGTTATTACGGCTGGCAGTGTGACCCCGCCGGCAAGTGCCTCTCGTATGTGGGCACCCAGTATGCGCCGACCACTTGCCCACCGTTGCAACCTCCTTGTACGCCCACCACGTGCGCCGCGCGCGGCGCAAGCTGCGGTTCGATCTCGAACGGCTGCGGTGGAACGCTCCAGTGCGGGAACTGCGCGGGATCCGAAACATGCGGTGGAGGTGGCACGGCGAACGTGTGCGGCTGTGTGCCAAAGACGTGCGCGCAGCTGAGCGCGACCTGCGGCTCCGTCTCCGACGGTTGCGGCGGAACACTCGATTGCGGCGGCTGCAGCGACGCCGGTGCCACGTGTGGCGGTGGCGGCATCCCCAACGTTTGCGGGAACTGGCGCTCTGGACTCCCCGAGGGCGCAGTCAACTCGACCTATCATGTTTCGCTCACTTGTTCGGATTGGAACAGCGTGTCCACCACTCCGCTAACCTACGGCGCCGCCATGACGGTCACGATCACGGGCAACAACCCCGGCCCGCTCGTTGCGACCGTGGACGTAAATGAGGTGCCGCCGATGCCGGTCGACGCGACCGGACATTTCCAGTACTCGTGGCCCAACGCGCACGGAAGCGGAAGCGTCGACGGATCGATTAGCGGCGCACGGCTGTATGTGAACGAGGGCGACTCCTGGACATTTCCTTCGTCGGGATACGCCTGCTCGGGATCTTACCCATCACCATGATTGTGCATTGATGAGACATTCCGTCCCGAACATGGCTGCAACGCTCGATCTGGTGAGCGTAGCGGTCTTGTTCGCGACCTACGTGATGATGAACATCCTGGTGCCGCTCGCCGCGTCGACCCCGACGTAGCCTGGTTTGCAATCTGATATCGGTGAGTCGATACACGATTGACGTTGCCAGGGCACATCGGTGGAATCTGTTCACATCTTGACACCTGTTCGCTTTTCGACAGCCCGCCACATTCTAACCATCTGTTTTAACTTCACTTACCGACTGGCCCTTCGATTGCTGAGTCCCGCCGCAGGAGGATTCAAATGCGACGAACGACTCGGACTGTCTTCTCTGCTTTGGCTCTGCTCACCGCTTTCAGTGTTGGCGCCCAGGCTCGTGCGGACGAGGGCGACAACGATGCGGCGACGCCGCCGGTGCTTACGTTGAACGCGCCAAAACTTGAATACAAGGAGGTCGAGCAGCGCAACACCGGGCTTGCGATCGCTGGCGCCAGCGTCTTCGGCGGAACCTACCTGCTAAACGCCGCAATCGGCGGCTACGCTGCCAATCAATGGGAGTTCGCCGTACCGGTTGTCGGACCGTGGATTTGGGCAGGCCGCAATCTGAATCAAAATGAAACAGGAGATCGGATCGCCACCCTCGGGTTGACGCTCGATGGCCTCGCACAAGCTGCGGGTCTCGGGATGATGATCGCTGGCCTCGTCACCAAGCACAAAGTGCGTCAGCCGGTCCCGCAGGTGATGGTGGCGCCGAGCGGTGCCGGCCTTGCTGCCTTCGGTACGTTTTAAGAGTCTGGCGCGAGGGCGAAGCCGCGATCCGACGACGGCAGCGGATTCAGATGAAAGCGTTCTACGGAGTAATTTTGTCGACTGAGAGCGTTACCAGCTCGGAGGTAGCGACACCAGAAGCGCTGGTTACCGAAAGAGGCGCGAGCGACGGGGTAAAGGAGGAGGCGCTGAACGCGCACATCACGTCGTTGATGCCGAGATCGTCGAGCCGTGCACGGGCGGGATCGAAACCTGGAAGCGTGCCGTCTTTAGCCACCGCCTCGAACGTCCAGAGCCGACCGCCGTCGCCGGCTCCTTGAGCCTGCGCGGCCGCGGCGAGCACGACGCCACCATCGTCGCTCAGACGAATGGCAGGAAAGCCACTGGCAACCGGGACACTCGCATCCAGCAGCGTGAAGCGCTTCGACCAAAGCGCGCGACCGATGGAATCGAGACCCACCAGCGCGGTGGCCGCGGTGTTCGTTGGCACGGCCCCCAGGAGATCGACGGTCGAGCCCGCCACCACGTAGCCGGTGGTCGGAAGCTCGGCGACCGAGGTAATGACGAACACTTTGCTGAGGCCCAGATTCAGCCCGGGAAAGCTGGCAAATGCGACCGAGCCATCGCTCTTGATGCGCCCGAGAAATCCGACCCGGTGCGCCGACGCGCTACCGACGAGCGTCACGTCGCCATTTGAGTTTGCGATCCCGCCGGTGGGCGACACGCCGGTTGCGTCCGTACAGCCTTGATAGGCGTTCGAAAACTTGGTTGCGCCACTCGCATCAAGCCGCACCGCGAACATCATATCCTCACCTGCCAGCGGGCCGAGCTCACCGCTCACCACGACGTCGCCATCGACTCCCACCAGCGCACTCGGGGACACCGAGCCACCAGCCGAATCGGCGATGGTGAGCGCGAACATCAGCGAGCCGTCGGCCGCAACGTGGGCGATAAAACCGCGCCGCGCGTCGTTGCATGCGCCGGTGACGTAGACGCCTCCTGCGCCGTCGGTGGCAAGCGCTTTCGGCGTCGGGAAGCAGTTGGAATCGCCGAGCGTGAGCGTTCGATAGCCATAAATGCCGCCGGCCTGACCGATGTCGAGCAGGCCGAACGACGCGACGTCGGTGCCTGTAGTGAGCAGTGCGATCGATGCGTCCGGCTGCTGAAGCGAACGGCGAACCGTCAGCGCTGGTCCGCTCGCATCGCCCTCGTGATAGCGCTGCGACCAGATCGCCTTTGCGCTCGGCGCGTCGAGCTTGACCGGCTCGGTCATGCGACTGCCGGTCACCAAGTAGCGCCCGTCGATGGTGTGCAAGAGATCGGTCCAGTCGGACTCGTCACCCGTCGGTGAAGATGCGAAGCTGCCGTCGAGCGGAGACGACATGAGCCGCGACCAGGGCGTAAACGTCGGCATGGCGTAGTGGGGAGCGTCCGCTCCGCTCCCCGGTGGCAGGGTTGACATGTTGGGCGGAATCGAGCAGGAACCGTTCGCGATGGGAAAGTCTAAGGAGAACGGCGAGGCTTTCCAATCGAAGAGCGTGATCGAGCCGATGATCGGCAGCGTCGGTTTGACGGTGATGCCGAGGAAGCTGTCGACGCCCGCGCTGAGAGCCCAGCATGGATTCTTGGTGAGGTCGGCTCCGAGCTTGGCGTAGATGTCGGCTCTCGCATACGGGCCGGTCACGTCGGCGATGAGAATGCTGGTCTGCGCACCGATCGATGCCTTGAGCTCCGCTTGAAGGGTGATCGCCGGCGGGTCGGCGCCGAAGTCGACGTGGGTAACTTTTGGCGGTTGGTACATCGGGGCGGCGAGGTTTTTCGACGAGAGTGAAATGCTCGACGTGATGTCCATCCCCGCATGCACTCCCGCAGAGAACCCGGCGGAGGCACTGCCTTCAACCGTCGCCAAAACGGTCACTACTGGAATGATGGGCACGGGAATGAGCGCGATCGGCTCGAGCGTCACGTCGAGAACATCGAACTCTTTTTTGAAGTCTGCCAGCGCCGCGCCTTCGAGCGTGGCCTTGGCGGTGATGTGCGCATCCGACGCCATCTGCACTTTCGCCTCGGGAAGCAGCGCTTCCAGACAGAGCTCGGGGCCAAGCAGAATCGATTCCAAGCAGGACACTGCCGCATCGGGCAGATCCTTGGTGGCAAGGTTCCAGTCGAAATCCAAACTGAAACCGACGGTGATGGTACCGTCGATCGATCCTTTGAACTCGACCTGATCGTCTGTCGTCATCGGATCGCCATCGCCGTCGAAAAGGAGGATATCGGTGTCAAAGCTCGCGCTCGCGCTTTGGCTCGGCCCCATCAAGCCGTCCGCTTTTCTGTCGAGTGAGCGAGGGGTCAAATCGTTGGGCGTGCCCTTGAGTGCGCCGAGGCCCCCACTCGACCGCGGCTGAATCTTCATATGGAGGCTCTCGAAAGCCACCTGAATGGGGACGTTCAGCGTGTCGAGGGTGAGGTTCGCGCCATCGCTGGTGGCCGACTTGACGATGCGCAAAAGACCGCTCGGTGTCGACGGCGAAACGCTCGCGACCAGCACACTGCCCCGCTTGGTCAGCGCCAACGCCGCTGGGGCCGGCGTGAAGACCAAACGCCCGTCCCCATGGTCCGGCGCAAGGTTCTTGAGATCATCCGTTGTGAGCATGATCGTGCTCTTGAACGGAACCGCTACGATTTCGTCGCCGCCGTTATTGGAACAGCCAGGCAGGACGAACGCGACCAGTGCAACCATCAGCGCTTTTTTCATCCGCGAGACCTTACACTACCGCCAGCCACTTTCCATCCGTTACGGCTAATGCTCGGCTTGCAACAGGACGCGCGCTTCTTCACCGAAGCGGATGGTCACGCGCTTTCCTTCTGAACGAGTCACGGTGCCGGCACCGAACTTCACGTGGGTTACCGTGTCACCGACGCGGTATCGCATCTTGGGATCGTAGTTGTGCGACGCGGCCGCGGCGCGGGGCGGCGCTTTCCAATCGATGCCGATGGCGCGGTCGATGAGCGCCAAAAGCTTGGGCGTCTCGGTGAGCAGTCCGCCAGTCGCCAAGCTGTATTCTATTTCGCGGAGCGCCGGCGTGAGTCGTGGCTCGCCGTCGACGACGTCATCGATGTTGTGCTCGATCTGTTTGAGCGAGTGAGCGCGCGAAAATTCTCGCAACGCGTTGCGCACCGAGCCGCCGAACTGATCGTGCGTCAGCCCCTTTTTTACCGCGCGCTCGAGCGCCGCGCGCAATCCCTTGTGCAGCTCGGGCTTCAGCTCTTCCGCGATCGAAATCACTGCAAATTCTGGACTGGTTGAGTCGGTCATCTCTTGACTCACTATGATCGAGAACTAGGCGGGTTGAGTCAAGTGTCACTGCGGCGTTTTGACGCATCGCGCACCGGAAATGGGGGTGCTACGGTTCGACCAGGAGGGGCCATGTTCGAGACGGGTCGATGGATGTGGATTGCGCTCTTCGTCGGTGGGTGCGCGAACCATCCGAAAACGCCGGTGGATCAGGCGAAAACTACGGCAATTCGAGTGGTGCCGGCCACCAAGGTCGACATCTTGTTCATGATCGATAACACAAGTGGCCGACGTCTCGGTCGACGCCAACAACAAGTCCACCACCCACGCGCTCAAAGAGTGCACCGACTCCGCGCCGATCTTTCCCTGCTGGAAGCTGGTGGGCCGATTCAATTTGTCCGACAACCCACAATGCTTCGACGGGCGCCGACGAGACCGACGCGCTGCGCATCTGTCGCGAAGCCACCTGCGATCCGCAGATGGCGGTCGCGCTTACACCAGCGAACACCACGCCGTCGGCCAGCTGTGAGTTCGCTCCGTAAACGCTAGCTTTTGGCTGTAATTCAAGTCGGGCGAGCAAAGCGAGGCCGCACGTTCGTGCGGCACTTCCTACGGGCATGGTTCGCTACGCTCACCGCTTACTTCGCAAGCGCCCTTCGGGCGCGTCGGCGACGTCTAGCGGCGCCGTGAGCAGGGTGGGACCCTCGAGGCCGTGCCGAGAGGGCGGGCGGCACGCCCGTGTTAATAAGTCGGGTCGTCGACAGTGGTCCAATATCCAGTCGTCATGTTGGCCGGATGGAGCGCGTTGACCGTGCACGAAGTGGTGTTCCCGCTGGCATCGGTGGCGACAGTGACGTCGGCCACTCGCCACATCGATCCCTTGCTGTCGCCGCCACCCTTGTTGAATCCCACCAACTGGTTGGGCGACTGACCGTAGGTGGCCATCAGCTTGCCCGCGCAGTAGACGTTCACCAGCGGATGCTGATCGCCTTTGATGCCGCTCTGCGCGTAGTCGTGCACCATCGCGCGGAAGGTCTGACCATTTTGTGGCTTGTCGATGTTGATGTTCTCCGGCACGCCCACGTCGGCGATGTCGTCGATGTCGAGGCGCGGATTGGCGCAGCCCATGAGGTTCGCCTGCCAATCGGGCCCGTCGGGCGAACCGATGCATTCGGCGATGGGCGAGATCGAATATCCCCACTTGCTCATGAGTCCGTTGTAATCCCACGCGGCACAATCGTCGTAATAGCAATCGGCCGTCGACGAGAACCACCCGGTGGTGTTGCCCGGCTGGTGCACATGTAGATCGAGATCGACCGAACCGGTCTGATCCCAACACAGCTCGAAGCGCAGCCCCGGTCCGACGATGTGCTGCACCCAGGTGCAACTCTGCGACATGCCCTGCTTGTCGACGACGGTCATGGTGACGGTGTAATCACCCGAGAGCGTGTAGTGAACGCTGGCGTTTTCCGAATGAGCACCGGTGAGAGTGAAGCTCTGCACCGGTGGACTTCCGGTGGTGGTCTTGAACAGTCGATCGCACGGCCCACCGTCGATGGTCCAGCTCCACGATTGCGCCTGGTCGGAGAAGAATTGTCCGCCCGGAAGCGCCACGTCAGTGTAGGGCGGTTGATCGGCGATGCGCGGATCGCCCGGCGCCGGACAGTCGAGAAGCGGCGCGCAGCAGAGCGAGTCGTCGGCGCAGCCGTTGCAATCGTTGTCGAGGTTGTCGCAGCTCTCCGCGTGCGGGCCGATCGAGCCTTGGCATTTTCCCCACACGCCAAACTCGCCGCTCGATTCGCAGGTCTGCGTTCCATCGCTGCAAGCGCCAACGCCGTGCTTTCCGGGCGGGCCGAGGAAGCAGGACTCGACGTCGCCGGGCCGGCAGACGCAGATCTCGTCGACGAGCCCGTCGCAATTGTCGTCGAGACCGTTGCCTGCACCGTTGGCTCCGCAGAGCTCCACCGCGCCACAACCAGCGTTGGCCGCGATCGGGCTGCCGCAAGCGGTACCCGTTCCGCCGTCGCAACCGCCGTCCACGCCAACATTCTGATATTTGTTTCCGCCGTCGCCAGCGTTCGAATTGCCCGGGCCTCCATCAGCAGTGTTGTCGCCGATGATCACTGGTCCGCCGTCGCCGCCGGGCCCCGGGTTGCCTTGGCCTCGCTGGACCGGACTACACGCGCACCATAAACCCGTGGCCACTAGCAACGCACGTCCGAGGACGGTCATGCACGCTTTCTAGCACGAGTCGAGATGTCGAAGTCAAGGACGCTGTGAGCGCGCTAAAAATGCGCGCCGTCGCCAAAGCGATCAATCCCAGTCGCCAAAGTCGCCCATGAAGTCGGAGTTGTCTTCACTGCCGACGCCGGAGTCGTAGCCGGTTCCGAACGCGGTCGGATCGTTGGTGCCCTGCTCAATGATGTTGTAGTTGGTCAGATTCCCGTACGAGTCGTAGTTGGTGACGCTGCTAAAGTTGGTAATGCCGAGCAGGGTCATCGCTGCCGCGTTCTGCGCCGCGAGGTCCGACAGTGAGTTGGTGGCGCCGTAGAGCAGCGAGTTGTCGTCCCAATTGGTGTCGTCGATGGCGGGCAGGAGGATGGTCGGCAGATCGGTCGGCAGCTGAAACTCGATCGGGTTGATGACCGGAATGCTGTTCACGTTGATCAGCCCCGAATCGCCCAAGAAATTGAACGACGGCTGGAGGCTGGGCATCAGATCGATGACGTTCGGGCCGTAATTTGCCGGCACCACCGTGTTCACGTTGCTGAGGTCGTTGATGGCCGAGAACAGCACCGAGTTGTTGGTGCCGGAAAATGGGTCGCCCAAGACCGCCTGCGTCGCGAAGTCGAGGGGCGAGATCTGAGCCGCCTGACTGCCGGCGAGATAAGAGAATCCCGCACTATTACCCAGGGACGAGACGCCGGTGAAGGGATCTTGCGGCAGCAGGTTCGCTCCCGAATCGAGACCGAACGTCGATCCTAGATATTGAAAGGACGGCAGGCCGGTGCTCGGATCGGTCGGCAGCGGATCGGTCACCTGACCGTAGTTCGCGAGTGTGAAGTAGCTGCCTAGGTTGTCGAGCAGATCTTGGCCGACGCCAAAGATCCCTTGTGACGCGCTGGTGATGAGCTCGCCCGGCGTAGAGCTGTACATGTCGAGCACGGTTTGAACCGGATTCAAAAACGTGGTGGCGATGTCTTGCCAACTGGCACCCGCGTACTCACTCGGATCGATGTTGGCCAGCCCCACCGCGGCGATGAACGGATTTCCGAGCAGCACGCCACCTTGGAAGATCAGCTGATTGAGATCGTCGGCCTGTCCCGCGGCCTGCACATCGGCCGGGGTGACGGCGAGACCGCCAGAGAGCGCGTCCAGATTGGTGTTGACGTTGGTGGCCAAGGTGGTCGGATCGGTGGTTGCCGTCACGGTTGGAACGGTGCCGTCGGTCTGCTGTGTATTGAGAAGGTTGCCGTTCAACTGCGCCGCATCGGGCTGCGTCACGACTGCCGCCGCATTCTGACTGGCGAGCGTCGAGAGCACCTCGACCGCCCGCTGAAAGGTCAGCGGATCGGACGTGATCTCCGGCGGAAACGCGCTGTTTACGGTGTCGGTCAGATCAGGAAAGATGGTTTTGACGTTGGTCAGCGCTTGCCCGAGATCGCCGGTGACGGCGAACTGACTGTAGACCTGTGTCATGAGACCGGCGGTCGAGTTGTTGGGATTCTGATTGAGTGCGAACGCCCAGTCCGACGGAGTGTTCGGACTCTGCGTGATGCTCATGAAATCTTGCGTGTCGGTGAGCACTGCGCCCATGAGCGAAGTCGACGCGGTGAAGAGTCCACCATCCGGATCGCGGCCCAAAATCGCCGGCGTCGCAACCAGCTGAACTCCGAACAGCGCCGACTGAGATCCATCGGTCGCGGTCATCGTAAATTGGTCGGTTCCGACCGTTTGTCCATGTTGCCAAGCGGTCATGGTGTGAAGTCCGTCGCTTCCGTCGGCGCCGGGATCGGCCGCGCTCGGTGGATAGATCTGGAACACCACTTGGGTGTGCGGCACGTCCGACTCACCAGCCAACATATAGATCTCGGCAGTCTGTACGCTCGTCAGCACGCCATCGTCGGCCATCGCCGTCCAGGCGTCCTTCAGATCGGCGACCTGACCCTGGATGGTGGTGTACTCCGCGGTTCCAGGCGTGGCCATAATGTGGATGGATTGGATCGCTTCCGTAATTGCCTGAGTGAGTGGCACGGTATTGGTCGAGATGCCCTGCGTGAGTCGGCCAGCGATGACGCTATTGGGATCGGCGAACGCGCTCGACGCAATCAGCGACGAGGCGGCGATTCCAATTCGAATCGGTTTCAAAAGACGCATTAGTTTCCTCCGGAACGAAGCACTGCAGCGGCCGGCTTGTTGGCCAGGTATTGCGCCAGAAGCGCGGGATGGCGGGTGATCAGCTCGTTGAGCAGCACCGACTTATCCGCGTTCGAAATCGAAGACGACAAGATCTCATTGGCGAGCGGCAGCGCCTCGGTGGCCGCGTTCGGATTGGTCGCCAAGTAGGTGTGAAACAGCGCCTGGCGATAGGTTCGCTTCCCGTTCACGTCGAGCGTCGCGGTCGATCCCGGCGTGTCGTTGATCAGCTCACTGTTGGTGTAGGACTTGAGCACCGGCAGCGCACTCGGAATCGACATGAACACGTTGAGCAGAAAGGTGCGCTGAAATCCGTCAGGATCGGGCAGCAGCGACGGATTCGAGAAGTAGCTGGCGATGACCGCCTTGATCTGTTGCGTCGCGGCGGTGCGATTGGTCGAGTTCGCGCCGAGCGCGGTGAGCAGCGTGCGCAGATGGGTGGTCGCTCCGGCCGAGAACGCCGATCGATTCATGGCCAGCATGATCTGCGTGAGAGTGGGACCTTGTCCCGTCGTGCCGAACTGCGCGGTCAGGGTCTTCTCGAGCGGCGTGGTGAGCAGCGTGGAGACGTGCGCGACATAATCGCTCTCTTGGGTGTAGCTCTTGAGCGCGTCGAGCTGCGGTTTCCAGATCGCGTTCAGCTGATCGTGCATCGCCTGCACCGCCGGATCGACCGGCCCAACGGGCGCGCCCGCCGCAGCGCAAGCAGCGGGCGCCGGTCCATTTTGCAAACGGTAGAAGCGAGCCGACGCGCTCGTGACATCATCATAGGAGGCGCCGCCAAACAGCCCGCCGTGCACGGTGGCGATGGTGGTCCACGATTGCAGATTGCTCGAAGCTTGCACCAGATAGGGGCAACCGGACGAGGCATTGGCTGCGGTCAAGTGCATGGTGCCGTTCGAATAGCGGGACGAGAGGCTTCCCGTATTGCAGTGGCAAAGGTCGGGCACCACGTAGGTGGCGTCATCCGCCCGCGCGATTCCGGTTCCCAATGCAAACAAAGTGAAGCCAGCCAGCAGTTGTCGCCGCATCATTTCCTCGAAGCCATTCGGCCGCGTCGAACCTGAAAGCAACGAGTGTGCCCAGGCACACAGGGCGACTTCTCAAGTACTTAGTTACCAACGATTACGCCGAATTGATTCTTGGGATGCGACGAATTGTCGCGATGTGGTGAAAACAGCCCCAGTGTCGGACAAGCGCGCCTATGGGTGATGCTTCCACGCCGCGCGAGCGATCAACGCGTCGGACGGGCGCTTAGATACCGGCGGGAGAGGTGGTCGGTGATGAGGTCTTGCACATAAACCTGCGACCACACGGACGTGAACGAATGGTCGGCGCCTTTGACATCTTCGCGGCGATACCCTTTGAGCGAGTTGAGCTCGCGCATTTGATCGCGAAAGTGCGCATCGACGTATTCGATCCCGGGATCGTGCTCGCTCACCACCAAAAGTGTGTCGACGCCCCGCTTCACCATGCCGCGCAAGCTGTCGGGAACATTCTGCGGACGCGATTGGCCTTCGCTCGATCCGCGAACGCGATCGAGAAGCGGCGCAAACATGCCCGCTACTCGGCGGGAGAGCACGTCCTTCACTTTGGGCAGAACCTTGCCGACGACCTGCGAGAGGTCGACCTCGCCTCTGGCCAGCTTGAGCCACTTTTCTTTTTCGAACATCGAGCCCTGGTAGTAGCGCGCGCTCAAGTAGGCCTCGACCATCTCGTTCGAGCTCACCAGGAAGGTGCGCGGGTTCATCAACACCGCGCCGACGACACGCGGCTCGTCGATGGCCACCTTGAAGGCGAAGTCGCCGCCCGAGCAGAGCCCGACCACGATGAAGCGGCTCACCTGACACTCAGCGGAGAGGCGGTCCATTGCTTCGCGAATGTCGCTGCCGCCGCTCGGCGGAAACACCGAATTCTCTTCAGCGCCGTCGGCGGTTTCGCTGTCGCCGAGACCGGAGAGATCGAAACGCAGAACCGGAAATCCGAGCTGCGCCCAGCGACGCGCCAGCGTCACGTGATTGCGTTGCGCGCCGCAGCGGTTGATGCAACCGGCGTTGGAGAAGATGATCCCTGGCAAGTCTTTGGGTGCATCCGCGCGTGGACTGGTGAGAATTCCGAACAGCGCATGATGTCTGCCAAACTTCAGCCACTCTTCGGTGAGCGTGGCGGCAGCGCCTGGGTCAGCTGGATCGCGAGTT
Organism: Myxococcales bacterium; assembly: GCA_003153195.1. Lineage (GTDB taxonomy): Bacteria > Myxococcota_A > Polyangia > Palsa-1104 > Palsa-1104 > PALSA-1153. The sequence continues at coordinate 16,117 of PLXG01000098.1, forward strand.
TGCATCGTGCGCAGACTGAGCGGCGGAAGCGGCGTCCCCGCCTTCGCATCGCCCGCGAAAGGGTGCTGCTCGCTCAACCAACCCACGATCGCGTTCAAGATCTCATCGGGAATGAGCGCCTGGCGCGGCGTCTGAATGAGGAATTTGTGGCCAGGCATGTGCTTGACGGTGGTCTCCACGCCGAGCGCCGGCAGACGTTCAGCCAGGCCACCTTTGGCCGGACTGTTTTCGGTGTGAATGACGAGCGCGCGCGGAGCCGGTTTCTGGGTGACGGTAGCCAGATCGATCTTCGATAGCGCGTCGGTCAGTTCCGAGGAGAGAAAAAATCCGAGCGCCTCTTTGCCGCCTTCGAGCGGCGCACCCTCGGCGTACCGCTGCGGCTCCAGCATCGCGTACATCTTGTGCATGCGCAGCACCTCTTTGACGTAGGCGCTGCCGCTCGGACACGGTCCCCACAGAACCAGGCTCTTCACGTCGCCGCGCGCCGCCGCCTGCGTCATGGCCAGCGTGCCACCCATACGAAGCCCGACGAAGGAGACGTCGGCCACCCCACTCTGACGACGCAGTTCGGAGACCGCGGCGTCGATGTCAGACATCCAATTCTTTCCGCTGGCGGAGTCGGACCCGTCGGCCGAATCGCCGGTGCCGTGCAGATCGAAGCGAAGCACTGGAAATCCGGCGCGCGAAAGTCGCAGGGCCAAGTGACGATAGCTTCGGTGCGAACGCGTATGGTCGACGCCGAGGGGGCTCACCAGCAGCACCGCACACGATCGGATCTGAGGTCCGGCCCCGGCGTGATACCAGCCAAAAAGTGATCGCTCGGACGCTCCGAAGTAGAGCGGGACGCCTTCGAGCTGTCCGGTGATCATGGACTCTTTGCCTCCGCCATTATTGTATGAATCGTGCGTTCAGCGCGTCAATACCTGGCGCATGAAGGCGGCCAGCTCGCGCCCCCCGGCGTCGCCTCGCTCGAGATGAGCGATGACGCGATCCTGCTCCTCGAGCGAGCGATTCTGACTGAGCTTGAATTTGCCATCGAGCGCGGTGATACGAATTTCAAATCCGCAGATGCGGGCCAGCGCCTCAGCGCGATAGTCCTCGGGAAGCTCGAGCGGCCACGGCGAGTCTGCGCCCGCCTCGAACGCTTCCACCGATTCGACCAGTAGCCGCCACAGCGCCGCATCCTCGAGCGCGCGCGCCTCGCCACGCACGTGAACCACCGCGTAATTCCAGGTAGGCACGCTCGGGTGCTGCAGATAGATCGAGGGCGAGATATAGGNNGCGGACCGTGAAAGATGGCCAGCACCGGCGCGCTACCGGACAGCTCGGCCGCTTGCGGATTGGCGCGCGCCAAATGTCCGCGGAGCACCACGCCCTCTGCGCTGAGCAGAAGCGGCAGGTGGCTGACCCCGCCTTGCGAGCCAATGAGGGTAGCGAACGGATATTTGCGAATAAAATCGTGAAGGACGGCCCGGTCAGGAACACTGAATTCTGCGGGGGTGTACATGCTAGTACCCGACAGTACTACGATTGTTGGCGATTGCACGAGGCCATTGCCATTCTTTTAAAGAGGTGATAGCGTATTGTCGATCACCTTAATACGAGCCAGAGCTCATGTCCGAAACCTGTGAAACCATCGAACAATGTGTGGCGCGATTGGTTCGTGAGTACGCCGAGAGCATGCCAGCCGAGCCGGGCAATCTATCGCTTTCGCTTCGAAAGGATTTCGCCATAGAGTCGTTGTCCTTGGTATCGCTCGCGCTTAGACTCGGAGAAGAGTTTGGCGTCGACGTCGCGGAGATGGGTCTCGAGATTGGTCAAGTGGCAACACTGGGCGATCTGGTGAAAATGGGCCAGACGATCTCAGAGATGAAACAAACCTGAACCGGGGAATGCACATGGCAAAGAACGGACACAACGAGACGGTTGCGACGGAAGTGGAACCCAAAGACGGGGTCGAGCCCGCATCCACCGAGGCAGCCGCGGAGGAGAGCGAGTTCAAGGTGACCGTTCGCAAGCTGGAGATGCCGGTTCGTCCGCGCGGCGTCCTCGCTGAATAGTCTCACCCTCTCGCCGAAAAATTTTCGCCGTAGTATATTGGCCGTGCGTCGGAGAACATCGTGACCGCACCGGCACTTCCCTATCTACCGATTCGAATCGGCCCGGCTGAGTCCAGCCTTTTTGGCTGGTTTCATCCGCACACTGGACCTTCGCGAAATACCGGCGTAGTCCTGTGCGGACCGATCGGCGACGAAGAGGTGCGCGCGCATCGGGCGCTGCGCCGGTTGGCCGAACGACTCGGCGATGCCGGCTTTTCGGTGTTGCGCTTCGACTTTCACGGCACCGGTGATTCGTCGGGCTCGGGACGCGAGCCGGGGCGGGTCAAGACCTGGCTGCGCGATATCGGGCTGGCGGTGGCCGAGCTGAAGGCGCGGAGCGGCGCGGCGGAGATCGCCATCGTCGGGCTGCGCCTAGGGGGAACGCTGGCCGCGTCCTTTGCCGCATCTACACCGGTCGACAGCCTGGTGCTTTGGAACTCGTATGACAGCGGCACCGCCTACGTGCACGAGGTCACGCGGCTCCATCGAATGCACAAGCTCCTCGAGCCGCAGAGCTTCGCGTCGGAGCCGGACAACTGGATCGGCAGCGGCGAAGAGGCGCTCGGTTTTCCACTTTCGGCAGAGACCGTCCGCGAGCTTCGCAAGATCGATCTGCTGTCGCTCGAACAGAGCCCGGCCAAACAGGTATTGGTCCTCGACGCCGAAAATGCGCCCGCCGCGTCGGAGACAAAACTGTTCTCGCACTTCGGCACGGTTGGCGGCAAAGTCGATCATCACAATTTCCCCGGACAGACCTTTCTCGATCAGGTACCGCACAAGGCCGAGCTGCCGACCGCCGTTTTGTCTGACATCATGAGTTGGCTGAACGGGAAACATCCGGTGCGAAAGCAAGCATCGTCGAATAAGAGCGTGCCAAGCGCGGCCGGTGCGACCGAGTCGGAAGTGTCGCTGGTCTTTGGCGGCACGCATCCGCTGTTCGGCATCCTCACCAAGGCCAAGGACACGTCTCCGTCGAAGGCGGACCGGCCCGCGATCATCATGCTCAACGCCGGCTGCACCCACCGCATCGGTCCGCATCGATTTTACGTGAGCCTGGCGCGTCGCTTCGCCGACCTGGGATTCTCCGCGCTGAGGATGGATCTGTCCGGCATCGGCGACAGTCCGGCTGCGTCCGGCAGCGCCGATAACCTACCCTACCCGCCGAGCTGGCTCGACGACGTGAAGCAGGCCATGACCGCGCTCGAGCGCGCCACCGGCGCGACCCGATTCATTTTGCTCGGCCACTTCACCGGCGCCGATCTGGCGTTTCAGTCGGCGCTCAAAAACGAGCGCGTCGCCGGCGTGATGATGCTGAACCCGCGCACCTTCGGCACTTACGAGATGGCCAGCATCGATAGCTACAAGCGGGCGCGCTACTATCAGCGATCCCTGTTACGCGCGTCGAGCTGGAAAAAGGCGCTGCGCGGACAGGTCGACTTCCGACGGGCGCTCGGCATGCTGATTCCCAAATTCGCCGATCTGGCCCAGCGTCGCATCACCCACCTGCTCGGACAGGAAGGAAGCGAAAGCGAGGTACCCGATCTCTTGCGACTGCTGGCGCAGCGCGGAGTCGATCTCTTCATCATCGCCACTGAAAACGATCCGGGCGTCTATTACGTCGACACCCGCTTCGGTACCGCGATGCGCTCGCTCGAATCGGTGCACGGGTATCGGCGCGAAGATTTTCGCGGCATGGACCACACGCTCACCTCGCTCTACGCGCAGGAAAAGATCGCGCAGGTACTGTCCGAGCATCTTTCGACGCGAAGCTGGGCGTAAACATTCCCAATGAGCCTTCGGGCATAGGTCACTCATGAGCGTTCGCGCACTGGCCGCGATGGCGGCGAAGAATCCGGTCGAGCCCTATTCGTACGAAGCGGCGGCGCTTTCACCGACCGACGTCGAGATCGAGATCTCGCACTGCGGAATCTGCCACAGCGATTTGAACGTAATCGCCAACGACTGGGCCACCAGCGTCTATCCGCTCGTGCCGGGGCACGAGATCGTCGGCAAAATTGCCAAGGCGGGCGCCGAGAGCGGCTTTTCTCTCGGCCAGCGCGTCGGCGTCGGCTGGCAACGCTCAGCCTGTCTGACCTGTGCGCTCTGCTTGGCCGGTCACGAAAACTTATGCGCTAAGCAGCAGGCGATCTGCGTCGGACATCCGGGCGGATTTGCCGACCGCATTGTCACCGATGGAAGATTTGTGTTCGCCATCCCCGATGCACTGGGATCGGCGGAGACCGCTCCCCTTTTGTGCGGCGGCGTGACCGTGTTCGCGCCCATGCGTCGTTACGGCGTGACCGCTGGCTCGTCCGTCGGTGTGATCGGAATCGGCGGACTAGGACATTTGGCGCTGCGCTTTTTGCGCGCCATGGGCTGTGAGGTGACCGCCTTTTCGTCCACGCCGCAAAAACGGGAAGAGTCGCAACAACTCGGCGCGCACCAGGCCGCTTCCTCGACGGAAGTACGCGACATTCGCAAGCACGCCGGCCGATTCGATCTGCTTTTGTCGACGGTGCCGGCGCGGCTCGACTGGATCACGTTCATTCAGACGCTCAAGCCTAACGGCGTGCTCTGCTTGGTGGGCGCCCCGCCAGGATTGCTTCAGCTTCCCGCCGGACCGCTACTGACAGGACAGAAGACCATCGCTGGCAGCGACATCGGCAGTCGCGCCATGATCCGCGAGATGCTGGAGTTTTCGACCGCGCACAAGATCGGCGCGCAGATCGAGACCGCGCCCATGTCCGACGCCAACCTAGCGCTCGACCGCCTGCGCAAAAATGACGTCCGCTATCGAATGGTATTGACGAACTGAACTGCGCCGCGGTGCTCGAAGTGGGGCGCAAAGAGCGGCAGCAGCTTTCGGCGCTGAATTTTTCCGGTGTGCGTGCGCGGAATCGGCGTCGGACCGAAGACGATCACCTTTGGTCGCTCGGGCACCGGCATGGCCTCGATCGCGCTGGCGATGCGCGCCTTTAACGTCTCGTCGAGCACGTCGATTTCCAAATAGGCACCCACCTCTTCGCCGTGCGCGCGATGCGGAAATCCCAGCACTACCCATTTGCCTAGCAGCTCGGGAATGGCGTCGATCATTCGCTGCTCGAGCTTGAGCGGGCTGTATTTCTCCGCATCGCGAATGATGATCTCCTTGATGCGTCCGGTGACGAAGAAAATCGGACGACCACCATGCACACGAAAAAATCCCTCGTCGCCGGTGTGTAGCCAACCGTCCTCGTCGATTGTGCGCTGGGTGGCGTCGGGGTCTTGAAAATATCCGAGCATGGTGGAATGGCCACGCACTTCCAGCGCGCCGCGCTCCCCTTCTAGCGCGGATTTTTTTGCGGCCGGATCGCCCGACAGAATTCGTACTTCGGTGCCCTCCAGCGCCGGCCCGATCGACGGAACTTCCCAGTCGAACATCATGCGTTCGCGCTCTTCAGCCGTTTCAGCCGGCGAAACGCAGCAGGCGAAGTTGGTGTATTCAGAGAGTCCCCACCCCTGAATGAGCGGAATGCCGGTCTTGTTTTGAAAATCGCGCGCCAGATCGCGCGGCAGCGGTGCCGACGAGACCATGATGTGACGCAGCGACGGCACTTTGTCTTTGCTGATGCGCGCGGCCAACAACATCGGCAAAAGCGTCGGCACCACGCTCGTCACTTCGACCGATTCGGCACGAATGACTTCCGCCCAAGTGAACGGCTCGAGCCGTTCGGAGAACACCAAATGTCCGCCGGTGGAGAGTGCGCTCATGAGCCCAAAACCGAACGCGTGCGCGTGATAGAGCGGCAGCACTGCGTACTGCGTAGTTCCGTCGAGCCTGAAGTTGCGCGCCATGCTCCAGGCGTTGCTCAGAAGATTTCGCTGACGGAGCACTACGCCCTTCGGCTGACCGGTGGTGCCCGAGGTGTAGAGCACCGCCGCCATCGCCTCGTCGAGTGGCGCAGAATCCGATGCGGTGCTGGGTGGCGCGGACTCGACCAGCGCGTCTTCGATGAACATCGTAAAATGCGGAAGGACCTCTTTGGCGATGCGCGCGCCCAGCTCACGCGTCGTGCACAATCCACGCGCACCCGAGTGACGAAGAATGTAGGCCCAATCATCTTCCGTCGATGTGGCGTTGAGCGGCACTACCGCCGCTCCGATGCGCAATAATGCGAGCACCAGCACTGGAACTTCCAGTCGATTGGGCGCCAAGATCGCCACCCGATCGCCGATGCCCAGACCCTGCTTGGAAAAAACCGCGGCCAACGAATCGACCCGCGCCTGAAGCTCCGCATAGGTCAGACGTCCGCCGAGCGTCTTGCCGCGATAGAAGCTGAGTGCGGTGCGATCGCCTCGCGATGAAATCCGCGTCAGCAGCGACGGGAAATCTCGTTCAGTCGGTCCGGTCATTCGTGCGCGAAGGCGTACTCGTAGCGCGCCTGCAATCGATCGGAGATGATGTTCAGATCGCCGGGGTGAAATCGCCAGTCGAGATCGGGCGCGGCCTCTTCCAGCGTGGTAACGCCGAAATAGAGCGGCTGAAATCCCATCGCCAGATAGGCCTTGGCATAGCTCGACGCGATCTCGGTCTCGTCGGCAAATACCGGATCGCGATGCCCGAGTCCCTTGAAGCTCGACTTGGAAAATGATCCCACCTTGCCGTCGTTGCCCCAATAGAGGGCGACGCAGTGCCCGCACTCCTCGTCCTTTTGCGGATCGCGACGATGGATGGCCAAGAGCCGGCGCTTGGTGCTGTTGAACAGCAGCTCCAAAAGTCCATACGACAAAATCGCCGCGTCGATGCAGGTGATCTTCTCGGAATGAATCGACGAGCGCACCGACTGAATTTTGTAATTGGCCCGCCAGTCGTCGAGATATTTGTAGTCGTCGATGACCCGGCGAATATCGGAGGGATCCTCTATCGAGCCCGAAAATCGGTCGCGGATCTTCCTGAGGTCGTCCTCGCTATAGTCGAGACGAGTGGGGAGCGGCTCCGTCATTCAAAGCTGAAGTTACTCGGAGCGCAGATCGCACGGCAAGCGCGGGACCGTGGGAAAGTTGGCGTAGAAAATGTCGATGCCTTCCATGAACAAGAGCAGATGTTCGGCCATCGAGCGCGCGACATTGAGGGCGTCATCTACCTCGGCGCGAGTCAGCGGCGGAACGCTCTTGCACATGAGCAAGAATGCGTCTTCGTGTCCGAGCTTCTGATCGGCGTGCGTGTGCTCGATGAACGAATCGATGAGCTTGTCGGTCCACGGATAGTGCTTTCGCATCGCATCGTAAAACTCGTTCACCGCGTTGCCGGCTTTATCGTCGCCGGTATTTTCGGTGAGCTGCAGTAGCTCGTTGCCGGCGTAATAGGCAAACGAGCTGCGCGCCGCCGTTTCGCTCAGATAATTGATGAGCGCGCGCGTCGACGGCAGCGGCTGTGCTCGCAAGACTACGTCGTCGGGAAACAGACTGCGCAGACCTTTGCGATAGATGTCGCCATGGCGATACTCTTCGATGAAGTGACGCGCCAGGTGCGGCATCATCTCCGGCGTGGCGTTGGCGGCGGCGATGCCCATGTGCTCGTAGGCACCTTCGATGTAGTGATATTTTTCGAACGCAAAGCCGATGACCTGCGCGCGACTGGCCTTGCCCGAGGTGATCTGTTCCCACAGCGGCTGACGGTAGACATCTTCCAACCAGAACGCGCAATGCTCCTTGTGCAGCTTGTAGAAATCGGTGCCGCTCATGAGCTCGCCGGCCGGTGCGTTCATGAAACTGAGCACGCCGACTTTGCTCATCTGCTCAGCCAGCGCGCGCAGTCGCGGCGCCTTCTCGTTCAGGTTCTGCGCGATGCGATCAATCTCAGTTTTGCCGTCGAGGAGCGGCTGCATTTTGCCAAACAGCTCGGCCGCCGCGCCATCGAGGGTGATCTCGTCGCGCAGGTGGCGAATGACCACGCTGCCGTTTTTGCGCGAGACCTGCGCGCTTCGTTTCAAAACCGGAAGATCGACTGCCGACATTGAGCTCTCCCTAGTCGAGATTGAGGTTGAACGGGCGACGCGGAACCGGATTCGATTCCTTGTCATAATATTTCTCGATGTTCTCGGTCCACATCCAGATGTGCTCGACCAGCTGATGCCCGTAGTCGAGGATCACCGACGCGCGCTCGGCGCTGATGGTGTCGACGTGCTTCAGAATGTCGAGGAACAGGTCCGAATGCTGATACTGAATGTCGAGATCGAGATGCGCGTAGATGGGCGCGACCGCCTCTTTCGGCACGCCGTAAATCTCGACCGCTTTTTCGTAGTAGGGATTGTAGGTACGTCGATCGACGGTGGTGCCCTCGAGCACCGCCGAGCAGATCGAGTACGCCAGAATATCTTGGCGCGCCGCTTGACGCATGAAGTTCGACAGCGCCAGCGACATCGGCAGCGGCACCGAATCGGCGATCTGCGGCTCGGTGAAGCCGAGCGCCTTCAGCGCCTTCATGAAGTAATGATAGTGATTCCACTCTTCGGCATAGTGCTTGGCGCGCAAAAGCTTGATCTGCTTTTCGTGCGCCGACGCGCAGCTGAGCGGCATGTGGCGGTTGGCGTTCTTGGTATAGTGATAGAGTTCGATCAGCCAGCCGGTGAACAGCCGCTTCGATCCGCGCCCGCTCATCATGCGATCCCAAAACGGATGCGCGAAGGCTTCGGTGAGCCAGCTGTTCAGCACCGCGTTGAAGCGCGCGTGGAACTCGATGCCAGTCACGCTCTCAGGCACTTTGTCGGTGCGATAGAGAAGGCCGGTCTTCTCGAGCGCGGTCAAAAAGCGCGGAAGCTTGGCCTCGTCCATCTCGAGCTCGCGGCATAGATCCGCGACCCCACGAACCGACGGCAACCAGGCCGCCGCTTTGGTGAACCAGTCGTACTCTTTCTTGCCGAGCTCGACGACCTGGTCGCTCAAACGAAGCGCTACTGCCCCGCTCGCAACGGGTGTGACTTCGTAGACCCTTCGCGCACGATATTGGCTTTGTAGAGATGTCATTTGTCCCCGCAACATTATATGAAGACCGGGGATTTGAGGCAATCCCCCCTTTCGTAAAGAAGGCTCGATGTGCGGCGAAAGCGCCAAAGTACTTGAAGAACGCGACTAAATCGCGTGCTCTGGCGCAGGGCGAGAAACAATAGAAATCCTGATCGTATCGAGACGACGTCGAGAGTCACTCCGCAGTAGCGCGAGGTTGCAATCCAGTGGTGCGAGGTTGCAATCCAGTGGCGCGACGTTGCAATCCAGTGGCGCGACGTTGCAATTGGCCAAAGGAATGCAGCGCAACGGCTCCGTAACGTTGCAATCGGCGAAAGCAGTGTCGCGCAACGGCTTCGCGGCGTTCGATTGAGGAAAAGGATCGATCAGTCGTGGCCTATCAACGACGCAATCGCGGATTGCAGTAACCACGTGCCGTTCAGCGAGCGCGCGGTCGAGGCAGTGAGAAACGGTCTACAACAATGGAGCAATCTCTCCGTCGGAGTCAGCGCGCACGATCGGAGCTGTGAGAAACGAGCCTTTCTCTCGGCGAAAGCAGCGATGCTAAGCGACAACGTTGTCGTTAACGACAACGTTGGTGATCGGCACTAACGTCAAGAACTTTGCGAGGATAGAGATAGAATCTGTTGGCGGGACTTGATTACCAGCGTACCGTCCGTGCGTGCTTCGCGGCGGCATCTTGTTGTTCATCACCGCTTTCGCGGCCTGCTCGGGACCGCCGTCGGACGTCCGCCCTTTCTCGAATGATCCTCTCTCGGTTAAGCAGGGCTACATGCTGGCGCTCGGCGTGCCCGACGGCTGGCCGCGCGCATCGGCGCCCGTCATCGTTGCCGTCCTCGACAACGGTATCGATTTCGAGCATCCGGATCTCAGTACCCGGATTTGGGTCAACTCCAACGAAGTCCCCGGCAATGGAATCGACGACGACGGCGACGGCCACGTTGACGATGTGCACGGGTGGAACTTCCTCGATAACGATGGCGACGTTGGGTTGTCCGCCGCCGAGCTCCGAGCCTCCGACTTCTCACATGGGACCAAGGTCGCCGGGACCATCGGTGCCGAGACGAACAATAACCAAGGCGTCGCCAGCGGCTGCCCGGTCTGCACCATGATGATCCTTAAGGGGCGCGACTTCTTGCGTACCGGCACCTCCGTTGCGAGCTTTGCCGCTGCCATCGACTACGCCATCGCTCACGGTGTTCGCGTACTCAATGTTTCCGACGGCGTGCGCGTCGGTTCGATCTCCGACGAGCTCGTGTCCGAGCTCGAAGCGGCGGCGCAACGCGCCGAGCAAGCGGGGATCTTGATCGTTGCATCAGCGGGCAACGAGGGCTCGGACACCGTCCTGTGGCCAGCGCGCATCCCCTCCGTGCTCGCGGTGGCTGCAGTCGATTGGTCCGGCGTCCCGGCGTCGTTTACCAACTTCGGACGGGAAGTGGCGGTCGCCGCGCCGGGCGACTACATCGAAACCACCATGCCGGGCGGCAAGTATGGGTACTTCGGCGGTACCAGCGCGTCGGCGCCGATCGTGACGGCCCTCGCCGGGATGCTCTTCTCCGAGCATCCCGACTGGACCCCTGCTCAAGTTGCGGCGCGTATCGAAGCCACAGCGCATCCCGCGAAGCTCGAGAGTCGGCCCGACATCGGTTCCTTCGGCGCCGGCGTCGTCAACTTCGGCGACGCGCTCGCCGAGTAGCCCGCGTCCGATAGGGGTGCCAGCGGCATCCGGGCGAGAAGTTACTATAAGGAGCTCTGGCAGCCCTCATCCAGAATGTCGCGCCTGCGTAATACGGAGGATTGTCACCAAGCGCTTCGCCGATTGCTTTACAATGCTCCGACCGGTTACTTCAGCTTTTCGGCGAGATCTTGTTGCAAATGTTCCCAGCGACCGAGCAGCTCTTCCAACTTCTCTTGCACTTCCGAAAAGCGCGCCATGAGCGGCCGGCTGCGCGCGAAGTCGTTGTAGAGGTCGGGATCGGCGAGCTGCGGCTCGAGCGTCATCTTCTCCGCCTCTAGGTCCGCGATTCGCTTTTCCAACTTTTCGATCTCTTGCTTGAGCGGGCGAAGAACTTGCGCGCGCTGGTCGCGCTCCTGAGCCTCGCGCCGACGTCGCTCGCGATCTCCCTCTTGCGACCGCGATTGATTTTGCACTGGCACCGCGGCGGCGGACTTCGACGCGGTCTCGGTGAACTGCCGGCCGAGCTCGGCCAGATGGTGCATGTAGGCGTCGAGGTTTCCCGGCCAGTCCTCGATGTCACCGTCGCGCACGTCCCACACGCGCGTGGCCAGCTGATTGATGAAGCTGCGGTTGTGCGACACGAAAAGCAACGTGCCGCCGTAGCCCTTGAGCGCCTCCACCAGTCGCTCCGACGAATCGAGATCGAGATGGTTGGTGGGCTCGTCCATCAGGATCAGATTCGACGGCGTGACCAGCAGCCGCGCCAGCGCCACGCGCGCGCGCTCGCCGCCGGAGAGCACGGCGATCTTTTTTTCCACGTCGTCGCCGGAAAAGAGAAACGATCCGAGCACGCCCCGCACGAACGATTGCGGCTTGTCGGGCACCAGCGACCAGATTTCATCGAGAATGGTGTTTTCGCGATTGAGCTTCTCGGTGTGATGTTGGGCGTAATAAGAAAACGTCACGTTGTGACCGAGCTCTACTTTGCCCGCGTCGAGCTCGGTCTCCCCGGCGATGAGCTTGAGCAGCGTGGTTTTACCGGCGCCGTTCACGCCAATGATGGCGATGCGCTCGCCGCGCGTCACCGTGCGCGAGAGATGGCGATAGATGACTTTTTCACCATAGCGCTTTTCGATTCCTTCGAGCTTCACCACGTCGCGTCCCGATCGCTGCACCTCGGGAAAATGAAAACGAACGGTGGCCCGCTCCTCGCGCACCACGATGTCTTCGCGCTTCTCGAGCTGCTTTACGCGGCTCTGCACCTGACGCGCCTTCGACGCGGTGGCGCGAAATCGCTCGATGAACTTTTCGGTCTGTGCGCGCTCTGCCGCCTGTCGTTTGGCGCGAATCTCGAGGTTCAGCTCTTCTTCGGCGCGCTGCCTCCGATAGGATTCGTAGTCGCCGGGATAGCTGCGCAATCCTTCCGGCTCGAACGACAGCACGCGCTCGATCTGACGATTGAGAAAATCGCGATCGTGGCTGACCAGCACCACGGCGGCCTTCGAACGTAGTAAAAACTGATCGAACCAGGCCAGCGACGGAATGTCGAGGTGGTTGGTCGGCTCGTCGAGAAGCAGGAGCTCGGGCTCGAGCAAAAGCAGGCCCGCCAACGCCGCCCGCATCTTCCAACCGCCGGACAGCTCGGCGACGTCTTGCTCGAACGCCGCACGTGAGAACCCCAGGCCCGACAAGATGCTCTCGGCGCGGTGCTTGCCGTAGCGCTGCTCGAAATCGGCGAGCTGGTGATGTAGATCGGCCAGTCGTTCGGCCAGCTCGATGCGTGTCTCGTCATCGGTGGCTAAGGTGAGCGCATGTTCGATCTCGTCGATCTCGGTGGACAGCTGATCGGCGCCCGGGACCTGCGAACGCACTGACTCCACCAACGTGCCCGGTGGCAGCTCGAGGATGTCCTGCGGCAAGTAGCCGACTCTCACTCCGCGCGCAAAATGCACGTCGCCACCGTCGGGCTCGCGCTCCTTCGACAAGATCCTGAGCAGCGTCGACTTGCCCGACCCGTTCGGCCCGATGAGACCGACCTTTTCGCCCGGTTGAATGGCGAAACTCTCGGCGTCGAGGATGACCCTCTTACCGAAATTGAGGCTCACCTCGGCGGCGGTAACCAGAGACATCGATCAATACGCTTTGACGAAGACGGTCATGAAGCTCCAAACGATGCCGGGAGATTACTCGCAATCACCCTCTGTCTCCAAGCGGCCCAATTCATGTTGTGCGAACACGGACCCACCAGCAGTGATATCTTCTCGGACCCATGCTCGCACCGACTCTCGTCCAAGGAATTCCCGTCCCCACCCTGCTCTACGGAACCGCGTGGAAAGAAGAGGAGACCGCGCGACTGACCGGCCTGGCACTCACGCAAGGATTTCGCGGCATCGACACCGCCAACCAGCGACGACATTATTTCGAGGCGGCGGTGGGAGAAGCGATCGCGCAGGCGTTCAAGACCGGCGTCGTGCGTCGCCAAGATCTCTTTTTACAGACGAAGTTCACGTCGGTGGACGGACAAGATCAGCGGCTTCCGTACGATCGCACTGCGCCGCTCGCCACCCAAGTCGAGCAGTCGTTTCAAAGCTCGCTCGAGCATTTGGGCGTGGAGCAGCTCGATTCGTACGTGCTGCACGGTCCCACCGTTCGACATGGCCTTGCCGACGAGGACTGGGAAATCTGGACCGCCATGGAGGCGCTGCATCGCGCGCAAAAGACGCGGCTCCTGGGAATTTCGAACGTCAGCGCCGAGCAGCTCAAGGAGCTTTGCGATCACGCCAGCGTCAAACCGGCGATGGTGCAGAACCGCTGCTATGCGTCGCGCGGCTGGGATCGGGCAGTGCGCCTCTTGTGCGTCGAGCGCGGCATCGTGTATCAGGGATTCTCGCTGCTCACCGCCAATCGCGAAGTGGTGGGTCACAAACTGGTGAAGACGCTGGCTGCGAAATACAGTAAGACCCCTGCGCAAGTGGTGTTTCGTTTCGCCACTCAGCTGCCGATGATCGCGCTCACCGGCACTTCCTCGGCCTCGCACATGACCGAGGATCTGAGCAGCGGCGACTTTTCCCTGGCAGGCGACGAAGTGGCGGCGCTCGAGCGAGTGCAGACCTAGCGCGGCGCGCCCTTAGTTGGGTACCACCGAGCAGGTCCCAGCGAAACAGATTTCGCCGCTGCAGCAGTCGCTCGAGGCGGCGCACACGTCGCCCTCTTTGGCGCACTCGCCGGGTTGGGGCATGACGCAGGTTTTCGGCATGCTGATCTCGGCGTCGCCCGAGTCGCGGCAGGCGCCGGTGCAACATTCGAAGCCGGCCTCACAGCCTTCGCCCAGCATCTTGCACGGATCGAGCGCCCAGTTTCCGCGCATGTTCTGCGACGTGATGTCCTGACCTGGAAGCCAGAATGCCGGATGGCTCGGATCTTTTCCCGGCTGCGGGTTTCCGTCGATGGCGGCCACCCAAAGCTGTTTGCTGCGCACGCCGGCATACTGATAATAGGGGCTGTTCCGCGACGGGTCGGTGCACTCTTCTTGCGTGGCGTCGATGGTGTTGGTGAGCAGGTTTCCGTATTGGCGCATGCTGACGAACACCACCCAGAAATATCCTCCACCGGGAACCGGATTCAGGGTCGGCTCGTAGTTGCGGTGCAGATCGATGGCCGCCACGCCGCTGGACAAATTGCCCAGCGCCACGTCGCCGGTGCCGTCGATCTTGATCATCCGCAGATCCGACTGCGTGGTGAGCGCACCGAATCCGCTGTCTGGGCGCGCCGACGACCATTCGCCGTTTTGATAGATGATCCATTGCCCGTCGGGCGTGAACGAAGGATAGACGTTGGCCTGTTTGTTGGTCGGCGTCTTGATGTCGACTCGGTTCGAAAACTGATTCGTGATCGGATCGAAGTCCTGAACCGCGAGGCCGGTGTTTCTCATCACGAAGAAGGCGGGTGAATCGGCGGTGTTCACGCGCGTGGCGAAAGCGAGCTTCTTTCCGTCGGGTGAGAACGACGGATAGGCCGACAAGTTTCCCGACAGTCCACTCGGCTCGAGCGAAACGCCGGTCTTGGCGTTCGCCAACCGAAGCACTCCCGCGTTGATCGGATTCGATTGTCCCCACACCACCAACGAGCCATCGGGGCTGATCGCCTGAAAGCCCGAGTTCTGTCCCGAACCGTGAACCTGCCCCGAGGTGGAGTCGAAGATCGACCCGCCGGTCTGCGCGTTGAATGTTCCCCACGAGCTCTCGGTGCCGTCGAACGAAACTGCGATGGTACTACCGTCTTTCGACACCGAGTGACAGCCGATGCAGCGCCCCGACGGCGTCGGCATCAAAAAGTTTTCGCCGGTCTGCGTCTCGGTGTTCGGCTTGATCTTCTGCACGCTCAGTCCGGCAGGACTGAAATCGGTGCTGGAGGTGTGCAGGTAGTAGATGGTCCCGCGCAAGTTGGCGGTGGAAAGCGTCCAGTGATTGATCACCGACTTGTAGGGCGCGCCCCCCAATCCGCCTTTCAGACGGGAGAGTGTCACCGTCGCCTTTCCCCCGGCGGTGGTCTGCTCGAGCTTGGTCCACTCGGCGGAGGGAATGGGCTGCCGCTGCGGGCTCGAACCTTGGAAGTAGAGCGTATAGTCCATTCCCGGTTCGGTGATGGTCAGCGCGTACACGTCCGACGCCGAGCCGCCCGACCACGTCAGTTCGGGCGCGGTGAGGCCGCGCGGAAAGACGGTGCCGTCGTACGGGTAGAGAAATCCCACCACATCCGGATCGGCCGATGAAGGATTGGCTAGCATCGCGCGCGTGGGATCGTCGAGGTTGGCGCTGTTGGTGGTGTCGTGAAGATTGATGTTTACGGTAGCCGCGCCGGAGATGCCCTGATAGGTGCAGATCACCTTACCGGTTCCGCCGGCGTCGCCCGAGGCGTTGAAGGTCGACTTCTTGATGGTGCCGAGCGAAACGTTCTGCAGGGTCCAGGTGCAGTCGGTGATGGTCATCATGGTGCCGTCGTCGAACGTGCCGAGCGCGTTGTAGCTCACCGTCGCGTTCGAGACGTCGCCGTTGGTGATGTCGAGCGTCTGGTTGTCCGGTGTAACGATAATGGAGAGAACCGCCGGGCCATTGCCAACGCCGCTGTTCATGTCGACAGCCGTCGCCGGACCATCGCCGCCACGATCCAGGTAGAGCGTCTGGGAACATCCGCCCACCAACGTCAGACAAATTGCGAGCGCACCACGCTTCATCATGACTCCTCCGAATGAACGGTCCTCTCAGGATGGGTACGCGGGTGAAAAACCTTCATGGCTGACGAGAGGGCAGCAGGCGGCGCGCCATCTCTCGGTATCTTCCCTCGGGAAAGCGAGTCAAGTAGCGTTTGGCGAAAGTCGCCGTTTGGGGATCGTGTCGCGCTTGCGCCGATTCCATGGCCAGTTCCAGCGCCTCTTCCGCCAAGGCGCCGTGAGGATAACGCTGCAGGTACTCCGCCGAGAGCACGCCGGCGCGGCCGGGATCGTGATCGCTGCGAAGCGCTTTCACTGCGGCCACCAGTGCGGCGAACTCCTCGGAGGACGGCGCGTCCGCCGTGCGTGCAACATCCGCTTCGTCGGCGGATCGGCCGCGCACGACCGAATGTGTCAGCTTGCCGGACGTCTTCGCGGTCGGAGGTGCGGTCGAATTTGCCGTCGGTAGCGCCACGCTTGTGGTCGGCGGGCTCATATTTGCCGTCGGTGGGACCACGTCACCTGCGCCCCGCTCACTCGCGCGATCTTGACTGGGCGGTGCAGCCGAAGCGGGTGGCGCGACCACCGCCGAAGCAGCGCGACGATGGCCAACCGACAGACCGGCTCCCACGGCCACCAACGTCAACGCGGCCAGTCCCGCGCCAAACAGCGCTCCAGGTCGCGCATAAAACGGTCGAGCAGAAGTGGCGAGCTTGGCCTGAACCTGATTTTGCAGCTTCGTGGCCGACGTTCCGTCGAGCGGCGGAAACGATCCCATCAACTCGGCTGCCCAAGCCACGTTCGGGTCGCCTGAATTTTTCTGTTTGCGAAGAGGTTCCATCACAGACCTTCCGATTTGCGAAATTCAACTACCGCCGCCATGAACTCTTTGCGCGCCAGGTGCAGTCGCGTCCACACCGTCGCAATCGGTAGTTTTTGCAGCGCGGCAATCTCTTCACCGCTGAGATCCTCGATCTCGAACAGCAGAAAGGTGTCACGCCGTGACTTGTGAATCTTCTCGGCCAACTTGTAGATCAATCGCTGCGAGTCCTTGCGCTCGACCCGCGCCAGCGGCCCATCCGTCGTGTCGGCGACCACGTCGAGCTCCTGATTGCGCGAACGCGAAAAGAAATTTCGGAACCACGCTCGGCGACGGCAATCGCTCACCGTGTTGGCGGTGATTTTGTAGAGCCACGCCTGCAGATGCTCTCCGTCAAATGCGGCGAGCTTGCGCTCGACCACGATGAAGACCTCCTGCGTGATGTCTTCGAGATCGGCGTCTGGCCCTCCCAGCGCTCGCGCCCAGCGGGCCACGCGCTGAAAATGGGTGCGATAGATGTCGAGAAACGAAAGCATCTCCTGACGATCGGGCGCATCTACGGTGGCGGCCATTCCCTGCATCGGCTCAGGTGGATGGGTGCCGGACAGGAAAACCTTCATAGAAGGTTCAATTTTATCCCGAGCGCGCCGGCGATCCAAATGGCTGGTGTTTGTCCAACGATTCCACTGTCGTGGACTGCGAGCTGATAGCGACTGGGAGAGCCGGTCGCCTCGAGCGAAACAAAGGGTGCCACTCGTCGCGAGAGCCACAGCGTCGCGCTGAGCGCACCGCGCACACCGAGATCGAGCACCGTCTGGCGCGTCGGATTTGCCAGCCCCTGCCCGCTCACGATCAGGACCGCCAGCGACAGCCCGGCGTCGGCGTCGAGCTGCCAGCGACCGCGCCGATATTGAAAGCGCAAGGAGACGTCCGCGGGCACGCGAATCAGGCGCGCGCGGCCGCCCGCGAGATCGAGCGAGGTGGGCGCCAGCCCAGCTGCACCGATGGAGCCGCCCACGCCCACCTGGCCGCCGGCGCGATGCGCGGTGATCGCAAATCGCGCGGAGCCACCGCCGGTGACGTCGGCGTTCGGAGCACCACCGAAGAGGCCTGCCAGCTCGAGCTCGATGCGCGCCCGAATGCGCGCCCTAACGTCGACGGAAGATGATGCAGGTGGCTGTGGCGTAGAAGGTGGCGGCGGTTGCAGCGATGGTGCGGGCGGCGCAGCGCTCGCCTCGAAAAGTCCCGTCGTCACCGCGATGAAAACCGCCACCGCCTTGGCGCGCTCATCACAGCGACGGGCGGAATCGACAAACTCTTTTTCGGCCGACGTCCCGACCCTGACCCGATAGGATGTCCCTTCGTCCCAAAGCTGAACCACGACGTCCTCGGCGGTGGCCTCGTCGGTGGAGACCCAAACACCCGTCAGCGATTGTTCGAGAACCGCCTGGACGTCCTTGGCCGCCGGACAGGCCCCGACACTCTCGACGATTCGAATCCGTTTGGGGGTTTGGGCGCGAGAGCTGGCCGCCGTGAGGAGGCAAAAAACCAGCGTGACTCTTCTTGCGTCCAACATCTTCGCATGCGACTAAACCACACTCGGCGATCGCCGGCAAACCAGCGACGAACGCTTCAGGGATTGTTACAGACCGCGCTGCCGTTGGTGGTGAATGCACCGACGCACAGATCGAAGCTCGCGTTGATGGCGAATGTCTCGGTGGTCTGGTCGATCGAGAGCAAGAAGCTCGCCAGGTCTTGCGCTTCGGTCGAAGTCGGAACGAAGTTGGTGTCGCCGGCGGTGGTGTGCGCAGTGAACTCGGCCGAGGTGAGCAGATCGCCGAGCGTTTGCGCCGCTCCGCCGTGCATATAGGGCGCGGTCGACGGCAGTGAGAGCAGCGACGGCGGATTGAAACCGTTTATGCCTTGCGCCTTGAGCGGCGTGCCGTTCACCGCGTCGGTGTCGGAGCGAATTTCATTCGCACCGCCGGTCGCGCCGTAGCTGCCGACTTCGCGCAGCGAGCAGGTCAGACGAGCCGGCAAGAGCGAGCATTTCCCGACGACGCACTTGGCGCCGGCAATGGCTGCGCAATCGGTGTCCGAGTTACACGAGGTGGTGGTCTTCTCGGTCTGCAGCTGAAAGGTGTCCTTGTTCTGTGCAGCCGGCACGCTCTTCTTCGACCAGGTGCTGTTGGTCTCCAGCGCGCAGGTGGTCGAACCGGTGGCCGCGCCTTGCGCGAGTGGAATGTCTCGACGAGAAATCGTCCACTTGGCGCCGCCGTGGCAGTTGGCGCAGTTGTGACTGGCGAACAGCGCGCGACCATTCTGCACACTGGTCGACGTGGGATCGATCGACGAGGCGTGCTTGAGCGAGCGAATGGTCTGCACGTATTTATCGATGAAAGTCCAGTTGTCGGCGGCAGCCTTGATCACCGCGGTGCCGGCACTCGTCGGTGGCGTTCCGGTGGTGAGCGGTCTTGGCGTGGTCTTGTTGCTGATGAGTTGCGCGACCGATCCGATCACCCCAGTGTCGTTGGTGCCGGTGGCGGAGATGTCGACGCGCTCCTCTTGCGAAGTGATGGTGCTGTCGCCCACGATCGCTCCGAGTCCGCCAGAAACGCCGCGGGTGTTGCTCTCGAAATCGTGAATCTCATCGTTCACCGCCGTCCAGTTGAGGATGCGCTGATCGGTGGCGTCGGCCACACCGGTCGAGCTCTTGCCATAGACCGCGTCGAGCGAGCGCCAATATTTCGTGAAGCTCCTCGAAGCGACGGCGGGAAACGTCAGCGCTGCCGCACGCAAGACCGGCCTCGATCGCGTGCATCTCCTGAAACGACTGCAAGGCCTCGGCCTTCGTTAGAGCGCGAGCCATTCGGCCTGATCGCGACGTACGGATTCGCTTGGTCGGTCATGGGGCCTCGCTTCGCNNTCGGCCTTGTTCGCTCCGCTCACCTGGCCTCAGTCGCACAGAGCCCACTCCCTCCCGCGCTGGCCTCGCCCAGGCTCGGCACTTCTTCGCTTTCGTTCGCTTCGCTCACCACGCTCAGTCGCAGGCGTGCGCCGCGCTCAGTCTCGAATGGATCGCGCTCTTCTATTGCACGCTCATGGGCGTGCACACTGCGCAGCATCCACCCGGCGGCAGAAGTGCGTTTCCGCCGCCCGGACAGGGATCGCCGGCCGCCGCGCAAGTCGATCCAGTGTCGATCGGACAGCAGACCATTTTGCCGTCGGCGAACGTCTTCACCTTCTCGCCCTCGGCGCACACCAGATTCGGCACCAGGTTGGGACAGGTCGCGCACGGCCGAGCAGCAAACAGCCGACGAGCAATCGAGGTGCGACGGGGATTTTCATCATCGCCACTCAACGGTAGCACGATTCATACCGAGTCATGGCGCCAGCTCCGCCCCTTGCCGAATACGAAATCCGCCTGCAGACGCTTAACGTTCCCCCAGTAATTCCAGTCAAGTAGCCAAGGTTCACCAGCGCAGCGACTCCTCGCGGTGGCGCCCGCTAAAGAGATTGTAAACGGATCCCCAACTCTGCTACGCCACACACAGATGGCCCTACCGGCTCGCTGGTGGACCCTGTTCGCCGTCCTGCAACTCTTGGGTTGCCGCGACGACGCAACCCGCGGCGTGGATGCACAAGCGCCGTTCGACGGCGGCCCCCTGAGCGATCTCTCGAGCTCGACCCAACAAGATCTCGCATCGCATCCATCCGACGATCTCTCCATGCCGCCGAGCTCGAGCGCGCTCATTCTAAAAGGTGTCGTGGTCGCGCCGGCCGGGCCCTTCCTCGGCGAAGTGCTGGTGGTGGGCTCGAAGATCGAATGCGCGCAAGCTTCGTGTGAGAGCGAACCGCTGGCGCAGGGCGCGACGGTGCTCGACACGCACGGCTTCATCTATCCCGGTCTCGTCGACGCGCACAACCACGGCATCTTCAATCTCTTCGACGGCACCGACTGGGCGCCGACCAAGCTCTACCACAACCACAACCAGTGGACCGCCGAGGTGCGCTATCAGCAGATGATCGACGCCAAGCACTACTTGGCCGGCGAGCTCAACTCGCCCGTCGACTACCGCTGCGAAATGGACAAGTACGCCGAGGTCAAGGCGCTCGTCTCCGGCACCACTTCGATGGTGGTCGCTCCCGGCACCGCGCTCGGCTGTTTCTCCTCGGTGATTCGCACCATCGACACGCCGGAGTCGGGGCTGGCCAAAGACAACATTCAGACCAGCATCTCGGTGCCCGCGGCGGCGAGCGCGCAGAGCGTCTGCAACAACTTCGCGAGCGGCAAAACCGGCGCCTACGTGATTCACATTGCCGAAGGCATCGATTCGACGGCGCTCAACGAGTTCGCCACGCTCTCCGGTCGCGCCAGCGGATGTTTGCTCGCCCCCGAAACCACCATTGTGCACGGCACCGCACTCGGACTTCCCGAGTTCACTACCATGCAGGCGCACGACATGAAGCTGGTCTGGTCGCCGCGCTCGAACATGTTCCTCTACGGCGACACCACCAAGATCAATCTCGCGCTGCAGGCCGGCGTCACCATCGCGCTCGCGCCCGACTGGTCGATGGGCGGCAGCGTCAACCTGCTCGAGGAGCTTCGCTTCGCCCACTCCACCGACGTGAGCAAGTTCGGCGGCATTCTTTCCAATCAGATGTTATTCGAAATGGTCACCATCAACGCCGCCAAAGCGCTCGCGTCCGACAGCGAAATCGGATCGATCGAAGTGGGCAAGCGCGCCGATCTAATGGTGCTGTCGGGCGATCAATCGAAGGACGCGTACGACGCCTTGCTCAGCGCCGTGCCGGCCAACGTATCGCTGGTATTCGTCGACGGCCAAGCCCGCTACGGCGATCTGGCTTGGATGTCTTACGGTCCGAGCAGCCCCGGCTGCGAAACGATTTCGATCTGCGGCGCCGACAAGTTCGTGTGCGTGGCAGAGAGCGCGAGCAGCAACAAGCTCAATCAAACCTTCGCCGACATCACCAGTACGCTCGACAGCGCGATCAGCGCCTACGACGGTCTCTCCGGCATCTCGCCCGGATTCGCGCCGATTGCACCCATCGTCGAGTGCCAGTAAGCAGACCTGGCGTGCTCAGACCGCCAGCTCCTGCAGCGACGCGGTAAACCAACCCGCACCACAATAGCCGACCAGAAACCCGATCAGAATCGCCGCCATGCCGTAGGCAAAAGCCATGAAGGTTGGCGCGTTTCGCCCGCTCTCGTCGCGCTCCCAAAACAGCGGCACTGCGGCCAGCAGCAAAAAGAGCACGCCCCAGGCGCTGAGCATCCAATCGGCGAACACCAGCCGGTGGCTATAGAGTATTTCCATCCCCTGCTCTGCGCGCTCGAGCTTGGCGCATTGACGCAAGATTCCGGATACACCGAGAGCGACCAGCAGCACGCTGCCGGCGCCAAGCTTCAGACGATCGCTGATTCGGCCCACGGTTCATCTACGGACCGGCGCGCCTCAATTGTTATGAAAAATCACGAATCGTCGGATAGGCTGCGAGCCACGTCAGCGGCACGGAGGCGATTTGCCTGCGCTCTTCTCGCTGTGGCCAGTGCTGTTGACCTACGTCCTCAGCTTCGTTTACATCGGCATCTACGGGAACAACCACCATCACATGCTGCACATGACCACGCGCGTGAACGGCAAGATCTTGTGGGCCAACCTGCATCTCCTGTTTTGGCTGTCGCTCATTCCGTTCACTACCGGATGGATGGGCGAAAATCACTTCACGCCCATTCCGACGGCAATCTACGGTGTGGATCTTTTGCTGTGCGGCGTCGCGTATGCGATTTTAAGCGGCGCGATCATGGACGATCAGGGCGCGCACTCCAAGTTGCGGGCCGCAGTGGGAAAAGATGTGAAGGGAAAGATGTCAGCGCTCCTCTACGCGTTGGCGATTCCGCTGGCGCTGTTTCACGCCTGGATGGCGATCGCCATCTTCGCCGGAGTGGCGCCGATGTGGCTGGTTCCCGATCGGCGCATCGAAGAACGGCTCGACAAACACACCTGAGCGCGCATCAAACTTTTTGGAAATACGTTCGAAGGAGAGGAAAAGGCGCACGAGTCGCACCCGAGGGTGCGCTCGATTTCTTACATCATGATGAAGTCGTGGGCGCGGACGGT